>JAJRWU010000107.1 GCA_024276655.1 Planctomycetota bacterium
CTCCTTTCGCATAGGTAACGTTCCGCGAGAAGAAGATCAACTTGGCCCACTCTTTTCAAGCGGCCTACCAGAGGCAGCCCGGCTTCGCTACGCTACGCCGGACTGCCTCTGTGTTTTTACAGAAAGAATGTTACACAACCCGGATGATTCTCTTTGGCGAGAACTCTTTGCGAAATGTCGTCAGACAATTCCTCGCTCATTATCACGTAGAAAGAAACCATCAGGGCTTGGAAAACAAGATCATCGACCCGGGCGACGAAGTCGGGCAAGTCGCCGGCCAGATCAAATGCCGCGAACGGCTTGGCGGAATACTAAAATACTACTACCGCGATGCGGCGTAGTAGATCCACTTCACTTCTCGCACAAATCGCCGCAGCAACTGCGCACGCGGTACGCGCCGCCCCCGCATTCGACGCCTTCTTGAACCTACCTCAGCCTTGCGCGGCCCAGCCGGAAACAAATCTCGGCCGACATTTCGCCAATCAAGGTCGTCTAACACTAGATTCCGGCCAAACTTACGCTTGGTTTCAATTTTTTGACCTCACGGGCTCGACTGTCAGTTTGGCGGACCATCCGCTCACCCGACCCTCATGCGCAAATGCCGTGCCAAAGATGCGTGACTTTCAATGCGCAAATACCGTGCCGAACACTATTGCTCCTGACCCCTTAAAGTTGGTCATCGTCGCCAGACGGTGGGTGAGCGGTGAACCATCCCACGCTCTGGCGAGCATGGCTACGACACTAATTTTCCGCTCGATGCTAAAGCATGAACTCCAACGGTCGATTACTCGCACCACGTGGTGAAATTCGCCACGGGCTCGCGTTCGGTGCGGTAGCCGTTGACGGGGTGAACCCAGTCGGGATACCCCAAGGCGACGCCACACACCAGCGAAAGCGTCGGCGGAACCTCTAGATGCCCACGTACAATATCGGGGAACTCGGCCATGGCGGCTTGCGGGCAGGTGGCCAATCCACAGCCACGCGCCGCCAGCATGACATTCTGGAGAAACATTCCGGTATCGACCCAAGAGCCTTTTTCCAATGCGGAATCGATAAAGACAAACAGCTCGACCGGCGCCCCGAAACCATGGTAGTTCTTCATCCATTGCTCGGTGCGGCGCTCGATGTCTTGCCGCTGGATGCCCAACGCGTTGTAGAGAGCGAATCCACAGGCCTTTTGTCGAGACCGATACGGTTCGCCGATTTTATCGGGGTAATATTTGTAGTCGGGGTTCGGCTCCTGCCCGGCTTGCCGCGCCGCGACGATGTCGTCGCCGATTCTTTTTTTCGTCGCCCCGCTCGCGACCCACACCAGCCAGGGCTGCGTATTGACGCCCGACGGCGCCCAGCGCGCCGCTTCGAGAACGCGCTCCACCAATTCTCGCGGAACCGCTTTGTCGAGATACGCTCGCGTTGACGCCCGGCCCTGCATCGCTTCGAGGATGTCCACGTTTTATACTTTCTTTCCGGAGAATTTGGAACTCAGACTTCGTCAAAACCCGCCCGACGAAACGCCGCCCGCGATTTGAGCCGCCGATGAAAACAGTCGGAACACAAACTGCGTGCAACTTTAACTGACATCCGTGGCAAAAACACTCCCTCCCTCGTTCGGAAAAGTCGCCAATCGTGTATTTTCCGCAGCATTGCATAAGCTAATAAACAGCACTGTTGGGGGGTGACTGAAGGGGATTCAGGGGCGCGCTATCCAGCATTCGCATGTTGAGGAACCGTCCTGAATTTACCATCCGAATTAGCCGAATTAAAAGCCCGGCATTTTGAAAATGCCGGGCTTTTTCGAGCGACAGCCGGGAACTTACTTCAGGACTCCCCCCGAACCGCATTCAGGCTCTTGATAATTGCCATCGCCTAGTATAATATAGATATGAGGATCCCGAAATCGCAAGCATGCGGGGCGGTCCGGTCTTTTTGGCCTTGGCTTCGTTCTTGAGCCGATGGCGAGTGCGGTTTCGAGCAACCACGTTTGCTAGGAGGAACTTGGCGATGAAAGAATCAGACCAATCGATCGTTGCATTCGATGCTCATGAACAGGAGCATGCGAATCTGGAAAAACTCCTCGCGACGTGGGGCGCCATGGTCGCTGAGAAAAAGGCGAACCGTAACGACGTGAGCGTTCTGCTAGCCGGCCTGATCGAAACTCTGCAATCGCATTTCGACCATGAAGAGCACGAGCAGGGATTTTTCAAAACCGTGGTGAAACAAGCGCCGTGGCTTTCGGAGCAGGCACAGACACTCATGGACGAGCATTGTGGCATGTGCCAGATGTTGGAGCGAGTCCATTCGCACGCTCAGGAAGACTCTCCCCACGACGCTTGGTGGACAAAACACACCGACGAATTTCAGCAATTTCGCCGGAGTTTCCTTCGCCATGAACGGTCTGAAAACGATCTGCTGCAACAAGCATTCACGCAAGACATCGGCTCCAACGACTGAGGAGCCGTCCCGAATATACCTACCGGATTAAAAGCCCGGCATTTTGAAAATGCCGGGCTTTTTTGAGCTACAACCGGGAACTGAATTCGGAACGGTTCCTGAACGGCGTTTGTAGCGGTTTGTTGTTTGGCGGTTTACTCGACGGGTTTACTCGACGGGTTTACTCGACGGGTTTACTCGACGGGTTTACTCGACGGGTTTACTCGACGCTGGTCAACTCCATGGTTTGTTGCACGCGCCGCACGCCAATGAGATACGCAGCGGTGCGCAAGCTGACCCGATGTTTGGCGGCTTCCTCCCAAACACTTTCGAACGCTTGGGCGAGAACGTGGTCGAGTTCCTGCCGCACCCGATTCAGGCCCCATTTGTAGTGCTGCCGGTTCTGCACCCACTCGAAATAGCTCACCGTAACACCGCCCACATTTGCCAGAATGTCGGGCAGCACGATCACGCCTCGTTCGTGCAGCGTGGCGTCGGCGGCGGGTGAGAGCGGATTGTTCGCCGCCTCGATGATGATCGAGGCGCGCACGCCGTCGACATTATCTTTTGTGATCACGCCTCCCAACGCCGCTGGAATCAGCATGTCGACATCGAGTTGCAGTAACTCGCCGTTGCTGATCCGACGGCCTTGCTCCAACCCTTCGAGCGAGCTGTCGTGATCGAGGTAGTGGCGCAGCGCGGCCGGAATATCGAGCCCTTGAGGATTATAATAGGCGCCGCTGATATCACTAATTGCGACGATGCAAAAATCTGATTCCGTTAAAAACTTCGCGGCATGCGAACCGACGTTGCCAAACCCTTGAATCGCGACGCTTGTTTGCCCCGCCCGGCGCCCCAAACGGCGCATGAGTTTGCAGGCCATCAGGCCGACGCCGCGCCCGGTGGCTTCTTCTCTTCCCTTGGCGCCGTAATGCTCGACCGGTTTCCCCGTCACGCAAGCCGGATTGAAACCGTGATATTTTTCCCATTGATTACGCATCCAGGCCATTTCGGCAGACCCGGAGCCCATATCGGGAGCGGGAATGTCGGTGTCTGGGCCAATCACGTCGTGTATTTGGTCGATGAACTTCCGTGTGACCCGCCGCATTTCCGCCCGAGAAAATTGCCGAGGATCGATGCGAATGCCGCCCTTGGCGCCGCCGTAAGGCAAATTGGCCAGGGCGGTTTTCCAGGTCATCAAGGAGGCCAAACCGCGCACTTCGTCAAGATCCACCTGAGGGTGGTATCGCATGCCCCCTTTCATGGGGCCTCGCGCGGCGTTGTGTTGCACGCGGTATCCGAGGAACGAAGCGATGCGGCCATCGTCCAGGGTGATGATGATTCGAACTTGCACTTCTCGATTCGGCGTAGTGAGAATCTCTCGCCAACTCGGCTCCATGTCGATCAAATCGGCTGCTCGGTCAAAAAAAAGCCGCGTCGCTTGGAAAGTTTTCATCTCGCGATATCTCGCATGTTCGCTTCGTCTGCACGTGTCGAGGAGAGCCGTCTGCTGGGAGGAATCGTACCCGCTTTCCGGCGGAGCATGCAAGCGAGGAGTGCGACGATAGGCGAAGGAGGGCGAGCGGCGAATGAGAATTTCCCGAGTTAAACGCGCGGCATTTTCAAAATGCCGGGCTTCTTGAGCTACAACGGGGAACTTATTTCGGGACTGTTCTTTAGGGCCGTGCGGCTTTTTCATGGTCGTCTTTGGCGCCGCGAAAGAAACGAAACACGCTGCTTTCGGAGAGCGAAAGGCGACATTTCGACAGCCTTGGAAGGTCATCGTACGACGTCTGGATGAACGACGCCCAACCCCATAGGGGTTTTTGAAACAAAGCCTAGAACGAGATATTTCGTCGTGGTGTGAATTCCACCGTGGCGCCCACCGCCATGAGGGCCAGAGCCGCGCCGTAGACCGCCCAGAGTGAACCTCCATTGGCCAACGACGCCAATGTCGCGGCGCCGACGACAAATATCTGCAAAAACATGAATTTCTGCGGCCAAAAGAGGCTGCTGTGTTCAGTGCATCGGGCCAGGAACACACTGCTCAGGCCAAGAATGGGAACGCAAATCGCGAGCCAAACCTCAACTCCAGGAACCATCTCGTACACAGAGAACCCTCCCGACTCCTTCCGAACGAAACGCCCTTTTTCAAGAGCCTCTCGCAAATCTATGGCCCAGACATCCTTGCCTGAACCTGTCAGGCTGCAAGATGCGATTTTCAGGCCAAACACGGTCCGGGGTTCCGGCGCCCGCCCTTCAGACGACGTAAGTTACGTGTTCACAAGCAGATATAAATAATTTTCGCATTGCGGGCGGGCGCCGTCTGTTGTAAAAAACACAAAAAATGCCGTGAATTTTTTACAATGGGCTCAACTTTCGCGTCCGATTCGCCGACCGCGCTGCGAGATCTCGCGAATGCATGAAACACGACTGCCGCTCACCTTAAGAATAATACACACACATGTCCACAATAAACGCCACGTTGGCATTCAAAGTTGACGGATTGGACTGCGCCGAAGAAGTGGCCCTGCTCAAACGCGAATTACTGCCGCTGGTCGAATCCGACGAACAGCTTGCCTTCGATCTGCTCAACGCGAAACTGCTGGTTACACCCGGCGCCAGCGAAATCGATAGCCAAGCCGTCATAGAGGCGGTTGCCCGCACGGGAATGCGGGCGGAAGTCTGGCGTGATGAGCCCGACGCGCAAAGCCAAAACGGATCGCGTGGAGCGAACGTCCGGCTGGCCGCGACGATTGTCAGCGGGCTGTTTTGCGCGGCGGGTTTTTCAGTGCATGCTTGGAACGCTGGCGGCGCCGTAGCGGCTTTGAGCGGGGCGGCGGGCGGCGCTCTGCCGGTTACGGCGATTCTACTGTATCTGGTTGGCATCGCGGCTGGTGTTTGGATGGTCGCGCCCAAAGCCTGGCGGGCGGCCGTGGCGATGCGTCCCGATATGAATCTGCTAATGCTGACCGCCGTTGTGGGAGCGGCCGGCATTGGCGATTGGTTTGAAGCGGCGGCGGTGGCGTTTCTGTTTTCGGTGTCGTTGCTTTTGGAGTCGTGGAGCGTGGGCAAGGCCCGCCGGGCGATTGCGGCCCTCATGGAGTTGACTCCGCTCACGGCCCACCTCTGCGCCGACGACGGTTCGGAACAGGAGGTGGCGGCGGAGCAGGTGGCCGTCGGAGCGATGATTCGCGTACGACCGGGGGAGAAAATCCCGCTCGACGGAAAAGTCGTGCAAGGCGCAAGCGACGTCAATCAAGCGCCGATCACGGGCGAGAGCGCGCCGGTGTCGAAGAACGCCGGCGCCGAGGTGTTCGCCGGCACGATTAACGGATCGGGCCTGCTACAAATTCAAACCACCAAACCGGCTGCCGATACAACGCTGGCGCGCATCATTCGCATGGTCGGGGAAGCACAATCCCGCCGGGCGCCGAGCGAACAATGGGTGGAGCGATTCGCCCGCGTCTACACTCCGGTGGTGATGGCGATGGCCGTTGCGGTTTTTCTTTTACCGCCGCTGCTGGTCGGCGCACCCTGGGTGGTGTGGCTGTATCGTTCGTTGGTTTTGTTGGTGATCGCCTGCCCTTGCGCGCTGGTGATTTCCACGCCGGTCAGCATTGTGGCGGCGTTGGCGTCGGCGGCGCGGCGGGGAGTGTTGTTGAAAGGCGGCGTGTATGTGGAAGCGCCCTCCAAACTGCGCGCGATCGCTTTCGATAAAACAGGCACCCTGACCACCGGCGTCTTTGGCGTGCTCGATCTTGTGCCGCTGGAAGGACGTACTGAAAACGAGTTGCTCCAGCGCGCCGCGGCGTTGGAATCGCATAGCAACCACCCGTTAGCCCGCGCGATTGTGGCCCATGCGAATCAGCGTAATGTGGAAATCCCCGCCGCCGAAGATTGCGAAAGTATTCCTGGAAAAGGCGTGCGGGGGCGCATCGAAGGCGTTTCATTTTGGCTGGGCTCACCCAAGCAAATGGCCGAGCGGCAACTGGAAACGGCGGCTCTGAGCGAGCAGTTGGAGCAATTGCGGCGCGCCGGGCGCACCGTGGTGATTGTCGGCGACGACCGCCAGGTTTGGGGAGTGATCGGCTTGGCCGATGCACCGCGTCCTGAGGCGGCGCAAGCCCTCCAGCAGTTGCGCGCCGCGGGCGTGGGGCATTTGATCATGCTCACCGGCGACAACCAAGACGCCGCCCGGGCGGTCGCCAAAGAGGTGGGCGTCGACGAAGTGTTTGCCGGCCTGCTGCCTGAAGAAAAGGTTGACCACGTGCAGAAGTTGGTCGAACGTTACAAACAAGTGGCCATGGTGGGCGATGGCGTGAACGACGCCCCCGCGCTTTCGCTGGCTTCGGTCGGCATTGCCATGGGGGTCATGGGGAGCGATGCGGCGATCGAAACGGCCGATATCGCCTTGATGTCGGACGACCTCTCCAAGCTGCCCTGGCTGATCGGCCATTCGCGCCGCACGCTGGCGATCATCCGCCAGAACATCGTTTTTTCCCTGGCCGTGAAAGCAGCCGTGATGCTGCTGGCTCTGGTGGGCGTTTCATCATTGGGGATGGCCATCGCCGCCGATATGGGCGTTTCGCTGCTGGTGATCTTCAATAGCCTGCGTTTGCTGCGGGCGGCAGTTCGCTGAACGCGCGATCAGTCGCCAGACGGGGCGCGGCGGTATTTGGCCAAATAGGCCCATACAGCGCCGGTGGCGAGCATTCCGCTGGCAAATCCGCTGAGAAAGAAGATCAGGCCCAACGGAGCTTCGGTCGGTGTGACATGTGCGAGAAGATTCATTGGTGTGCAACCTTTGCTAATACCAGCGGAGAATTGCCTTCTCGACTGGATAGATGGTCCGGAGAAATAGTCCTGAAATAAGTTACCGTTTCGTTCAGAAAAGCCCGGTATTTTGAAAATGCCGGGCTTTTAATTCGGCATGTAAATTCCGGACGAGTCCTGTGCGAAGCGTAACCTTCGACAAAAGACTATACACAACCCCGCCCCGTTTGCCAAAGGCAGCCCGGCGCGCACTCCAACGGCGGCTAGTCAGGGCTGTCGAGGAAGGGGTCTTGCCCCATTTCGCGTTGCAATTTCTTCCGTTGTTTTTCGTGGTAGAGCAGAATGCGGCGGTCGCGGAACTGCTTGCTTTCCACGCGTTTTTGGCTCTTGCGAAAAATGGACGACGACCGCACGCCGCCCGCTTCGCCGGCGCTGGTCAGCCGTTTGGCTTTTTCGTCGCCAAGGCCTTCCTTGAGAATGTCGTCGTCGAGGGAGAGGTAAAACTGGAAACTGCCCAAATCTCCTTGCCGGCTGCAACGGCCGACGAGTTGGCGGTCGATACGCGCGGAGTCGTGCAATTCCGTGCAAATCACGTGCAGACCGCCCAACTCCGGGACGCCCTCGCCGAGTTTGATGTCGGTGCCGCGTCCTGCCATGTTGGTGGCCACGGTCACTTTGCCCATTTGGCCGGCCTGCGCAACGATTTCAGCTTCTTCGGCCACGCGTCGGGCATTGAGAACTTTATGCGGCACGCCTTTGGCGGCGAGCATTTGCGAAAGCAGCTCGGATTTTTTGATCGACCGCGTGCCGACCAACATCGGCCGCCCTTCGGCGTGGAGTTTGACGATATCTTCGACCACGGCTTCCCATTTTTCCTGAGCGACGCCAAACACCCTGTCTGGCCAGTTGGCGCGGCGCGTGGGGCGGTTGGTGGGTATTTTCACCACCGCCGTCTTGTAGATTTTCTTGAGTTCCTTGGCCGACGTGCTGGCCGTGCCCGTCATACCGGCGAGAAATTTGTAACGCAGGAACAAATCTTGCACGGTGATTCTGGCGGCTTGCCCGGTGGCGACCGTCACTTCCACGCCCTCTTGCGCTTCAATGGCCTGATGGATGCCGTCGCGCCATTTTCGGCCTTCCGCCAAGCGGCCGGTCGATTCATCAACGATCACGATTTCGCCTTCGCGCACTACATATTCGCGGTCGAGGTGAAAATCTCGCTTGACCTTAATCGCCCGTTCGATGTATTCGTACAGGTCGATCAGGCCGACGTCGCGAATGCCTTCGGGATGTTGCAGCGAGCGCACTTTCTGCCGCCCCTGCATCAGCAGTTCGACCTTTTTCTTCTCGTAATCGTATTCGTAATCTTCATCCTCCACGAATTCGCCCTGAACCTTATGCGCCCAGCCATAACAGGCCACCGCGATCTGTTCGTCGTCGCCGGGCAAGGCGCTAATGATCAGCGGGGTGCGGGCTTCGTCGATCAACACGCTGTCGGCTTCGTCGACCAGACAGAAGTACGCCTCTCGTTGGACCGGCTTCTCTCCGCCGGAGCCGCCCCGGCTTCCACCGCCAAAAATATCGGAATTCACTTGGTTGATACGGCGAATGAGCAGGCGGTCGCGGAGAAAGTCGAAGCCAAACTCCTTGGCGGTTCCGTAGGTGATATCGCAGGCGTAGGCGGTTCTGCGGTCGGGCTGGCTCATTTGCGTTTGAATCACGCCCACGCTCATGCCCAGATTTTCGTACACCGGCGCCATGATTTCCGCATCACGCGCTGCAAGGTAGTCGTTCACGGTGGCCAAGTGCGCACCCTTGCCCGCCAAGGCGTGTAAATACATCGGCAGCGTGGCGGTGAGTGTTTTGCCTTCGCCGGTCTGCATTTCGGCGATGCTGCCATGAAAAATAGCGATACCGCCCAGAATTTGGACATCAAAATGGCGCATATTTAACACGCGTTGGGCTGTCAAACGCACCAATGCGTAGGCTTCAGGCAAGACGCTGGCCGAAGTTTCGCCCGATTTGATGCGGTACCGCAACGACAAACTTTCCTTACGAAGCTCGTGGTCGCTCATTTGGGCGTAGCGGGCTTCGTGCGTTTCAACTTGCGGCAAGAGGCCCGCCCAGCGAGCCATGCGAATCCCCCCCACGCCCTTGAGAGCCGCTTGTAGGCCTTGCGGAATAGGACTGGCGGCGCCTAGCGGCTTGGTTTCGGCAGCGTCTTCGGCGGTTATGGTTGCGGCGGGTGTGTCGTCGGCGGGTGTGTCGGTCTGGGTCATGTTTGGGGCTCGTTCCGACCAGTAGTGGCGTTTGTCTACTAAGAACCTACTACGAACAATCGTGTTTTGGGCGGCTTTGCGAGTTTGTCTGCTGTATTCAGGCGATTGTTTTTCACGGGCGTAGGCTGGGCGAACGTCCTTACTAAGTCGGGCCGTTTCCCATCGCGGCAACACGATTCGACCCAGCTTCTCCGGAAAAAAGAGAGCCGCCGACAGCCATCCTGCACTTGCCTGGAGCCTATAACCTTTTTCCACATAAGTGGATACGTCTCTTTGGATAAGTTGGCAAGCGCCTTTTTGATGCATTGTTCTCAATCAGGGGCGTCGAGGCAATCCCCGAACCTCAAAACACCTTTTTCTCCGTGATATTCGTGCTACCTGGAATGACCGCCAGAATTTTATCAACTGTCACAACCAATAACGCCGACACAATTGGTATTCCCGTCAATTTCAGCGCCCGGTCTTTGTGAGCCCGCGCCGAGTTTCGGTGGTATATGCCTTGCTCGAAGTGACAGTCGTCGTTGCTCTAGTGAAAACCTGAGTATTGAACATGAAGTGCAAAACATCGATTATCGCGATTGCGGTTGTCACGCTTATCGCAACCCAACAAGGATTCTCGCAATCGCCCTACCCCGGCGGGCCGCAAGGTTATGGGCCGCAGCCTGCCGGTTTCGTCCCCCAACAAGGGCCGCCCCAAGGTTACATGCCCCAACAAGGGCCGCCCCAAGGTTACATGCCCCAACAAGGGCCGCCTCAAGGTTACATGCCCCAACAAGGGCCGCCTCAAGGTTACATGCCCCAACAAGGGCCGCCCCAAGGTTACATGCCCCAACAAGGGCCGCCCCAAGGTTACATGCCGCAACATGGCCCGCAAATGCCGCCGCCTAATAGCGTATTTCCGGCTGCCTACCAGATGCCTCTCGGTCTGCAACCGGTCGCTCAAGACACCTCAATCGGCGGTGGCGACGCCTACGGCGGCGAAACATGCGGCACCTGTGGCGGCGTGGTCGGAGTTTGTGGACACGACAAAGGCGTATCGCCCTTTTTCGGAAGTGTCGAATACCTACTCTGGTGGCGGCAAGGCCAATCGGCGCCCGCGCTCGCCACGACCAGCCCCGCCGGCACCGCCCGCTCGGCGATTGGTGTTCTGCCCAACGCTCAAATTCTCTTCGGCGACCAACGCTACGACGACGGATTGCAGCAGGGCGGGAGAATTACCGCCGGCCTCTGGACCGACGACCTCCATGAAATCAGCTTCGGCGGTCGAGCGTATTTCGTCGGCCAAGATCGCGTCGATTACAACGCGCTTTCGGGAGGAACGCCGAACTTGGCCCGGCCGTTCACCAATGTCACCGATCCTAATAATATTGTGCAAGCGGCCGACCTGATCGCCTTCACCGACCCGGCCTTTGGCAATGCGGTGATGTCTTCGGGGTCGATCAACGCCAACCTCACGAACGACTTCTGGGGCGCCGAATTTTTCGGCACCGTTTTGATGGACCGCGGCCCCGGCTACCGCATCGATGTGATCGGCGGCTACCAATACACCCGCATCGACGATGCCTTGAATGTCGGCTCCGCGCTCACCGTGCAAGACGCCAACTTCGCGAACCTGGTGGCGGTGGGAACGACAATCGCCCGGAACGACGTGTTCGACACCCAAAACAAATTTAACGGCGGTTTTCTGGGGTTCACCACTGAAATTCAGGAAGGGCATTTTTCCTTGCGGCTGATGGGTAAGGTTGGCGTCGGCAACATGAACCAGCAGGTTCGAATTTCCGGCTCTTCGGTCACGCAAATTCCCGCCGGCGCCGCGGTAACCACAGCGGAAGGCCTGCTGGCCCGCACCTCGAACATTGGCACGTACACTCGCGACAAATTCGCTTATGTGCCCGAAGTTGGCATCACGCTGGGTTACGCCATGAACGACTGCCTCAAGTTTACCGTCGGTTCGACATTCATCTACTGGAGCGACGTCACTCGCGCCGGCGACGCCGTCGACATGAACCTTGATCTGTCGGCGGCCCCGAATACGCAACCAGCATTCGTGTTTCGCAGCACCGATTTCTGGGCCGTCGGCGCCAACTTCGGTATGGAAGCCCGGTTCTAAACAAGGTTTTCGCAAGACAACTGAAAACACGACCCCAGGGGGCAACGCCGTTTCCGCAAGGGAGCGGCGTTTTTTCCAACCTTGCCTATTGCCCAACTGTTCATACTCCGCCCGACAAACACCCAAACGCCGCCGCAAGTGGGCGCCGCCCATTCTGCTACTGCCGCAAAGGATAAACGTATGCTGGTGGTTTTTTTGAAAGAGCGATTCCAGCAGTTCTTTTCTTTCGCCCGTGGCGCATCGGCCAACGTTGCGGCGCCTCGCGCGTTGCGTCTGACTTTGATCGCGTTGTTTCTTCTAGGCGGAGTCGTACAGGCGCAAACCCACCGCGACGCCGCCAAGAGCGGAACCCGGGCGATGCGGGCAGAAGCTAAACGAGCGGTTCCCTACGATCAACTTTCCGCCGCCGTACGAAAACGAATTTGGGAAGTGGTGGAGAACCCTAGTATCTACCGGCGAATGCCGGCGGAGCCCATGCGCTGCGACCCCGACCTATTCGTATTCATGGTGCGAAACCCCGAAGTGATCGTCAATATCTGGAAATTGATGGGAATCACGAACGTCGCACTCGACCGCATTGATGACCACGCCTACACCGGTTCCGATGGCGCCGGCACCGAGTGTGTTTTGCAACTGGTGCATAGCGACGACCACCTGCATTTGCTGTATGCGAAGGGTTTTTACCAGGGCAAGCTCCTGAGGAATAAAGTTCGCGGCGACTGCGTGCTGATTTTGCGAACCGCCTACGAACAAGACAGCAAGGGGCGTACGGTGATCAAAAACAACCTCGACGTTTTCCTGCGGCTGGAAAGTGCGGGCGTGGGGCTGTTGGCCAAAACGTTACATCCTTTGTTCGGCAAGATGGCCGACCATAACTTCGTGCAGTCGACAAAATTCCTCGGCCGCATTTCGCAATCAGCGGAATCGAACGCCCACGGAGTACAGCGACTGGCTGAGCGTCTGACGAGCATCGAACCGGCGACGCAAGCGAAATTCTCGGAACTCGCCGCAGCCATTTCCGACCGGGCGATCATGCACGAATCCGCTCCAGAGGCCCCTCTCGCGAAAACAAAAGTCGCGCGTGGCGCGGTATCCGACGACAGCCTTCAGGACGAATCCGGCCGGCCGAATCGGCGAACAGCCAGCCAAGTTTCGGCGCCTCGTCAAACGCTTGATTTGCGCCGCTAAGGAGAGCGGCGGATGAAAATTCACCTAATACAAGCACGAAGCGCAAGCGAGTGAATCAGCAAACGGTCATTCCCGCGTAGGCGAGAACCCCAAAAAAATCACGGACTCCCGCTGCATGCGGGCAAGTTGTTTTCCGCGGCTCGACTAACACCATTTCCCGGAATATCTCTTGGACAGATACTTAGCACCGCTCGATAAATAACGGTCGCATTTGTGTAGCCATCGTCGCCAGACGGTGGATGAGCGGTGAACCATCCCACGCTCTGGCGAGCATGGCTACGACACTAATTTTCCGCTCGATGCTTAGCCGAAATAAGATCCCTCAGCCGATGAACATTAGCTCACATTTTACGGCGTTCGCGGAAAACCATCAACGAAAATGAAACACGGAGTCATTTTTCCGTTCGCAAGACCAATGCATCGAACAGATTTTGTTGCCTCGCCAACGCCGCGACACGATCTTGCGGAGCGCCGCCGGCTTCCAATAAGACCCAGCCCGTGTAATTGCATGCCGCGAACAACTCGAACAGCTTCGTGTAAGGATAGTCCTTGCGGTCGAGTTGCCGGACGTGCGCCGTCGCTCCGAGGCGGTCTTTGACCATATTGAAATTGGCTTCGAGCCCGGCGCCGTGCAGGTCTTGGGCGTTTGAATTCCAACAAACGCCCACATTTTCATGATCGGCGACGTCCATGATTTTTTTCATGATGGGAAGTTCCGCGCATTGTCCGTGAACTTCGAGTCGGATTTCCTGGCCGAATCCAGCGCCATAGGCGCCCACCTCGTTCAACGCATCTCCGATTTGCGAGATGGTTTTTTCGTGCGGAACGCCCTTGTGAAAGGAATTCGGCTTCACCTTCACGCCGCTGCCACCGACGTCGTGACTCAGCCGAATGAATTCCTTGGTGGCTTCAATGGCCCGCTTGCGAACGGCTGGGTCTGGGTCGTCGAACCGTTCATTGCTGCCGATGCCCACCAGCGTGACTGGGCTATCGGCGAATCTTTTTTTGACAGCGCCGCGTTCTCTTTTGTTGAGCGTTCGCTCCACGGCGTGTGCGTGTGTCGTGCGAAGCTCCACGCCCAGAACTCCCGCTTTTTCGCAATTGGCGATGAGCGTGGGGAGCTTCCAATCTTGGCCCCAGAGATAAGTGACCAAGCCGAAGGAAAGTTTCCTTGCGCGGGATGGAGTGTTTGCCGACGACCGTCGCAACTCCCCACTCGCACAAACCACAACCCCGGCGGCCAGACCTCTCTGCAAGAAGTCGCGACGATTGGCATGATGCATAAAACGGTTTCCTTGTTTTCGGCAGACGGAGGGAGGCAAGAATCGTGCGAGTCTGTGGCATTGTAACACGAGCAGCGCGAAGATTCCTCGCATGCTCTGAAAAGCAATGGTGTTCAGCATTTAAGAGACGGTTGAGTTTGGATAACTGGCTGAATGGGTGTAAAGTATGTGCGGTCCCGCGCCCCTCACTCTGGAGAAAAGACATCCATGCTCGGCATTGTTTTGGACACCGTCATTCTCATGGCCGCGCTGCAGACGCCCGCCAGCGACGATCTTGTCCGGCGTTGGCTGCATGAGCAGAAGCTTCGGCTGAGGAAAATCAGCAAGGTGATCGCGGGTGGCCATTCCGAGGATCGCGATGCTCAGTTTCTCAACATCGCGGCATTTACGATCCGGTTCGCAATCGTGGGCATGTGAACCTTGGCCTGTCGCACGACACGACGCAGTTTGCCTGCGACAGTATTCGGTGGTATTGGAATCGCATCGGCCAGCAAGCGTATCCCGCTGCGAGTTCGATGTTGCTGCTGTTCGATGTTGCTGCTGGTTCGATGGCGGCGGCAGTAACGCGGCCGGCAAATATCTTTTCAAACACGATCTTCAAGCGGTTGCCAATCAGACGAACATAACGATTCGCGCGGCTCACTATCCGAGCTATTGTTCCAAGTACCATTTGATCGAGCGTCGCTTTTTTCCGCACTTGAGCCGAGCCTGCACGGGCATGTTGTTCGACACCCCGGAGCATGTCGTCGAGCTGATGCGAAAAGCGAGCACGCGAACGGGCCTTCGCACAACCGTGAACGTTATTCGGCGCGTCTACGAAACCGGCCGCAAAGCGACCGACGTGATGAAGGAAGTCATTCGAGCAATCGTGCAGTTCGCCGACTTGCTTCCAAAATGGAACTACACCATCACACCACAAATCTTGCAGTAATTTCACGAGCGATGCTTAGAGCGTGCGGAATGGCTTCAAGGTTTTATGCCGTAACGCATATTTCAATTTAATGAACCAAATGCTTACATACATGCGTACGAACAATCTGATTTTTTCTTTCAGCTGCACCGTTGGCCGATGTGCGCGACGCGGCACATACCAACAATTGCGATTCAGCCTGCGCACCAGCGCGTAGCCCTTTTTCTTCAAATAAAAGTGCTTGCTTAAATAAAGGTGCTTATCCTCCAAGAGCACCAGTTTGGGTTGGTGCTTTTCAAAATCAAGACCGTTCAAAACCTCCAACTCCGCACCCTCGACATCAATCGACAGCAGGTCTACGGATTCGATTTCCTCTGTTTTCAGTATGCTGTTGAGGGTTTCGGTATTCACTTCGATGGAGCGATGGGTTTTATAGTTATGTTCATCGGCATTTTTTTCCAAAGACGCATGCCCCGTTATTTCATCGCCCGTGTTCGACAAGGGAATATGCAACTCCATCGGCCCGGCGTTATCGCGGCCAACACAGGCGCACGCGTGAATGCACGCTTTGGGGCGACTGTTTCGCGTTTTGAGCACTAATTCAGGATTCGGCTCAATCAGTATGCAGCGCCAATGGAGCTGATCTTCCAGATGCCACGACTGAGACTGCGCGCCAATCGGCTCGTTGGAGCCAACTTCCACACACACGCCATTTTCCCGGTGATTAAAATACTTGCGGATTTCCGCTTTTTCGTATTCTTCATTTTGATCGTGTCTCGATGGTAGCGTTCCCTGCCGATTCATCTCCCCGGCTCCTGTCTCGATGTTAAAACCCTCGGAACACCAGACGAACCATCCGGCGGAAGTGAAATTTGAATATAGCCATCGCCGGCCCTAACGACTACCGTGAGGCGAAGAGATTGGAATCTCATCCGGCACTCCTTTCTTCGCTTGCATGCTCCGCCTCCAAGCGGGTACGATTCCTCCCAGACGCGGGGTGGGTGCTATAGCGCACACGGAATTTGCGAACATGCGAGATGAAAACCGTCCAAGCAACGCAGGTTTTTTTTGACCGAGCGGCGGATTTGATCGACATGGAGCCGAGTTGGCGGGCGATTCTCACCACTCCGAATCGAGAGGTGCAAGTTCGAATCATCATCACGTTAGACGATGGTCGCATTGCATCGTTTCTCGGCTACCGGGTGCAACACAACGCTGCGAGAGGCCCCATGAAAGGCGGCATGCGTTACCATCCTCAGGTGGATCTTGATGAAGTGCGAGGGTTGGCCTCCCTAATGACCTGGAAAACAGCTCTGGCCAATTTGCCGTACGTCGGCGCCAAGGGCGGCATTCGCATCGACCCAGGCAAATTTTCTCGAACGGAACTGCGGCGAGCGCCCCGGAAATTCATCGATCAAATACACGATGTGATTGGCCCCGACACCGACATTCCCGCTCCCGACATGGGCGCCGGATCTTCCGAAATGGCTTGGATGCGCAATCAATGGGAAAAGTATCACGGTTTTAATCCGGCTTGCGTCACGGGGAAACCGGTCGAACATTACGGCGCCAAAGGACGCGAAGAAGCCACCGGACGAGGCGTTGGCCTGATGGCATGTAAATTGATGCGCCGTTTTGGTGCTCGTTTTTTCGACGGTAATCGGGATTTTGGGGCTTTTCCTCGGCGCCGCAGTCGCCGCTGGAGCGCTGGGTGTTGCGCTTTCCGCACTTTTCGGCATGGAAATCAAACGCGCGTTTCTCATCGGCGGCTTGTTCATGGTCGCTCGCATTTGCGTCGCCTTCGGATTGCAGCTCATGTTCAGCGTTTAGCCGCCGCCCAAAGCTGAACCAATTCGACGAGCATTTGCCCGGCTTGCCGCATCTCTTCCAGGCAGACCCATTCGCGCGGCGAATGAAAACAATGTTGGCCCACCGCCAAGTTGGGCGTGGGCAGGCCGCGTTCGGTGAGTTGCGAGCCATCGGTGCCGCCGCGAATCGAGGTGAATTGTGCGACGGTTCCCAGCCGTTGGTGGGCTTGCTCCGCCAAACCAACCGCTCTCGGTTCGCGGCGCAAACCTTCCGCCAGATTGCGATACTGCTTTGTCACCTCGACGTCGACGCGCAGTCCTGGAAAACTCTTTTCCACTTGGGCGGCCAAGGTCGTGAGGAGTTTCGCTTGCTCGGCCAAGGCGGCGGTATTGAAGTCGCGCAATATGATGCGAATGCTGGCCTGTTCGACGCCGCCCTCCACGGCGTAAGGGTGCAAAAACCCTTGCCGCCCCGAGGTTGTTTCGGGCGCCTGCTCCCGGGGCAGCGCGGCCAGAAACTCGCCCGCCGCTCGGAGCGCGTTGACCATCCGACCATGAGCAATGGCGGGATGGATGTTTACGCCCCGCAGCGTCACGACCGCCAAATCGGCCGAGAAGGTTTCTATGTCAATCACGCCGGCGCCCGAACCGTCGAGCGTGTAGCAAACCTGGGCGGCGAGTTTTTCCAAGTCGACATGATCAACGCCGTGGCCGATTTCCTCGTCGCAGGTGAACAGCAGCCGCACTCGGCCATGAGAAATTTCGGGGTGTTCCAGCAAGTGTTGCGTTAGCTCCATGATCACGGCCAAACCGGCTTTGTCGTCGCCGCCGAGCAGCGTGGTTCCGTCGGTCGTGACGATGGTGGCGCCGACAAGATCCGCCAACTCCGGGTTTTCCGAAATGCGAATCACTTGCTCCGCGTTACCCGGCAGCACGATATCGCCCCCTGGGTAATTGCGAATCACCTGCGGCTGAACGTTCTTGCCGGTCGTTTCAGGACTGGTGTCGAGATGCGCGTTGAAAGCCACGGTGGGCGCGTCGCCGGCTTCACCATTTGCCGGGAGCGTGGCCAGCACAATGCCGTGCTCGTCTTGCGAGGCGTCTTGAATTCCCATGGCCTGCAACTCGTCCACGAGCAGCCGCCCCAATACCAACTGCCCTGGAGAACTTGGGTACACGCCCGCATCTTCCACGGCCGTGGTGTCGATGCGAACATAACGCAGAAAACGCTCCAGTAATCGCTCCCTATTCATAACCGGGGGACTTTCATTTTTTTTGTGAAACGTCAAGGACTTGTTTAGAGGGTAATCGCGATGATGATCGGCGAGGTGTTATCAGGCCCCTTGATCAGATGCAGCGATTCAATAACAGCGCTGCGTTTCGGTTGGATCGACAAAAAGCGGGGCTGCTTGCCGCGCAAGTCGAAGGCGAATTCCGATTTGGGAACGTCGACGCGGCGGATGTAGTCAGCAAATTGAATGCCGTTCCTCAGCGAGTGGTCTTCTGTTTGACCGTCTGCATAGCGCAGGCGAACAATCAACGAAACGCTCCCCTTCTCGCCCAGTGAACCCGATCAACAACACATTGCGTGTCATGCTCCCACTCTCCGACAACGATACCCATTGCGGCAATCCTTCACTCTAAACCGCGGGGAACCGCCGAACAACCCAAAGAGGGCGTTCCGTTTCCGCTCGCCCAAAAGACCCGCCGCCGCGCCAAGCCGGGCTTGAATTCCCTGGCCGTTTGACGCCATGATGTAACCACTGTTTCGCTCCTTGCCGATTTCTCGCAAATCCCGCCCTTTTCGTTTTTGCTCCCAGACCAGCCCATGCCTGACGACCTCCCATCCGCCGCCGACCTTTCCAACCGTGGCCACGCTGCGGGCGAGAACGTTATTCATCGCGGAGGGAATGGGCGGTGCGGGGGCATTATTCTTTGCGGCGGGCAAAGCCGGCGCATGGGCGCCTCGAAAGCGCATTTGCCGTTCGGCGAGGAAACGCTGCTGGCGCGCGTGGTTCGTCTGCTGCACGACGTGGTGCGTCCGGTGGTGGTGGTGTCGGCCGCGGAGCAGGAGTTGCCCGCGCTGCCCGCCGATGTGCTGTTCGTTTGCGATCAACGGCCCGAGCGAGGACCGTTGGAAGGCTTGGCGGCTGGGCTAACGGCGTTGGAGGGTCGCGCCGATGCCGCCTACGCTACAAGTTGCGACGCGCCGTTTCTTTCGCCGGCGTTTGTGCAAGAGATGATTCGCCGGCTCGAGGGCTATGACATCGCCGTGCCGCGCGAACATAAATTTCACCATCCGCTGGCGGCGGTTTATCGCGTGGCGGTATTGCCCGAAGTGAACAAACTTTTGGCGGCCGACCAACTCCGCCCCGCTTTTTTATTCGACGCCGTGCGCACACACCGGGCGCCGGTGGAGGAGCTGCGACGCGTCGACCCCGAGCTTTTGTCGTTGCTCAATATGAACCATCCGCAACAGTATCTGGACGGCCTGCGCTCCGCCGGTTTTGCAGCGAACGAGCAGACCGTTCAGGCGTTGAAACGGCAACCCTAATGGCGTTCACTTGTCGTCGGTCTTGGCGGCGGGGGTATCTTTCGCAACAACGCCGAACAGGTGCCCGCCAACTTTGCCGTGGGTCCAGGTGCCGGCGTATTTTCCGTTATAGATCACGACGCGTGCGCTGAATGTGCCCAGCCCTGGAAGATCGAGGTTGGTTAAGGAGATCACCGGGGTGTCGCCGGCCCATTTTACTTCCAAGGGCATCGGCAGCGTGACATCCTTGCCGCCATAGCGAATGCGGGCCTTGAAAAGCCAGTAGTCGCCTTGGTTGAGTTTCTTGACGCTGACGATGTCGTACGTTTCCGCCGGCGGGGAAGCGGCGTCTCGGCCGAGAATCGTAAAGTTGCCGGTGAATTTGGAGCCGGTGAGCAGCTTCTCAAAAGCTTCAAAACGCGTTTGTTGCGCGTCGGCCGCGGTATCGGGAGCATCGTCCGCCCGGGAGGGCGCCGCCAACGCGAATAAAGCGACGATTGCCAACAGAAAGGGCGCCAAAAGAAAGGGCGGCAACAGAAAATGGGTGGTGCGTTTCATGGTCTTGATCCCTCAGGTCCTCTCGATAAATGTGACGAAAGCCTCCCTATGAGCGTAACGTGTCGACGGCCGAGAAGAAAGAGAAGCGCCGCCTCTGGTTTTTTCTCCCAGAACGTGCATTGCAACGAAAGAACGATGCCCTTGCATGGCCATCGCACTGGTGGGTCGGGTTTCAAAACACGTTCTCAGAGGCGAGCTGAAACGCGAATCCCAAGGGCGTTAGGGCTGCTGCCGCAGGACGGTGTTGTCGATCAATCGTGTGGCGCCGACGCGCGCCGCAATCAGCACCACGACGCCCTCTTGTGCTTGAGCCACTTCCTGCAACGTGTGTGCGTCGACGACGGCCAAATAATCGATCTCTGGCAGGCCCGCCGCTTCCAGAATCGAACGCATCTGGTGTTTGAGTTCCGCGGCGCTGCGCATTCCCGCGATGAAACTTTGCTGGGCGTGTCGTAAACTTCGCGAAATCGCCAACGCCCGCTGGCGTTCCGCGGCGGAAAGATAAACGTTTCGCGAACTCAGCGCCAAGCCATCGGCCTCGCGCACGGTCGGACAGACCTCAATTTCGATCGGCGCCAGCAGGTCTTGCACCATGTGCCGAATGACCAGCGTTTGCTGGTAATCCTTGTGGCCAAAGTAGGCGATATCCGCAGGCAGCACTTGAAACAGCTTCAACACAATCGTGGCCACGCCGCGAAAATGCTCCGGCCGCCGTTCGCCCTCTAGCGTCGCGGCGACCTGCGGCGGGTCTACAAAAGTGGTGCTTCCGGGTGGGTACATCTCGCCGCTGGCGGGCGCGAAAACCAAATCGACGCCAAGCCGCCGCAGCTTCGCCAGGTCTTGCTCCAGCGTGCGCGGGTACGCGGCCAGATCTTCATGCGGGGCGAACTGCGTGGGATTGACAAAAATCGATACGGCTGTGAAGCCACAGTCTGACCGACTGCGCCGCACCAAACTCAAGTGCCCTTCATGCAACGCGCCCATCGTGGGAACCAGCCCCACGCGCAGGCCTTGCCGCTGCGCCGAACGCACCGCCGTGTGGGCTTCGACACATGAACGAACAACTTGTAATCCGTTCGGCGCATTCATGGCAATCGCGGGAAGAAAACCACCAATATAGCGGAAACGCGAACCAGCGATTAGTGGGGCGCGCGCCGTGAAGGGCGGCAGGCGTGCGGCAGACGAAAATTTACCTAATACAAGCACGAAGCGCAAGCGAGTGAATCGGCAAACGGTTCTTCCCGCGTAGGCGGGAACCCAAAAAAAACGCCAGACTCCTGCCTGCGTGCGAGTAAGTTATTTTCCGCCGATCACCTAAGACTAGAAAAACATGCTGGGGCGTGCGCCCAACTTCAACACGCGGCTGGAAAAGCGAAGATCTCGAAAAAATACATCCGCTCTCTCCCCATTTAGCGCCCGGCGGCCTAGTGCAGCGAATGTCGGGCATCGTATAATGCGTGTTGCCGCCCGGTTGCAACCAAAGGCGGGAATAGTCTTTTTTCACTTTGTTGCGTTTTCATTTCTTGAGAAGGTGTCTGGCAATGCCCGTTCAGATGCAGTTGTCGCGAATCATTATCAGCGAAATCAATGAGCAGCAGATCATTTATTTGAAAGAAGTCGATGGCGACCGGCAGTTTCCCATTTTGATCGGCATCTACGAAGCGACCAGCATCGACCGGCGCGTGAAATCGTATCAGTCGCCGCGTCCGCTCACGCACGACTTGCTGGTGGGCTTGGCCGAACAACTTGGCGCGGAGTTCGACAGCGTGGTGATCAACGATATCCGCGACCACACGTATTACGCGCGGCTGCGGCTGCGTTATGAAGGCGAATTGATCGAGATCGACGCGCGGCCGTCCGACGCCATCGCCGTGGCTGTAACCTGTGAGCCTCATTTACCGATTTATGTGTCGGAAGAAGTTCTCGAAGAAGCAATCGGTTAAGATCGTAGAGCTGCGTTTGAAAACGAATCGACAAGGACCTTGAAAAAGCGACCTTCGAACATGCCGGCGTCTCGACCTACGAATTCAGTTTCGTCGCCCCGACGTTGGCTTCAATTTCGTCTCTCGACTCTTTTTTGGGTGATGTTGGTCGTGACGGGTTTTTTCGCGGGCCGCGAATGGGAAATACGCCGCCCCAAAAAACCGCAACTCATGTTTGGCGTGGGCGTCAACAGCAACGCAGGCGTTACTGGCGCCATCATGATCGACGATCGGCAGTTCGATGGACGGAAGTCCGGCCCGCCACGCGCATCGGTGAAAAACTAAGCACCACTCGCGAAATAAATAATTGTCCGATTTTACTTGTGCGATGGCCTTCCAAGGCCGTCGAAACCAGCAAATCGACGGCCTTGGAAGGCCATCGTACGTCACTAATTTCGCGAACGGTCCTAAGGCGACATCTACTACGAGAGCCGACCCCGCGCGTTAGCGCCTGTCTCAGATCTATTCCGTGTTTTTCAGATGCCGGCTAGGCCGAAGGCGTTTTTTATTTCATATCCTACAAGGATAAGCAAATCTTTGGATCCGTGGAACGATAGTGCTGCGCGGTCATTCGTTGGTTACAATGTATGGTCGGAATGAAGAGCCGTTCACAGCAGCGGCTTGCTTTCATGTTCTCGCCAGCAACCTTCGGAATTCCCCATGACGCCCCCGCCACGACTGAGCATCCGCCCGACTATTCCAACAGCGTTGGCGGTTTTGTTGTTTTGTGTTTTTATGTTGCGAGCGGCCGCTGCGGCGCCGAATATTATTCTCTGCATGGCCGACGACCAAGGCTGGGGCGACGTCGGTTATTACAATAAATCGATCGCGAAAACTCCGGTCTTGGATGCCATGGCGGCTTCGTCGTTGCGTTTCGATCGCTTCTACGCTGCGGCGCCGGTCTGTTCGCCGACGCGCGGCAGCGTGCTCACGGGCAGGCATCCCAACCGGTTCGCCTGTTTTGAATGGGGCCATTCACTCCGACCCGAAGAGGTGACCATCGCCGAAGCCCTGAAAACAGCCGGTTACGCCACCGGTCATTTCGGCAAATGGCACCTGGGTTCAGTGAACGCCCGGAGCGATGTCAGCCCCGGCGCCTCCGGTTTCGACACTTGGTTTTCCAGCCCCAATTTTTATGACTTGAATCCTCTGATGAGCGAAAACGGCCGCGTCGTTCAAACGCAGGGCGAAGGTTCGGAAGTGACGGCGGCGGCGGCGATCAAATTCATCCAATCGTGCGCGAAAAAGAAGCAGCCGTTTTTGGCGGTGGTCTGGTTTGGTTCGCCGCACAATCCTCATGCGGCGTTGGAAAAAGATCGGCAGCTTTACGCCGACCAACCGTTGGCCGTGCAAAATTATTATGGCGAAATCACGGCGCTCGACCGTAGCGTCGGCATGCTGCGTGAGGAATTGCGGCGGCTCAAAATCGCTGACGATACGCTCTTCTGGTACACCAGCGATAACGGGCCGCAAGGGCCGGCGCGGAGGAATCGTCCTGGTTCGTCGGGCGGCTTGCGCGATCGCAAAAACACGTTATACGAAGGCGGCATTCGCGTGCCCGCCATCATTGAGTGGCCCGCCAAAATTTCAAAGCCGCGCACGACATCGATCCCTTGCAACACGGTTGATATTTATCCCACGCTGTTGGATATCGTCGGCGTTCGCGTCGACGGGCAACCGCAACCGCTCGATGGCGTTAGTTTGGCGCCGTTGCTCGCAGGTAAGATGAAACAGCGGCCCAAGCCGATGGGTTTTTGGGCCAATTTCAGTCGCGGTCAAGGCGTGAGAAGCCACGCTCTTTTGGAAATATTGGCTGAATCGCAAGCAGCCGGAAAAGACGACTTGCCATTGATGAACGACGCCGCCAACCGGGAAAGCCGCGCCGTCGGGCAACTGCAAGTGTTCGCCCAGCAAGGGCTGGTCGGCCAAGCCGCCTGGATCGACGGCGATTTCAAACTCCACCGCCGCCGCCAAGCGAAAACCGGCAAAGTGACGTACGAACTTTATGATCTTCACACCGACCCCGCCGAAGCGAACAACATCGCCGGTCAAATGCCGAAACGCGTCGAGGCAATGAAAAAAGGGTTGGAAGCCTGGCAGCGTTCGGTCATTCGCAGTGTTGATGGACAAGATTATTAGGCTTTATTTCATTTAGATATTCAAAAAAACACGGCAACACCCCAAGAGGAATCCACGCCATGGCATCCCGACTTCGCCTTTTCTTTTTCTTAGCGTTGCTGATTTTCTGCGCCACTTCGCGAGCGGTTCAGGCGGAAGACGCCACACCGGTTGAAGACGACGGCAAACTTCGCATTGTTGTTTTTGGCGCCCACCCTGACGACGCCGAATATAAAGCGGGCGGCGTGGCGGCCATGTGGGCCAACTTGGGGCACCATGTGAAGTTGGTTTCGGTCACCAACGGCGATATCGGGCATTGGAAAATGTCGGGCGGCGCATTGGCGAAGCGGCGCACGGAGGAGTCTCGGCGCGTGGCCGAAAAACTGGGCGTCACCTCGGAAGTGCTCGACATTCACGATGGCGAACTATTGCCGACGCTGGAGAATCGAAAAACGATCACCCGCGTTATTCGCCGTTGGAAGGCCGACCTCGTAATTTCGCATCGTCCCTGGGATTACCACCCCGACCACCGCTACGTGGGCGTGCTCGTGCAAGACGCCGCCTTCATGGTGACCGTGCCGTTTTTCTGCCCCGACACGCCGCACTTGAAAGACAACCCGGTCTTTATGTATTCGAGCGATCGGTTCCAGAAGCCGTATCCGTTCGAGGCCGACATTGCCGTTTCGATCGATGCCGTGTTTGAACAGAAGATCGACGCCGTGCTGGAGCTAGTTTCGCAAAACGCCGAAGGCGGCGCCGGCGGCAGCCAAGCGCGGCTGGACCGCATTCCACGCGACCCCAAATTGTGGCGTGAACAACTGCGAAAACAGTGGGTGCGGCGGCAGGGCGGCGAAGCCAACAAATACCGCGAAGCGTTAATTCGACGCTACGGCGCCGAGCGAGGCAAGGCGGTTCAATTCGCCGAAGCCTTTGAACTTTGCGAATACGGCCGTCGTCCGTCGCCGGCCGAACTAAAAAAGCTTTTTCCGTTCTTTAAGGCGAGCGGCGGAAAATAACTTACTCACGTGCAGCGGGAGTCCGTGATTTTTTTTGGGTTCCGACCTACGCAGGAATGACCGTTCGCTGATTCACTCGCTTGCGCTTCGTGCTTGTATTAGGTAAATTTCCATCTTCCGCTCGCCTAACAAGGAATAACGCCACAAAAGCCGTCGCCCAATCGCAAACCCTAGGCATCGAGCGGAAAATTAGTGTCGTAGCCATGCTCGCCAGAGCGTGGGATGGTTCACCGCTCACCCACCGTCTGGCGAGCATGGCTACACAAATGCGACCGTTATTTATCGAGCGGTGCTAACTGTGGCAAACTGCTTCGGCTTCATTTCGATATTTCGATTGTTTCGTTTCGTGGTCTTGCCAAACGGGCCATAAGGCGATAATATGGATATCGGCATCGGGATATGCCGATTATGCTTGGGGTTTTCGCATTGGCGGGCTATCGGCCGGCGAATGCGTTTGCTCCGGAGAAAAATTGAAATCCCTCCCCACGGTTGGTTTGCTTGCATGTTGGCGGCCAAGCCGTTTCCCTCCCCACGGCATGCCTAAAAGGCGACGACCATGAGCCGCCCGTTTATTTCCTTCGCCTCCGTAGTTTCCCTCCTTCTTTCTGGCCTCCCTCTTGCTGGAATCTCTGCTCTGGGGGCCGAGCCGCCGCAACCAGCCAGCGCCAAGGGCAAGGAGCTTTTTGATAAGCAAATTCAGCCCGCGCTGGTCAAGTATTGTTACGAGTGCCACTCCAAGAATGGGAAGAGCATTGAGGGCGGCTTGGAGTTAGACTCGCCCTCTGGCATGGCGCGCGGCGGCGATAACGGGCCGATGCTCACGCCGCATCAGGTCGATAAAAGTTCGCTGATTCGCATGCTTCGCCACGAGGAAGATGTATCGGCCATGCCGCCGGAGGAGAAGCTCAGCGACGAGGAAATCGCGATGTTCGTGGAGTGGATTCGTCTCGGCGCTCCCGACTCCCGCGCCCAAGTTGGCCCCACCATGAAAGAGCAACGCATGGAAGCGGGCAAGCGGCACTGGGCGTTCGTGCCTCTGCTGCCGGTGGCGCCTCCGCAGGTGCAACTCCAGGACTGGCCCCGCGATGCGATGATCGACCGCTTCATCCTTTCGGCCATCGAAACGCATGGCATGAAACCGGTGGCCGATGCGAACCGCCGAACGTTGGTCCGCCGTGTTTATTTTGATCTGGTTGGACTGCCGCCTTCGCCGCAGGATGTCGCGGCGTTCGTGGCCGATCAATCGCCGAACGCACTGGCCAAGCTCATTGATCGGTTGCTCGATTCTCCACAGTTTGGCGAGCGTTGGGGACGCCACTGGTTGGACGTCGTTCGTTTTGCGGAATCGAGCGGGATGGAGTTCAATTTCTCCTATCCTCATGCTTGGCCGTATCGTAATTACGTGGTCGACGCGTTGAATCAAGACAAGCCGTACGATGTTTTCCTGCGTGAGCAAATCGCGGGCGACCTGCTGCCCGCCGCCGAGAATGAAACGCCCGCCGCTCTTGAAGCACGGCGTATTGCGCCCAGTATGTTGGCCTTTGGCCCCAAACGGCATAACTCCGGCGGCTTGGAATTTCAGATGGACGTCGTCGACGACCAGATCAACACCGTCACCCGTGCGATGTTGGCGATGACCGTCTCTTGCGCCCGCTGCCACGACCACAAATTCGATCCCATTCCAACGGCCGACTATTACGCCTTGGCCGGAATCTTTTTGAGCACCGAACCGCTCTATGGCACGATCAAGCAAAAGTACAGCAACAACCCCACCGACCTGCTGCCGATCGGACCCAACGCGCAAGCCATGCACGCCGCGGCGGAAAGCCACGCCAAGAAATTGCAAGAGACCGAAAAGACATGGGTCGCCAAAAAAGAGGAACTAAAAAAAGCCGCCGAGGGTGAAAAACTGGCCGGCGCCAAAAAAGCCGAAGTGGAAAAACGTCTCGCTAGGGCGGCTGTCGCACTGGCGGAAGCAACTGCCCAAACCGATGCCGCCTCGCAAACAGACGCCGCCGCGGCGGAGAACCTTGCCGAACCGGCGACCCAACAAGCGTTGGACGAAGCAATTGCAAGTTTGAATAAGGCCGCGGCGCAAGTGACGGCGTTACAAGCGGCCGCGAAGGCCCTTGAAGCCCAAGTGGCCGAACTGAAAAAGAACGCGCCGGCGCGGCCTCAGTATGCGATGAGCGTCCGTGACCGAGCGAAACCGGCCGATACGAACATCGCGGTTCGCGGCAATTACCGAGACAAGGGTCCGCTCTCACCGCGAGGTTTTTTATCGGCCGTAGAAATCGAGAATTCGCCCCAGATTCCCGCAGACCACAGCGGCCGTTTGGAACTCGCGCAGTGGATCACCAGCCCAGACAATCCGCTCACGGCGCGCGTGATGGTGAACCGCATTTGGCATCATTTGTTCGGCCGGGGGTTGGTCTCGACGGTCGACAATTTCGGCATGATCGGCAAACGGCCCAGTCATCCGAAATTGCTCGACGCCCTGGCCTTGCGTTTCATGCATGAAGGTTGGTCGGTCAAGCGAACGATACGCGAGATCATGCTCAGCCGAACCTACCAACTGAGTTGCACGCCCGACGCAAGGAACATGCAGATCGATCCAAACAATCGTTTGCTTTGGCGGGCCGCGCCGCGTCGGCTGGAAGCCGAAACCATTCGCGACGCCGTGCTGGCGGTCAGCGGGCAACTCGACTTGGAACGTCCCGCCAGTTCGAGCGTCACGCCGTTGGGCGACAAACTCGTTCGAGGCATTTCGCTGGAGAAGCTCCAACCGCCGAGCAACTATCGCAGTGTGTACCTGCCGGTAGTGCGAGATTATGTACCCGAACTGTTCGATCTATTCGATTTCCCCTCACCCAGTTTGGTGAGCGGACGCCGCGCGGTGACGAATGTTCCCTCGCAGGCGCTCTACATGCGCAACTCGAAATTCATTGCCGAGCAGGCCCAGCACGCCGCCCAGCGACTGTTGGCCTCTCCGCAAGCGACCGATGACGCCGCCCGCGTCGATTTGTCGATGCAATGGGCCTTGGCCCGCGCTCCCACCGACGCCGAACGCGCCGGCGCCTTGCAACTGGTGGAGCAGGTTCGGAAGTCTCTTCCTGAAGACGACAAAACCCGCGACGCCACCGCTTGGGCCGCTTGGTTTCAAACCTTGTTCGTAACCGCCGAATTTCGTTTTTTGGTGGATATCAACTGATCGTTTCGTGATTGGAAGAATGCTAGACGCAGTACCGTCACAAGGAACATCAAGGAGTTTTTCTCCCATGGCCAACAACGCACCACAGACGCCGCCCGTTCATAAAACGCCGTCTCATAAAACGCCACTCTCTCGACGTCAATGGCTCCAGGCAACCGCCGGCGGTCTAGGAGGTTTGACGCTCACCGGCTTGGCGCCCCGCTCGAGCGCCGCCGGGTTGCTCTCGCCAAAGAAACCACACTTCGCCCCCAAGGCGAAACGCGTCATCTTTCTGTTCATCAACGGCGGACCTTCGCAGTTCGAATCGTTCGATCACAAACCGGAATTGAAGGCCAACGGCGGCAGGAAGGGCGTGAAAAAAGGAACGCTTCTGGCCCCGCTCTACGAATTCGCCCAATACGGCGAGAGCGGAATGTGGATCTCGGAAGCCTTCCCGCACCTAGCCCAGCAAGCCGACAGCCTCTGCATGCTCAACGGCATGACAGCGCCCAGCCGCGCGCATCCGATCGCGATTCCGATGCTGCACACCGGCGAATTCCAATTCGTGCGGCCTTCGTTCGGGGCCTGGGTGCTGTATGGCCTGGGAACCGAAAACCAGAACCTGCCCGGATTTTTCACCATCAAACCGACGCGCACCTTCGGCGGACCGGCGAACTACGGCAGCGCATTCCTGCCAAGCACGTTCCAAGCCACCCGCCTTGGTTGGGACGGCCAACCGGTGAAGAACGCCTCGATCCGAAACCTCAGCGCCAGCCACGGCCTTTCCTCTTCCTCCGCCCTGAGTTCGCTGGAGTTGGCGCAGAAAATGAACCAACGACTTCTTGGTCAAACTCCCGACGTGCAAGGCGTGATCGACTCACTCACCTTGAGCGAACAGATGCAAGACACCGTTCCCGAAGTGATGGATATCAGCCGCGAATCGAAAGACACCTTGGCCATGTACGGCATCGATGGCGGACCGGCCGACGATTTTGGCCGGCAGTGTTTGTTGGCCCGCCGTCTGACGGAGTCGGGCGTGCGGTTTGTTGAAGTCAGCTCCAGCGGCTGGGATCATCACAGCGGTCTCGACAAATTCAAGGACAAAGCCCAGCAAATCGATAAACCGATTGCCGCCCTGTTGGCCGACCTCAAACGACGCGGCCTCTTGGAAGATACGCTCGTCCTCTGGAGCGGCGAATTCGGCCGCGAACCCGAAACGCAAGTTCTGGAAGGCAAGGAAACCCTCGGTCGCGACCACAACGCCACCGGCTACACCGCTTGGCTGGCCGGCGGCGGTTGCCGCGCCGGTTTAACACACGGCTTGACCGACGAATTCGGCTACAAAACCGTCGAAGGCGAGGTGCATCTTCACGACCTCCACGCCACCATGTTGCACCTGTTGGGCCTCGACCACACCAAACTTGTGTTCCGCTATGGCGGCCGCGACTTCCGCCTGACCAACATCCATGGGAACGTGGTTCACGATATCATCGGCTAGTGCTTTGTCACAGCTAAGAATTAGATATCAGCCGCAGGGCGCTAGCCCACGGTTTTCCTGCTCAGAACCGTGGGCTAGCGCCCTGCGGCTGATCCTGAAATTAAGCTGTGACAAAGCACTAGGGGCTGGTCCCGAAATAAGTACCCGGTTGTAGCTCGAAAAAGCCCGGCATTTTGAAAATGCCGGGCTTTTAATTCGCTAAGCATCGAGCGGAAAATTAGTGTCGTAGCCATGCTCGCCAGAGCGTGGGATGGTTCACCGCTCACCCACCGTCTGGCGACGATGGCTACGCAAATGCGACCGTTATTTATCGAGCGGTGCTAAGTTATTTACGGACGCGTCCTAACGCGGGAGAATGACGTCGGCCCGCCAGAAGCGCCGCAACTCGACGACCAACGCCAGGAACTTTTCCAGGTTCACGGGTTTGGTGATGAAGCTTTGCACGTTATAGGCTTCGCATTGACGACGATCTTGTTCGTCGTCGGACGCCGACATCACCACCACTGGCACCTGCTCCAGGCTTTCGTTGCGGCGAATTTCGGCCAGCACTTCGATCCCATCTAATTTGGGAAGGCGCAGGTCCAGCAGAATCAAATCGGGCCGCGGCGACTGGGCGAATTTGTTTTTATGATTCAAAAACTCCACCGCCTCCAGCCCGTCGCGAAACAAGGTCAGCCGATGCTTCACGGGGCTCGAACGCAGCGCGCCCATCGTTAATCGGGCTTGGGGGAGGCTGTCTTCGATGAGCATGATTTCCATGCGCCAGCCAACCGTTTTTTCGAGAGGATCGTGCATTATTTTTTGGGTTCTTCGGAACGTGAACGGGGCCGACCGTTGTTCGGCTGTTCGGCTTTGTCTTCTCTCGAATCCGGCTGTGCGGCGTTCTCTTCGCCGCGAATACGAAAACCTCTGCCGGGTGCGAACGGCGGCCGCCGATGCTCCGCTCCGGCAGGAGGCCCTGAGCCATATCGAAAACCAGACCTGCCGCGCGGCGGGCGAACGCCATGGGAGCCGGGCCAACTGCGAAATTTGTATCCGTAATACAAGCGTCTTAGCTTGGCTCGCATTTCATCGGGAGGCAGCTCCTCCAGTTGATTTCTGGTGCGAGGATCGAGCCGTTTGGTGAGGAATTCCTTGAGTTCGTCTTCGCTCGGAGATCCCATCACGCGTGTAAAAACGGCGACTCGAATCCATTCCTCGATCAGCTTACCTTGCCCCTGGACTTGCTGCGCCTGCCGAAACGATTTGCGAGCTTCGGCCGAGAGCATTGCCAGCAGCTCCTCTTCCTCGCCCGCGTTGGGTCGGGGAAAGTGCTTCGTGTGCATCATCATGGCGCGTGCGAGTGCATGCCGCTTATGCCTTGCATCGTGTGTGCGTTCGAGGCGCGTGCGGACGTCTCGGGGGAGTTCGGCGAGCCATGCTTCTTCATGACGCGTAAAAAATCCATCGAGCCAATGAAATATGGCTTTGAGGTCGTGATCGGAGAGCTCTCGACTGACAATTTCGCTGAAGTGAAGTTTTTGCTGTTCTTGGCGCAGTTCTTCAATTCGGACGATTTTTTCCTCGGCCGACAAACTAAGCAGTTCGGCGCGTTGGCGGGAATCGAGCGTTTTGACCCAATCGCTATAGCACTTCGCCAGCTTCAGGAGTTCCGAGGATCGAGGATCGTTGTTGAGTTGCTTGTGCAATGTTTCGATGCGTTGTTGTTCTTTGTCATCAAGGCCGACGAACTTCTCCCATCGGCGGCGAACGGCGTCTTGTTCGGCGCGCGACATCGCATCGATTCCGGCCCTGCGCTGCGCCAACGACTCCTGTCCAGCGTTTCCAGACTCGGGGGCGGCGTTTTCTGCTTCCTGCTGGAACAGTCCCGATTCATGGAGTTGCTGTAGAAATGCGAGGCTCTCCGCATGGCGATAAACGTCGAGGTTGTCGATGATCGGCAGATCGTGCAGCAAGGCGTTGTCGGCGCGGTTGAAAAACAGGGAGGCGCCGCCGAAACCTCCCACCGCCGCAGTGAGAATCGCGATGCTGCAAATCGCGAACCACTTGGTTTGCCGCTTCGCTGCGCGAGCGTTGGAATCTTGGTTGTCGGCGGCGGCCGAAACGGCCACCATTTGCACCGTCGTTTGCACAAACGACTCACTCACCGCCGGAGAAGGCAAGTGGTCGAGCAACTCCCAAGCTTCTTGCAACGACTGAAGACTGCGGCGGTAGTTAGCGTCTTGGCCCAATTTACGTTCAATGCGCGCGCAGGAGTCGGTATCTAGTTCGCCATCGAGGTAGGCGACCAGCTCCTCCGATTCCGGATTATTCGCCGCGACGGTGTTTGTTTCGTCGTTCATTGGACGGTCAATCAGTAATAAAAACGTTTCAGGCGCTCGGCGCGACCGTTAGTCGTTCGCGCGGTTGGCGTCCACGGTGGGGGCGTTTTAGCCCGCCGCCGGTTTGGCGCCGTCTTGCACATAAGGATCAAGCACGGTTCTCAGGTTCTCCCGCGCACGCGACAACAACGATTTCACGGCTTGGGTGGTTAGCTCCATGGATTCGGCAATATCGGCGTAACTCATTCCCTCAAATTTCGAGAGCAACATCGCCATGCGTTGTCGTTCGTTTAATGTTTCGATAGCCAGTCGCACAACTTCGGCCATCTCGGCGTTGTCGAGTTGGCGCGTGGGCATGGCCCCGCTGGCTTCCAGCGCCATCTGCTCTAACGACGACGCCGAAAACGAGCCGCTCTCAGAGGCGCGCACCTGCACCTCCCTTCTTCGCGCATTGGAGCGCAAAGCGTTTCGAGCAACATTATTGGCGATGGTAAACAGCCACGTGGAAAACTTGGCGCCCGGCGTATATGTTTTTCGGGCTCGATAAACTCTCAAAAAGACCTCTTGTGCGAGGTCTTCGGCGTTGCGGCGGCGACCCACCATGTGTTCGAGCACGGTAATCAAACGGCTTTGGTAGCGCAGAACGAGTTCCTCGAACGCGGCGGCGTGGTCGTCGCGCACTTGCAGCATCAGTCGAACGTCAGGGTCGGTCGACTCATAATTGATTTCAGGGGAAGGTTCCGTTACCGACAAGTCGGGCTCCTATGGCTTCACGACCTTTTATTTTTCCGCCCATGATCAAGCAACACACGCCCGCTCTCCACAAACCCGCCTGGGAACGAGGGCGTTTGATGCTCCCCTAAGTTTAGGTCAATCCATTCTCGGGGGCCAGTTGTCCTCTGGCACGCTCTTCCTCGCACAACGGGGCTGGCGTCCTTGGTGGGGCTGGCGTCCTTGGTATTGAACACCGACTTGGGGCAACAGTTCCTGAAAAACCTGCTTCGCTTCCATAAAACTCGCACCGCTGGTCCGTTGCGTTGTTGCCTTGTTCGACGACTGGCGACGATTGTACCGCGTTCAAATCCGCACAAGCGGACCCGCCCCAAGCATACGACACGGGCGAAGAGCACTTTTCGGTTTTGCGGTTGGAACAAAGCTGGGCTGTTTCAACCCCCAATTCCAGACGTGGCCTATGTTTTTAATAGGGGAGAGGTTCATCGGCGCCGTTGACTCGTTTTTGCACACAACATTTTTTTTATGCATTTGATGATTCCATGCATTTGCCAAACAAGAATCTTCGTCAGGAAGGAACGCCGCTGGACAGCCTCTTTCGGCTACTTGACCCCTTTTGCATCGGGGGCAGCCTGCTGGCCGTGATCTGGCTGAATCAGGCCCACTTGGGAGAGCGGGCCTGGCTTTCGGCCGCCGTGGCAATCGCGGCATACTTGTTTGTGGCTGAGGTGTTCGGATTATACCGCCCTTGGCGAGGCGATACCGTGGAGCGGGAACTCTGTTGCGTGGCCGCCGCCTGGACCGGCGCCGTCGGTTTGTTCTTCGCCACGATTGGCCTTTTCGACTTCAACATCGGCATCGTCCAACACCATTTGTTGGCGTGGTTCACAATCACCCCGCTGCTCCTGATCAGTGTTCGCGTGGTCGTTCGAAACGTGCTTCAGATGCTCCGCGCTCGCGGATTCAACACGCGCACCGTGGCGATTGTGGGCGTCAACGAATTGGGGCTGCAACTGGCCCGGCAAATTCTGGCCTCACCGGAAATGGGGCTCAAACTCAAAGGTTTCTACGACGACCGGTCCGTGGCCCGTTCGTTCAAACTCCCCGACGATTATCACCAACGGTTGGGCAGCGTCGACGAACTGCTGAAATGTGCGCAACAGGGCGACGTCGACGCCGTGTATGTCACGCTTCCGTTACGGGCTGAAGAACGCACGCGACACATTCTAGATCAGCTGAGCGATTCGACGGCGTCGGTTTATCTGGTGCCTGATTTATTCGTTTTTCAACTGCTGCATTCGCGCTGGGTCAATCTGGGCGGCTTGGCCGTGGTGAGTGTTTTCGAGACGCCCTTCTATGGAGTCGACGGCGCCGTAAAACGACTCTGCGACTTGGTGTTCGGCAGCATTATTCTGACGCTGCTTTCCCCCTTGATGCTGCTGATTGCGTTGTTGGTCAAACTGACATCGCCCGGACCTGTGTTTTTCCGGCAGCGACGTTACGGGCTCGACGGCCGCGAGATTTTTGTTTGGAAATTTCGTTCGATGCGCGTCTGTGAAGATGGGCCAACCATCGCACAAGCCACACAGGGCGACGTCCGCATCACCAAGTTGGGCGCGTTCATTCGCAAAACCTCGCTCGACGAACTGCCGCAACTTTTCAATGTGTTGTTCGGCAATATGTCGTTGGTGGGGCCGCGTCCTCATGCGTCGGCGCATAACGAACAGTACCGGGGCCGCATTCAAGGGTACATGCTGCGGCACAAGGTCAAGCCGGGAATCACGGGGCTGGCGCAAGTGAATGGTTGGCGGGGCGAAACCGACACCCTGGAAAAAATGGAACGCCGCGTGGAGTGCGACCATCAATACATTCGCGAATGGTCGCTCTGGTTGGATTTGAAAATACTATTTCGCACCATTTTCGTAGTGTTATCGAGGCAGAATGCTTACTGACCCTATCATGCAAACAACTCCCCCAGACGCGCCGCCGGCTTTCCAATGCCCCCCGACGACAAAAATGGCGAGTGGTTCCCGGCCCGCCTACACGGTGCGTGAAATCAACAGCATCGACGCGCTGGCGCCGTGGCGCGAAGACTGGACGCGTCTGCTGGAGGAAACACCCAACGCCACGTTTTTCCACACCTTCGAATGGCTGGAAACGTACTGGCGTTGGTATGGCGCCGAGCAGCGTTTGCGAGTCATGCTGGTATTCGATGGCGAGCGTCTGTTGGGAATTCTTCCGCTCGATGTGCGCACGGAGTCCACTCGCGTCGGCAAGATGCGCGTGCTGGGTTATCCGCTCGATGGCTGGGGCGCTTTTTATGGGCCCTTGGGACCCGACCCGCTCACAACGCTGCAAGAATCGCTGCGTTTCGTATTACGCACGACCCGCGATTGGGATTTACTCGATCTTCGCTGGGTCGGCGAACACTGCGACGCCAACCAGCAATTTCAGAGTGCGATTCGAAAATCGGGTTGTAGCGTTATTTCGCAACCATGGGCCGATATTGGCAAAATCGACCTAACGCTCGGTTGGGAGGAGTACTGGAATTCGCGCACTTCCAAGTGGCGCAACAATACGCGCCGCTGTGAAAAAAAATTGGCTAAGCGCGGCGAATTACGTTTCGTTCGCGTGCGCGCCGGGAGCGACGGCGCCGCCCTCGAACCGACCTGGGATCTGTACGATGTTTGCGAGCAGGTGGCGGAGTTGAGTTGGCAAGGCAAGTCGACCACCGGCACCACGCTCACACATGCCTCGGTGCGCGGCTTCCTCCGCGACGCCCACGCTGCGGCGGCTGGGTTGGGGGCGTCCGACATTTGTCTGCTGTATGTTGGAGAACGCGCCGTGGCGTTTGCCTATAACTACGTTTTCAAGGGCGTGGTGTTTGGGTTGCGCATCGGCTTCGACGAAGCTTTCGCCAAAGAGGGCGCGGGCACGGTGCTGAATTATTATCTCATTCGCGACAGCGCCCAACGCGGCGATACGCGGCTGGTTCTGGGCGAGGGATATCTGGCCTGCAAGCGCGGCTGGCTGACGCGGGTCGCCCACAGCCGCCACTTTGTCCACTTCCCGCTGTTATCGCCTCGCGCCCAAGCGCTGCGCGTCAAATGCTGGGTGCAGCAACAATTTTCGGGCTTGGCCGGCGGCAAACACGCCTAAGGAACCGTCCTGAAGTGACATACCGATTGCGGTTCAGAAAAGCTCGGCATTTTCAAAATGCCGGGCTTTTAATGAGGTCGGCGATTCGATCCTCCGGTGGTGTTTGCTGCGCTCGACCACCGGCTAATGGCTTGAATCCCTCCGGGATAGATTTTCCGCTCACTCTGACCATTGCCAAATAACTATTGATAAATGCGGCTTTAGTCTGCTCAATGAACGAGCGGGATTCCAGTGATAGCCAATCCCGATCTCTCCATCCGCCGCCGATAGACCGCATATCTTCGCGCCGGTATCATGAGGGTCTTCCAAACGGATCGCAATAATTGGGGATTGTAATATTCTGATGTCGACAAAAGTTTACATAAGTGGTCGCCTCTGTCCTCGGGAAGAAGCGAAAATCAGCGTCTTCGATCACGGGCTGCTTTACGGCGACGGCGTATTTGAAGGTTTGCGAAGTTACGGCGGCCGCGTGTTTCGCCTTGAGGAACACCTCCGGCGGCTATGGGATTCGGCTCGGGCGATCTCGCTGGAAATTCCGATCTCGATCCACGACATGGCCTCCGCCGTGCAGCAAACGCTGGAAGCGAACCACATCCAAGACGGCTACGTGCGACTCATCATCACGCGCGGCGCCGGCCCCTTGGGGCTCGACCCCAACGAAACCGCCGATCCTCAAGTGATCATCATTGCCGACCATATCCAGCTGTATCCTCGCGAATTCTACGAGAAGGGGCTCGAAATCATCACCGCGAGCACCATTCGCAATCATCCTGCGGCTTTGAGTCCTAGCATTAAATCGCTCAATTACCTGAACAATATTTTGGCCAAGCTGGAAGGTTTGCAGGCCGGGTGCGTGGAAGCATTGATGCTCAACTTCAAGGGTGAAGTGGCGGAATGCACCGGCGATAATATTTTTCTGGTGCGCGGCGGCGAACTCTTCACGCCGCCGCTCGACGCCGGCTTGCTCGATGGAATCACGCGCCGGGCGGTTATCGATTTGGCGCGTGAGGCGGGAATGGTGGTCCATGAAACCACCCTCGCCAAAGACGATGTCTACGCCGCCGACGAATGTTTCCTGACCGGCAGCGCGGCGGAAGTGGTTCCGGTCATTAAGGTCGATCAGTGCGTTATCGGCGATGGGCGGCCGGGTCCGCTCACGCGGCAACTCACTTCAGCTTTTCGCGAACTGACGCGGAAGCCCTAACCTTCTATACCGCACGCGGCTGAAAATGTCGCTTTTTTCGTTTAACGGCAAGCCGAAGGCGGCTGTGTTTTGAGTCCACGCGTTCGGACAGAACAGAAAACGCAGTCGCCTTCGGCTTGCCGTTAAACGAGCCATTGCCAGCCGCGTGAGGTATAACACAACTTGGTAGGTCAAATTCCTTGCCCGCCTCTTTTTCATCGGAAGCCCATTATCATGGCCAGCACTCTGTTTCGTTTACGTGTCTTCGCTTTCGGCTGTTGCACGCTACTGTTCGCCGCTGTGGCGGCAGCCGACGAATGGCCGCAGTGGCGAGGTCCTCATCGCGATGGCCAATGGCGGGAAACCGGCCTTGTGGAGCGTTTCGCCCAGCCGAAATTAGAAATTCTCTGGCGTGCTCCGGTCGGTTCAGGCTACAGCGGACCCACCGTCGCCGACGGCCGCGTTTTCGTGACCGACCGTCTCGTCGAACCGGAGCAAGTCGAGCGTGTTCACTGTTTCGACTGGCAATTGGGAACCACGATTTGGTCTTACTCGTACCCCTGCGAATACAGCATCTCGTACGACGCGGGGCCGCGGGCGTGTGTCACGATCGACGATGGCCGCGCCTACGCCTTGGGCGCCATGGGGCATTTGCACTGTTTCGATGCCGGCACGGGCGCCATTTTATGGAAGCGAGATTTGAACGCTGAATACCATCTGGTCAGTTCGCAAAGGATGCCCATTTGGGGCATCGCTTCGGCGCCGTTGGTGATTGACGACCTACTCATTCTGCACGTCGGCGGCGAAAACGCCTGCATCGTGGCGCTCGATAAACGGAGCGGCGAAGAGCAGTGGCGGGCTCTGAACGACCGCGCCTCTTACTCCGCGCCCATTCTGATCCAACAGGGCGGGCGGCAGGTGGTCATCTGTTGGACCGGCGATAGTCTCGCGGGCTTGGCGCCGGAAACCGGCCGCACGCTTTGGCGCCGCCCGTTCCCGCCTTCCCGCATGCCGATCGGCATCGCGACGCCGCTGTTTTCCGGAGAGCAGTTATTCGTCACCTCCTTTTACGACGGCTCGCTGATGCTACGGCTCGACCAAAAGAAACCCGCCTTCGCGGAAATGTGGCGAAGCGTCGGACCCGATGAACGCCATACCGAGGGTCTGCATTCAATCATCAGCACGCCGATTCAAATCAAGGATCACCTCTACGGCGTCGACAGCTACGGTGAATTGCGCTGCCTGCGGGCCGACACCGGCCAACGCATTTGGGCCGACCAAACCGCCACGCCACGCTCCCGTTGGAGCACGATCCACATGGTTCAAAACGCCGATAAGGTTTGGATGTTCAACGAACGCGGCGAGTTGATTATTTCGCGGCTCTCGCCGGCCGGCTTCGAGGAAATCAGCCGGGCGTCGTTGATTGAACCGACGCAAAACCAATTGCGGCGGCGCGGCGGGGTGTGTTGGTCGCACCCGGCGTTCGCCTACCGCCACATATTCGCCCGGAACGATAAAGAAATCGTCTGCGCCAGTTTGGAGGCAAAGTAAACCGTTGCCAAACGCGACTGGCGCCCTCCAATGCTCCAGCAAACCGTCTTGCCCACGCGGCAGGGGGTTGCCAGCGCGGCGAGGCTCTGAAAAACTGGCCAGTTGCCAGCCAACTATTTTCACGCTCACTTTCGGACTCACTCACTTTCGGAACCTTTGGTGAAGACACTCCATGAAGACAAACTACGTAAAGAAAAAGCTCGCCGCCGGCGAACCCTCATTCGGCACCTGGCTCACCTTGGGCGACCTCTACGCCACGCGCGTCTTGGCCCGGCTGGGATTTGACTGGCTGACGCTCGATATCGAGCATTCCGCGATCGATTGGTCGCAAGCCACGACGATTTTCAGCGCCGTGGCCGATGCGGGCTGCGTGCCGCTGGCGCGCGTGCCGGAAGGCAGCCATCACTACATCAAGCGCGTGTTGGACGCCGGCGCCTGGGGGATTGTCGTGCCGATGGTCGACACCGTCGAACAGGCCAAAATTGCGATCGCGGCCGCAAAATACCCTCCCACCGGCAACCGCAGCGCCGGAGGCGGCATGCACTCCATGAACTTTGCCGCCACCGCCGGCGATTATTTCAAACACGCCAACGATGAAATTCTGGTGGTGCTGCAAACGGAAAGTCCTCAAGGCGTGGCCAACGCCGAGGAAATTTATAGCCTGCCGGGCTGCGACGCCATTTTTGTCGGTCCTAATGATTTGCGATTTCAAATGCGCGCCCCTGATGGAACCGACCCCACCGCCGAGGAACATGAAGCCGCGATTCAGGAAGTGATCGTGGCGGGCAAAAAGGTTGGTACTCCGACCGGCATTCATGCGATGAGCGCGGCGTCGGCCTTGGAGCGGGCGGAGCAAGGCATGCAGTTTATCGCGGTCGGCAGCGATTTGAAAATGATGACGGAAAAAGCACAGGAAACCCTGCAAACGCTGGCGCCGGAAAAGGCGTTGCAAGACGTCGCCCGCTATTGAGTTTGTCGCTTTGCGCGGGAGTCGGCCAAAACAAATCTCGGTGTTTATACTTCACGCTGCTGGCAATGGCTCGTTTAACGGCAAGCCGAAGGCGACTACGTTTTTCTGTCTGGCTCAAACGCGCTGCCACAAAACGCAGTCGCCTTCGGCTTGCCGTTAAACGAAAAATGTGACATTTTCGACCGCGTACGGTATAGAAGCCTGGATTTTTCAAAAAGCCGGGCTTCTCACTCGCCAATAACGACTCGTAATAGGATCGATTTCCACCAGGCTCGATATGAGTATTTACCTCATCGCCACGCTCGATACCAAAGGCCCCGACGCCGCCTTTGTACGCGACCGGCTGGCGAAATTGGGCCGAAAAACCACGTTGGTCGACACCGGCTGCCTCGGCCAGCCGACCGTACCGGCCGACATCTCGCGTGAGGAAGTTTTTCAAGCAGCCAGCCGTTTTTCGGGCGAAGTCACGCTTGAACAAGTCGCCCGCGAAGCTGATCGCGGAAAAGCGATCGCGCTGGCGGCGCGGGGCGCGGCGGAAATAACAATGCGGGCCCATGCCGCGGGGAAATTGGACGGCGTGTTGGCGTTGGGCGGTTCGGCCGGCACGACCATCGGCACAACAGCCATGCGCCGTTTACCGATCGGCGTGCCAAAGCTGATGGTCAGCACGTTGGCTTCGGGGCAGGTGCGGCCGTACGTGGGTGATCGAGATATCATGATGCTCAATTCGGTGGTCGACATTGCGGGGTTGAATCGCATCAGCCGGCCGATTTTGAGCAACGCCGCCGCGGCCATGGCTGGCATGGCGGCGCATCGCTTGCCGGAGTCGGGCGAAGACAAGCCGCTGATTGCCGCCACGATGTTCGGCGTGACCACGCCCTGTGTCGAGCGCGCCCGCGCCCGACTAGAGGATGCCGGTTTCGAAGTGCTCGTTTTTCATGCTACGGGAAACGGCGGCATGGCGATGGAGTCGCTCATTCGCGATGGCCTGTTCGTCGGCCTGCTCGATATCACGACCACGGAACTGGCCGATGAGTTGGTCGGCGGCGTGCTTTCGGCGGGGCCTGGGCGATTAACAGCGGCCGCCGAGTGTGGCGTGCCCCAAGTGGTTTCCGTCGGCGCGACCGATATGGTCAACTTCGCCGCCCGGACCACCATCCCGCCGCGTTTCGCCGGCCGCATGTTCCACGAGCATAATCCCACCATCACACTGATGCGCACCACGATTGAAGAGAATCGAAAACTGGGCGAGGAAATCGGCCACAAGGTTTCGGCTTCGACCGGCCCCGCCGCAATCTTGCTTCCACTGGCCGGTGTTTCGGCCATCGACCAAGCCGGCCAACCGTTTGACGACCCCGGTGCGCGGGAAAGCTTGTTCGAGGGCGTTCGCAGCAGCCACGGCGACGTGGAGTTGCTCGAATTGCCGTATCATATTAACGATGCGGACTTCGCCGACGCCGCGGCCGCCAAACTGCTTACCTTGATTCGGTCGGCCGCGAGAACGAACGATTGAAAGGGAAGCATAGCGCGGCCGATGGCCGCAACCAAAAAATTTGACCGTTCATGATTTTCACCGGTCGTAAGAATGCAACCCTCGTTCTCGCTCGCGTAAACTCCGCGTGACACGAATTGAACAGGAGAGAACGGAGGAAACAGAGAAATGATGCTGAAAAATAAGTTTTTATGACCCACTCCAGCGAGGCTTCCAGCATGGGCATGTTCCGGCGCGATGAAATTCTCAGCCGACTGAAAAGCAAGGTGGCGGCCGGGCGGCCGATTGTCGGCGGCGGCGCGGGAACCGGCCTCAGCGCCAAGATGTCGGAAGCCGGCGGCGTCGATCTGCTAGTGATCTACAACTCCGGTCGTTTTCGCATGGCGGGCCGCGGCTCCCTGGCGGGTTTGATGCCCTACGGCGACGCCAACGCGATTGTCCTCGACATGGCTCGCGAAGTGATACCGGTCGTGAAACACACGCCGGTGCTGGCCGGCGTTTGCGCCACCGACCCCTTTAGGATCATGAAGTTGTTTCTTCAGGAAGTCGACGCAGCGGGGTTTTCCGGCGTGCAGAACTTTCCCACCGTCGGTTTGATTGACGGCCACTACCGCCAGAATCTGGAAGAGACCGGCATGGGTTTTGGCTTGGAGGTCGACATGATCCGCCTGGCCCATGAAATGGGTATGCTGACCACGCCCTACTGTTTCGACCACGACCAAGCCGCGGCCATGGCCGGCGCCGGCGCCGACGTTCTCATCCCGCACATGGGGCTGACCACCAAGGGCGCGGTTGGCGCCGAAACAGCATGCACGCTGGAGGAAGCGGCGCGGCGCGTGCAAAACATGCACGACGCCGCCAAACGGGTCAATCCCGACATCCTAGTGCTCTGCCACGGCGGCCCCATTGCGGAGCCGGCCGACGCCCAATTCATTCTCGACCATACTCAGGGCGTGGTCGGTTTTTACGGCGCAAGCAGCATGGAGCGGTTGCCGGTGGAGCCGGCCATTGCGAATCGGGTTCGCGAGTTCACTGAACTATCATTTTCGAGAAAGTGAGCCATTTTCGAGAAAGTGAGCGGCGTTTTCGAGAAAGTGAGCGGCATTTTCGAGAAAGTGAGCCGTTTTCGAGAAAGTGAGCGGAGCTTCAATATCTACTTGGCCTGAACGACACGCACTTGTGCGAACGATCTGCAAATTTCCGAACGGACGTTGGCATCTGGTAAGCATCGAGCGGAAATTAATGTCGTAGTGGGATGGTTCACCGCTCACCCACGGTCTGGCGACGATGGCTACACAAATGCGACAGTTATCTATCGAGCGGTGCTAAGCCGCCGGTAAATGTATTCCCGCCGCCCGTCTAAATACTCATCTGCGGCGCGGGTTTTTGGCGCGCCGAGCGCCGACGCGCCCCACGTCAGACGATATACTAAGAACCGTTCGAGCAATGAGCGTCGCCTTTCGCGCCGCGAAAGTAGCGTTCTTTCCCGGACCGAAACGCGACGATGAGAACAACGGTTTCTCAAACGCCCCAAGCGTGTGGTGGAAACTTCCCTGCCAGTACAACGGTTGCGATTATGAATGATTCGATGCCCCCCGAACCCGATCCTCACGATTCTTCAGCAGAGCCGCCCGAAGGCGGCGGGCGAACGGAGCAGGTGCAATCGACGCCCGTCACCGCCCGCGTGCCAGACCACGTAAGCCAAGGCGTGTTCAGCACCGGCGTGATTATCATGACCGGCAACACGGAATTCGTGCTCGACTTTTTGCAGTGCATCGGCAAGCCCCGGCAGGTGGCGGCCCGCGTGGTCATGCCGCACGCCACGCTGCCGCAAATGATCGACGCCTTGACCAGAAACATTGATCTTTACAAACAACGATTCGGCGATCTGCATGACCCCGCCCGCCCGCCGCAGCAGAACAATCCGTCGGTTCAGGAAATCTACGACGAACTCAAACTGCCCGACGCCGTCCTCAGCGGGGCCTACGCCAACGGCGTGATGATCACGCACGGCCCGACCGAATTCGGCTTCGATTTCCTCACCAACTTTTTCCCGCACTCCGCGGTTTCCTGCCGCGTATTCTTGGCTGCGGGCCAGGCGCCGCGATTGTTGGAGTCGCTCCAGGGCACATTCCAACAGTTTCAAACGCGCGTTCAAGACCAACAAAAGACGCAAGCCGAGAAACGCGAGCAAGAAGACGAGAATCCTCCCGCCGCCGGCTCAAACGGAAACGAATAGCACGGCGCGGCAGCCGGCTTTCATAAAAACGAAATGCTTCCGCGCGGCTTGCGGCGGTGGTAGAATGTACCTTCCGCACTCCTACTCGCCCATCGCCAGAGGCGATCATTTATTCCTCCAAGCATTTACTCTTTCAAGGAAAAAAGTCATGCGATTTCGCCTCGTCGCCGGGATGCTGCTGTGCGTCGCCATCTTATCCGTCAGCGCGCCAGCCGCCGAGAAAATGCCGGCGTTGATCATCGAGGGGCAAAACAATCACAAGGTGTGGCCGAAAACCTCGCTGATGATGAAAAAGTATCTGGAAGACACCGGCCTGTTTTCCGTCGACATCATCCGAACCGCGCCGAACGGGACGGACCCAAATTTCCATCCTCCGTTTTCCAAATACCGCGTCGTGATTTCGAATTACAACGGCGCCGCCTGGCCGGAAGCCACGCAACGCGACTTCATCAAATATTTGAAGGGCGGCGGCGGCTTTGTCGTGGTGCATGCCGCGAATAATTCCTTCGGTGATTGGAAGGAATACAACGAGGCGATTGGGCTTGGCGGCTGGGGCGGGCGCAACGAGAAGAGCGGCCCTTACGTATACTTCAGCGAGCAAGGCAAGGTCGTCCGCGATACTTCGGCCGGGCGCGGCGGCAGCCATGGTTCGCAACATCCTTTCGTGGTGATTGTTCGCGACGCCAACCACCCGATCACGCGCGGCATGCCGTCGGCATGGTTGCACGGTAAAGACGAACTCTACGACCGTTTGCGAGGCCCCGCCGAAAACATGCATGTGCTGGCCACCGCGTATTCCTCGCCTAACCAACGCGGCGCCGGCCGCCACGAGCCGATGCTATTCACGGTCTCGTTTGGGAAAGGCCGCGTTTTCCATACGCCGATGGGCCACGCCGATTATTCGCAAGAGTGCGTTGGCTTTATCACCACGCTGCAACGCGGCGCCGAGTGGGCCGCCACCGGAAAGGTGACTATCAAAATCCCCTCCGACTTCCCCACCGCCGACAAAGTCAGCCGCCGGGCGTTTAAGGAATAACGCCAGCGGCAAGCAAGAATTTACGGAGTCAAAAGCCCGGCATTTTCAAAATGCCGTGCTTTTAATTCGGCATGTAAATCCAGGACTGTTGTCAAGGAATAACGCCAACGCGGGCGGGTCGGCGTCTGCTCGATACTCCCGCCGACGGCTGCGTTTTACGTTAGCTGTTTTTCATCGTGGGCTGGTCGCGGCTTGGCTGGTCGGCTTCCAAACGGTCGAGCCAGGGGTCGAGGTCGTTGAAGATTTGGCCCGCCGAGTCGTGAAAAATCCGGCCGATGAGCAGGTCGGTCAAATCGGCCTTGTAATGCGGGTGCTCTTTCATGAAGCCGCCGAAACTGAAGTCCTTGGAATAGTAGGCTCGGACCAGTTTTCGAATCCAATTGGCGCCGGCGTCGAATTCGGCGCACCAGCGCCCTAGCTGGGCTGCTGAAGTATCGTCGTTTTTCAAGCCGGCGATGATAGCGTCGGCGGCGAGTTCTCCTGAATACAAGGCAAAATAAACGCCCGAGGAATAGATAGGATCGATGAATCCGTAGGCGTCGCCGACGAGCACCCAGCCATCGCCGCTGCGTTGTTTAGTGGCGTAGGAAAACTCCTTGGCCACGTGATACCGGCTGTTGCATTGGGCGTCGGCCAACCAGCGGGAGAGCACCTCGCATTCGGCCAACTGCTGCTGGAAGACCGCATCCGGCGAACCCCGCTCCTTGCGCAACAAACCGCGATCGGCTACAACGCCAATGCTCGTTATGCCGCCTGAGAGCGGAATGAACCAAAACCAGGATTTTTTGTCGCGGGTTTGCAGAATGATGGTGGCGCCGCCGTGCTCGCCAGGGTCGCGGCGGGCGTTCTTGAAGTAGGACCAGATGGCGGTCTTTTGCAGCGTGGGGTCGTTCACTTTCAAGGCCAGCCGATGGGCGAGAAACGCCGTTTGGCCGGTCGCGTCGACCAACACGCGGCAACGGACTTCGCGTTTTTTGCCATCTTGCGTTTGCAGCTTGACGCCCACCGCCCGCTGGCCGGAGAAAATCGGCTCCAGCACGCGCGTTTCGTCGTAACAGTCGGCGCCTTTGGCGGCGGCGTTCTCGAAGAGCATTTTGTCGAAATCGGCCCGCTCCACCTGCCACGTTTGAGAGTTCTCGCGAGGGTCGTGCTGTTTGAAGAAAAACGGCTGCGATTCCTTGCCCGAACTCGTAACAAACTGCACGCTGACTTTCTTCACGAAAGGACTCGTCTGCATTTGCTCCAACACGCCCAAACGCTTCAGCGGCCAATACGTTTCCGGCATCAGCGATTCGCCCACATGAAAACGCGGCGTTTTCTCGCGCTCCACCAGCAGCGTGGAAAGACCGGCCTGGGCCGTTAAGGCCGCCGTGGCGCAGCCGCCGGGGCCGCCGCCCACCACGATGCAGTCGTAGCTGTCTTGCATGAGAAACCTCTATTCCCAAGTACTCGTTTCGACTTTAGTTATCTCGTCCGGCCAAGGTGACGATTTCCAATAGCTCCACCGCCGGCTCGCCGTCGCAATAGATCAGCGCGGTGCGGCCGAAAACGGTTTGCGAGCGCTCCAACTGCAAAGCCGCACAAAGATCGGGGCCGGGTTCGATTTTCCAGAGCGTCGCGAGTTCGACATGCCGCAACACGTTATGTTCGATGAGCACTCGCCCCAGCGGCGTTGTTTCATTTTCGATTTCACTGCGAACGTCCGGGCTGATGGCGTTGAGGTCGAGCCGTACGATGCCGAACTGCACGACGGCTTCGTCGGAGGTGCGGTGCAGCAAAATCTTGCGTGAATAGTGCGACTCGCCGCTTTGACGCTCCAGCACCGCCACCCGCACCGGGCAGCCATGAAAGGCCTCAACCGTCACAGTCATGTGCTCTTCATGGGCCAGCAAACGCCGCTCGGCGGGCGGCATTTGCTCAGCGGAAACCTGAGTGAACCGCCCCAGTTGTTCGGCCTGTTCGTAAAACAAACCGATCAGGGTGTGGAGATCGGGGAGTGGCTGCGAGGCGGGATTCACAATCGAATGCTCGTCGGTGGTGAGGCGGGGATTATTTTTCAGACACAAACACTGTGTAGCCGGCGGCCATCGCTAGGTGTAGCGAATGTTGCGATGTTCCTCCTCGAAGAAGGGCGGCAACAGGCCATCGGCTTGCAGCAAGCCTGGGCGGGTCAGCGTGATTTGGTCGCCTTCGATTTCCAACAGGCCGGCGTCTTGGTGGGCCTGAAATTCCGACGCCCATTGCTGGAGGATCTCGACGCCGTATTTCTCTCGAAAGTAACCAGCATCAATTTTGCCCAATTTCAGCAACAAAATCAACTCGCGAATCAGCGACTGGTGCGGCGTCGGTTGGTAGCCGCGCCACAGCGGCAGGCGGCCAGCATTGAGGGCGCCAACATATTCGCCCCATTCCGCCTGGTTCTGGTAATGCACACCCGAAACATGGCCGAAGCTCGCCACGCCGGTGGCCAATAAATCGGAGCCGCGAAAGAGGTTATCACGATAACTGAAGTTCACCGCCCGAGGATTCTTCACCATCGTGTAGGCGCTCGACGTATGATACCCCGCCGCCGCCAACGCATCGAAGGCGTAATTCACCCAGGCCCGCTTGGTTTCCCAGTCGGCCACCGGCGATTCAATTTTGTTGCCGAGAATATCCTTGGAGTAAACCGTATTGAAGGGCAATTCCATTTGATAAATCGTGACACTGTCGGGCGAGAGCGCAATCACGCGGCGGATGTTATCGCGCCAGTTCTCCCAGGTTTCGCCCACCATGCCCGAGATTAAATCGATATTAACGTTCGGAAAACCGGCGGCGGTGATCCAATCCCAGGCCCGATACACTTCCGGCGAGAGATGCGCGCGGCCGTTCTCTTCCAGTATAGCGTCGCTGAAATTTTCCACGCCCAAGCTAAGACGCGTCACGCCGATGTCGCGCAGCGCCGCGATGTTTGGTTCCGAAAGCGTGCCCGGCTCGCACTCAAACGTCACTTCCTCGGCGCTATCCCAGTTGACATGCTGGCGCAAGCGGTCGACCAGCGAATGCAATTGCCGCACGCTCAGAAACGAAGGCGTGCCGCCGCCGAAATACACAAAACGAATTTGCCGCTCGCCCTTCACCGGCAGCCGGCTGACCAACTCAATTTCCGTGGACAGCGCCGCCAAATACGTTTCGATTTCGTCGGCCCGTTTGTCGGTATAGACGCGAAAATAGCAGAACTTGCAACGCTTGCGGCAAAACGGAATGTGCAAATAGAGCCCCAACGGCGCGTCGCCCGTGGGCGGCGATTGCAAAGCCTGCTCCACCGCTGGAAGGTAGGCGTCGCTCCAGCAGGAATAGGGCGGGTAGTTGGAAACGAAGTAGCTGCCTACTTCGGTGCTGGTGGATTCCGTGGCCATAATTTCTTTACCTACTACTTTGAAACGCCCGGCAGGCATTAAATCTCGCTCGAATAACTCCGGGAATAAAATTTGCCACCGAGAACACAGAGCACTCAGAGTTTGATGCGTCGGACGTCATCCATGGCCTTAAGCCCTTTCTCGGCGTCCTCCGTGGCAAAAACGTTTTTTTGGTTGCGGCCAACGGCCTCCAGCCTACTCTTTTGCACCGAAACAAAACACCACGCCTTCATCGTTGGCGATGATCAAACGGCCCGCAGACACCGCCGGCGAACCGATGAAACCGCCGCCCGCTTCGTAACTCCACATTTTTTGGCCGTTGTCGCGATTCAAGGCGTAGAGGCGCCCGTCGGTTCCGCCGATAAAAACGCGCCCGCCGACAATCACGGGCGACGACTCCAGCCGCTTGCGCGTGGAAAAACTCCATTTTTCCTTACCGGTTTTGGCATCGAGCGCGTGTACTTTTTTATCGCGTCCGCCAAAAATCGCCCATTCCCGCGTAACGGCGGGGCTGCTGCGCAGCGCCTGGCTGGCGCGCGGGTCGGACCATTTCCAAGCGACCTTGGCCTGCTTCCAGTTGACCGAAAAGAACTCGCCGGCTTCCGTGCCGAAGAACACGTGGTCGCCTTGCACGGCGGGCGTGACGCCTGTTGGAGAATCGATTTCCACGTCGTGCAGGCTTTCGCCTTTTGCTAAGTCGATGATATGCAAGCGGCCATCGCAACCGGCGACAAAACACCGCTCTTCGACAACCGTCGGCGTGCAACGGATTTGATCGTCGATCTGATATTTCCAGGTCAGTTCGCCCGACTTTGCATTCAGGCAATACAGCGTGCCGTCTTGCGAACCAAAGAGCACGTTGTCGTTGTAGAAGTTGGCGCCGGAATCGATTTGCGCCTCCGATTCGAAGCCCCACAGCGGTTTGCCGTCGACGGCGTTCAAACAATAAAAACGGCCGTCATAATCGCCAATGAAGACGCGGCCATCGCGAACGGCGGGCGAGGCGATGAAACCGGTTTCCTTGGCGCGGTGCTCCCACTTTTTGGCGCCGGTGTTTAGGTCGAGAGCGTACAAGCCGCCGTCAAGGTCGCCAATATAAACCACGCCATCGACCACCACCGGCGAACCCTCGAAGGCGCCGTCTTTCACGCGAAACCGCCATAAGACGGTCAAATCGTCGGGCAATTCACTGGTGGCCACGCCGGTGGAAAGTGCGTTGCCGCGAAACAGCGGCCAATTTTCCCCGCCGCCCGCCTTCGCCGCAAGGCACGCCGTCCCAACGCCGGACAACAGAACAAGCGCCGACACAAAAGTAGCAGCCGCCTTCTTGGTCATGAACCTGCTCCCGAGAAACGAGGCCTTTGATGCGGCCTCGAAAAACCGCCGACCCAACCGAAGTATTATAGCAGTTCGTGGCCAAGACCGCAGAAAAGGCGCCTCGCATTTCTCGTTCGATACCTCGCCGAAAACGCAGGGGCAACCGGAAAACCGCCAAGGAGATAGAGGCGTTTTGATCGGTGCTCTCCAGGGAACCGCCAATGGATGTGCAGGACCAACGCGCCGTCTCGCTTTTGAAGTTGAGTAGCAGGGCCAAGTCGAGAGCGGTGATGTTCAAATAGCAATCATTTGAGCCATGTGACTGTCGTTGAATGCGGTAGCGACTTTGGGATCCGCAATCACCCGGCCATCGACAATCAGGTCCGGGATCAGCGTTCCAATCAATTGGTTTTCGTAATGAACCGAAAACTGCTTTTGTTGGTCAACATTGTGGCCCCGCTTGCGGAGTTCGATCACCAGGGCGTTCTCATAGAGTTTCTCATCCAGACCAGGTTTCAGGCGATTCAAAACCGTCATCGCTGCTCCAATAATCGACTCGCTCAATTCTCTGTGGATCAACTTGGCCGACATAGCGCGTCTTTCCTGTGGTTCCTTCCTTTATCCGTGTTCATCAGTGCTATCCGTGGTTCCTTTCGCCCGCTCGGGATGCGGTTCACGCCTAAAATGCAGCTTCGTACATGGCGAGGAAGTCGTCAACGGTGGCCGTGCGAGGATTGAACTGGCCGGTCCATTGTTTGGCGGCGGCGGCGGCTAATTCGGGAAGACGCTCCCGCGGCGCGCCGCATTGCACAAGTTTGGTGAAGAAACCGGCTCGCTCCAGTTGCTCTGCGAGAAAATCGGCCAGCCCGTCGGCGCCGTTGCGAGCGTCGGGCAAACCACTCTCGCCGGCGGTGGCGTTGAGTAAATCGACATACAACGAATGCACCTTCGCGCCGTTGAAACGCACCACGTGCGGCAGCATCAACCCCACGGCTTGCCCATGCACGATGTTGAACGCCGCCGTGAGCGGATTGGCCAAGGCGTGCGCGGCGCCGAGCATCGAGTTTTCGATCGCCATTCCGGCGAAACTGGCGCCCAACTGCATGCCGCCGCGCGCTTCGAGGTCGTCGGGCGCGGCGAGTACGCGGGCGAAGTTGGTCGCCAACAAACGCCAGGCTTCTCGGCTAAAGGCCATGGATATGGCTGTCCTGCGCGTCGTGACGAATGTTTCCACGGCGTGTGCGATGGCGTCGATGCCGGTCAGCGCCGTGACTTGCCGCGGCTGCGTGAGCGTCAGTTCAGGATCGAGAATGGCGACCCGACAAGCGGCCTTTTTATCGCCGCAAGCCATTTTGATATGCGTGTTTTCATCGGAAATAAGTGCAAACGACTGCGTTTCGCTGCCGGTGCCGGCGGTGGTGGGAACGGCCAGCATCGGCAACATGGGCGAGGTCGCCTTTTCCACGCCCCAGTAATCCTGCATGCAGCCGCCGTTGGTGTAGACAAAGTTGACGCCCTTGGCGCAGTCCATCGCACTGCCGCCGCCCAACCCCACCAACAGATCGGGCTGAAACTCCTGGGCGATAGCCAAACCGGCGGCGACATCTCGCGTGGACGGGTTTTGATGGATGTCGGAAACCAGCCGCGTTTCCAGCCCCGCTTCGCGCAACGACTCCAAACCCCGCTCGGAATGCCCCGCCGCCACCACGCCGGGATCGCTGAACAACAACGCCCGACTGCCGCCGCATTCCTTGGCCAATACGCCAAGCTCACCGATTTTTCCTGGTCCAAAAACGATTCGCGTGCGAGGTTGGAAGTCGAATGGAATCATGGCGTGCGGCGGGGAGCGCGGCTTTCGGTAGATCACTTAAGCGGGTTTTAATAACTTCCCGGTTCGGGTGCGGAAAAGCCCGGCATTTTGAAAATGCCGGGCTTTTTATCCGGGTGATTTTTCGTCGAACGGCAAATCTCCGCGGTGAAGAAGCATCACGATTTCAAGGCGGCAAGTCTGTCGTCGGTGACTTGATAGGCCCGCGAGCGGAAGAGGAAGTCGATGATATTTCCCTCGTGCGGTTGCAGCCAATTCAACTTGGAGGTCGGAATGGCGCCGATATTTAAGCGGTCGATGTGCGTGGCGTCGCTGAGCGCTTTGATCAGCATTTCATTTTCCGTGATGCCGGAACAGACCAACGTCGGGCCGATTTTCTTCAGCATCTCATCCTGCGGGCACTGCACGACGGTGGAGAAGGGGAACATATATTCCTTCTTCGCGATGGCGTTTTCCGGCGATTCGCAATGCACGATCGTCGGCCGCAAATACGCACAACGCTCCTGCTCCACTAGGCGTGCGCCGAACGGTTCGGTCATGTCGGTGACGCCCGCTTCCTTCAAGTCGGCTTCAATCATGCCCCACACCGCCGCCGCCATGCCGTCCACGGTGAAGGCGGCCAAACCGGCTTTGGGGTCGGTCGGCGGGAGCGCTTCGACCGGGCCAATGCGTTCGGCCAAAGCCTGGGCGATTTCCTTGGTGTGCCGCGAAGCCCAAACGCCAGAGCAATTGATGCAGCCGCGACCGCTATTGATGTAGATGCTTTCGGCGATCAGGTCGATGTACTTTTCCCAGTCGTCGACGACATCATCCCCTAGCAAAATCTTCGAGAAGCCGGGGCCGTGCGCCTGCACGCTCGGGTTGCCCTTGTAATTTTCCACGGTGGCCGTGCCGCCGAAAATCATGCTGCGGTCGCACGACGAAAGCAGAGCGGCGCCCGCTTCGGGGCCGCCGGGATAAATCGAAAACACCTCGCGCGGAATGCCCGCTTCGGCAAAGGCTGAAGCCATGCGGTAGGGCGTCCAGGGTTCTTGAGGACCGGGCTTGAGCACCAGCCCCAATTGCAGCGGAATGGCGGGCAGCCAGAGCGTATGCACGCCAGGCGAATTGGAGGGCAGCACGGCGCCTAGCACCGGAGTTTGGGCCTGATAACTCATCACCACACCCCGACTTTCGACGCCATAGCCGCGCGTAAGGATGTCCAGATCCAAACCGCGTGTGAGGGCGTCGAGAATGGTGTGCATGTTTTCCAACACGAACGAGTTTTTCGCCATGTTGGCCCGGCACATATGTTCGGGCAGGCCGGTGGTGGACGACTGCTGATAGACGAAATCGTCGGGCGATTGTTGGCCATCGCCCAACGGCAAGGTGGCGTTGAGGTACAAATCGGCCGACTTTTTGATCAACCCAATCAGTTCGGAGCAGGAGAAGTCTCGCAGAATATCGCGAGCTTTTTGCGCCTTGCGCATATCGCGTTGGATAATGCCGCCATTAGCCTGACTCACACTCGCCACGGGTTCGCCGGTGCTGAAATGCAGCACTTCATCTTTCTCAAGCGATTCGTAAGGTTTGCCCCAACGCAGAACCGGTATATTTAACACGAAGCTGTCTCCTTCAACGCACGGGTTTTCAAAGTGTGGGGAAATTAAATCTTTCGTTGGCGTCCGAGAAGCCCGGCTTTTTCAAAAAGCCGGGCTTCTGAACCAAGCTGTCGTTTTTCCACACTTTCCTAATACACGCCCACGGTGGTGGCCGAAGCGGTTTCATGGAACGGACGCACGCCGCTCACGCCATCCCAGGGATACGTCTCGAATGGCCGTTCACGCTCGCCTTCATCGCGTTCCAGGAACCCTGGAACGAAGAGTTCCTTGGTGAGCGTGGTCAGTTTGACGCGGCCCGTTTCGTCGTAACCGACCAACTGGCTTGGGTCGTCGAAACTGACGACTTCCGTCACGGCGCGCGGCTGCGGCGCGTAATACGAAATTTTGTAATTCTCTTCCGGCGTTACCGGTTTGCTGCAAGCCAACCCCATCAGCGTATTGCCGTAGGTGGGCGTCATGTAAACGCCGCCCTCTTCGGGAGAACCGCCGAGCAACTCTTCCACGGCGTAGCGGGTCCATTGGGGCGTGAATTCGGTGCCGCCGGAAAAAATACCCGTAATGCCGATTTCACGAATGCTCGTGCCGCGCTCCTCCAACGCCAAAGCCAGCGAATCGAGCAGCTTGGGCGTGGTGAACATGCAGCGGATGTCGTGGTCGGCGGTGAGCACCGTAATCGCTTGGTCGATGGTGTGTTTTTTGTATTCTTCGAGGTGCTCCATCCAGCCTTTTTTGATCAACTTCACGACCCAACGCGGGTCCAAATCGATGCAAAAACAAATACCGCCCCGATGCTGACATAAATGCTCCACCGCCAGCCGCAGCCGGCGCGGTCCTGAAGGACCCAGCATCAGCCAATTGGCGCCCTTGGGGAAGTATTTATCGGGCAGCGTTTCGCTGAAATTTTCGTAATCGATCCAATGATCTTCAATCACGACGCGGCTCTTGGGAATACCGGTGGTGCCGCCGGTTTCAAAGATGTAGGTCGGCTTGCCTTCGAGGGCCTTGGGAATCCAACGGCTGGCCGGTCCGCCACGGAGCCAATCGTCTTCAAACAGGGGAAACTTTTGGATGTCGTCGTAATTTTTTATTTCCGAGAGCGGATCGAACTTCAAATCGGCCTTTTTTTCCAACCAAAATGGGCAGCCGGTCGACTCATGAAAGTGCCACTGGACCATCTCATAGGCGTGGGCGTCGAGCCGTTCACGGGCTTGCGTTTGCAGGGTTTGCAAGTCGGCTGCGTTGGTCTCGGTGGAACTCATGCCAACTCCTCAAGGGAAATTAGGGCCGAAAAAAGGCCGAGGCGGGGATGCTACAACAGGGCGAGACCACTGAAAATACCGTAGTCCAACAGCAAACGCAAGGGTTGGCGGGCTATCGGGTTGGCGGGCGGGCTTCGATCTCTTCCCGGCATATCCTGTTTCGACGGTCCTGGAAGGCCATCGTACAACTTGTGTATAAACAACAGCGGTAACCGGCGCCCTCCTCCTGGCCTGAAGTGCGCCGATTCTTGGAGTAGCGATGAGGCGAGGTACATTGATTCGCCCCGTCGGAACCGGGTAAAATATTCGACGGAACGCCCGCGTATATTGCCCACATGCACTGCACCATGCAATCTCGACAGGCCGCAATCACGATGCCTGTTATGTTCGTCGTTTCCCAACATGCCAGCAGAACCTAGAGCCGGATGCGACGTTAAAATGCCCAAGGTCGAATCTTTGAAGGCCTCCGCCGGCGACCAACGGCCCGCCACGCCTGAGCAACCGCTGGCGGCGTTATTGGCGGCGTTAGCGGCGGGCGTGGTGGTCGACTGGCTACTGGCGCCGTCCTGGGCGGTTTGGCTGGCGCTGGGTTTTACTTCGCTACTGATGTGGTTGGCGTCGGCCCGTGGTTTCGCCCGGCCGCGAATCTCGCTTGTGCTGCTTTTGTTGGCGGTGGTTTGCCTGGGCGGCGCGCGGCGTCACTTGCATTGGCGGCTCTATGCGACAGACGATCTCGGTTTTTTCACGGGCTCGATGGCCGAACCACTTTGCCTGGAGGCAATCGCGGTGAGCGGCCCGCAGCGAGAAACGCGACCCTCGCCCGACCCCTTGCGAACGATTCCCGGCGGCGATGCGACGCGTCTGCGCGTGCGGGTCGTGCGGCTGCGCGATGGCCGGCAATGGCGTGTGGCCTCCGGCTTGGCGGTGCTTCGCGTCGACGGGCATTTGTTGGGAGTCGAATCCGGCGACCGTCTGCGAATTTTTGCGAATGTTAATGCGGCTCGCTCTCCGGGGAATCCTGGCGTGTTCGACTTCGCCGCTCGGTCGAGAGCCAGGCGGGAGTTGACACGCCTGCGAGCGCCGCATCCTGATTGCGTTGTGGTCTCGGCGCCAGCTAGTGCGTGGAGCCCCGTCACTTGGCGGCACCGCCTGAGGACCGCCTGACAACAAACGATCAACCAACACATTGGCCCGGAACAGGCGCCATTGGCTTCGGCTGTTTTGCTCGGCGCGCGGGGCCGTATCGACGACCAACGCACAGCGCGTTGGCAACGCGCAGGCGCGTTCCATTTGCTGGCCATCTCGGGATTGCACGTCGGCATTTTGGCTGGCGCCGTGCTCTACCTTGCCCGGCTGGGTTTGCTCCGCCGCCGCACCGCCTATTATCTGGCGATGGCCTTGGTGGTGTTTTACGTCGTCGTGACGGAGGGGCGTCCTCCAGTCGCACGGGCGGCGGTGATGGTGATCGTGTACTGCGTGGGCCGACTCCAAGGCCGCCAAGCCTGGGCGGCCAACTCGCTGGCCATTGCCGGTCTGATCGTATTGCTGCACAACCCCGACGCCCTCTTTAACACCGGCGTGCAACTTTCGTTCTTGGCGGTGAGCATTGTGCTGGCGGTCATTTGGGCGCGAAAAAAACAAGGGGAGCAAGATCCGCTCGACCGCTTAATCGCGAGTACGCGTCCCGTGTTTTGGCGGGTGGCGAAACGCGTGGCTTCCTCGGCTGGGCAGCTGGTCGTTATCAGTACGTTCATCTGGTTGGGCGCGGCGCCGCTGGTGGCCGCTCGGTTTCATCTTGTCTCGCCGCTGGCGATACCGCTCAGTCCGCTGCTGACTTTTCCCATGGCGATGGCGTTGCTTTCTGGTTTCGCCATGATCTGCTTGAACGTGGTTTCGCCCTATCTGGCGGTTGTGCCGGGACAGCTCTGCGACGCCAGCTTGGGCGTTTTGGAAAACGCCTTGCAGCGCGTGGAGGGAATCCGGCCGCACTTCGCCTGGACCGCCGGTCCTGAGGCGTGGTGGCTGGCGGTTTTTTATGGCGGCTTGCTGCTGTATATTTACGCCCCGGGTTGGCGTCCGCCACGAAAATGGGCCTGGACGGCATGCCTGGTTTGGGCGGCGGTGGGCGTCGGCGCGCACCAACCGAAAAGCGCCGTGGAATCGGAAGCCGCGCTGGTTTGTACGTTCGTCGACGTCGGCCACGGAACCGCCGTGTTGCTCGAACTTCCCGACCAACGCACCCTGCTGTACGACGCCGGCGGGCTTGGCTCGCCCGAAACGACGGTGGGTAAAATCGCCTCGGTGTTGTGGTCAAAAAAAATCTCGCATCTCGACGCCGTCATCCTCTCGCACGCCGACGCCGACCACTACAACGCGCTTCCCAAGTTGCTCGAACGGTTTTCCGTGGGCGTGGTTTATGTTTCGCCCGTGATGTTCGAAAATAACACGCCCGCGCTGCGCGCATTGGCCGAAGCGATTCAAAACGCCGCAGTTCCCCTGAAAGAAATTTACGCCGCCGACCGACTTTCAGCCGGCGGTAACGTTTCACTCGATATTCTGCACCCGCCGCGGCGCGGCGTGCTGGGCGGCGACAACGCCAACAGTATCGTGCTGGTTTGCTCGTTCGCCGGGCGGCGCATCATTCTTCCCGGCGACCTGGAACCGCCAGGACTGGAAGATGTGTTGGCCGAAGAGCCGCTCGATTGCGATATCGCGATGGCGCCCCATCATGGAAGCCCTCGCAGTCGGCCCAGCGGTTTTGCGGCTTGGTGCAAACCGGAAACCGTAATCATTAGCGGTGGGTTCCATCACCGGCTGGACGAAGTCAGGCGTTCGTTTCAAAACGCCGGCGCCGCCATGCTGCATACCGCTCGCGACGGCGCGGTGGAGGTGGTCATTGCAGCGGATGGCCGCATCTCTGTTCGGGCCTGGCGACAACGCGTCTTCACCAAGTGATCGGAAATTGAGCAAACGTCAATGGGCGGGGGAGTCGCAAAAGGGAATATTTTTCCGGGGTGCGGCGTCAAAAGCTTGCAGCATTGCCAAGTGCGTTGTATACCAACGGTTTGGTCGTGAAATGAACACTTCCCGGTAAAATCGATATGGCCAACTCCACGATTTCTTCTTCATCGTCTGTCGAGCAGCAAGGCGAAGCGGTGCAAGGAGGCGAAGCGGTGGCAACCGGTCGTGTGGCCAATCGTCGAAAACTTCGCTTCCATTCGCTCGACGATATTCTCGAAGAAGCTGAACGCCTAGCGGCCAGCGAGCTTGTTTTGCTGGGCAATTGGACGCTGGCGCAAATTTTTGAGCATTTGGCTATCGCGATGGACGCCTCCATCGATGGCATGCCTTTTTCCGCGCCCTGGCATATCCGGCTGATGGGGCCGCTTCTTCGCCGCCGCATCTTAAAGAAAGGCATGCCGGCGGGATATCGTCTACCTGAAGACGCCCAACGCTTAGTGACCGTCGGGCCCACGGCCGACACGCAAACCGCCTTGCACCATTTGTACGACGCCGTTGCCCGTTTGCGCTGTGAAGACACCCGCACGCCTCACCCCATTTTTGGCAGAATGACACTCCGCCAATGGGATGAACTCTGCCTCCGGCATGCCGAAATGCATTTGAGTTTTGTGAAGCCCAAGGAAAAATAGCGAACCTAACGACAAAAAGTCCGGCATTTCTCAAAGTGAGCGAACCCAGCCGCAAAAAGCCCGGCATTTTGAAAATGCCGGGCTTTTGATTTACAGCTTATCCCAAAGTGCTTCGCTCAATAACCGATCGACATCGGTTCATTGGTGAAGTAGTCGCGGGGGCCGCGCGTGGTGTAGTAGGGGTAGCCGGTGGCGCCGGTTGGAGGGCCGGCTTCCATGGCTTCCGCCTCCGCCTTGCGGGCGCGGCGAGCGGAGAAAAAGTCGCCCGAAATCGTACTACCCCCGCAGGAGCTGCAGACGCCGCCGGCATATTGTTCACCGCCGCATGAGGAGCAGGCCCCATAGCCGCCGTAGCCGCCCTGTTGCTCCCCCTGCAAACCGGCATTTTGCCAGTGACAGCCCGTTCCGGCGGCAATCCAGACGACAGCCACTAACGCCAAAAGCGCGCGTTTCATAACAGGCGTATCCTTCACAGTGAATCATTCCATGGAGAAAGGGTGGGGGTGCTTACCTATGATAATCGGCGTTACAATCCGGAAAATTGAACGAAACAGCGTCACGAGAATGACCGCCCCGCCGACCAGACCTATCTAAGAACCTGTTTTGAAATGCGGCCGGCCAGTACGCTGGGCTTCCAAGGCCGTCGATTTCCCAAGGTTCGAGGCGCGTGACGGCCTTGGCAGGCCATCGCACTTTCGTTTGGAAATACATCCTAAGCAATGACGGCGGAAGCACTTGCGTATTTTTTTCCGGCCGGCGGCTGGGCGCCGCATCGTGGAAAAAGTGGCCCCAGCAGACCGGAATGCGAAGAAAACCAAGGGGCGATCTTCCGCTCACTCGCCGGGCGAGAGGCTTTTTAGGCGGCTTTGCAGCGTCTCGCTGTTGAGGCCTTGCACCTGGAATTTTTTTCGCGACGAGGTCTCGCCGGCCACGAGCGTCAGGGCGGATTTCTTCACGCCCAACGCTTTACTCAACAGGCCGATGATCGCCTTGTTGGCTTTGCCTTTCTCCGGCGCCTGCGTGACCGAAACCCGCAGCGCGCCGTCGATTTCGCCGCCCACCGCGTTTTTTCGGCCGCCGGCTCGCGCTCGCACCGAGAACACGACGCCACCAGTTCGAGAGTCTAGGGCAAACAAATTGGAGCAAGTTGGAGCACGGGCGGGTCGCCAGACGTTCACCGATTCGGCGATTTTTAGCAATCGGTTGTATTTTACCAATCGTTCGCTGCGCACGATCGAGCCGATTTTAATTTGTTCGGCGCTGGCCGCGACCGCTAGGTCGGCGATGGTCGAATCTTCAGTTTCGCCGCTGCGCGCCGAAACGACCAACGCCATGTTCGCCTGCCGCCCGAGCGCCATGGCGGCCATCGTTTCGGTCAGCGTGCCGATTTGATTCACCTTGACCAACACGCTGTTGGCGGCGCCGCGGCGAATGCCGGTTTGAATGCGCGCCGCGTTGGTGGTGAACAGATCGTCGCCGACGAGCTGAACCCGGTCGCCCAGGCGAGCGGTCAGTTTCTCCCAGCCGGACCAATCTTCCTCGGCCAGCCCATCTTCAATGCTGAAAATCGGAAATTCGTCGACCCATTGTTCGAGTCGGGCGATCATTTGTTCACTGGAGAGCACGCGTCCGCCTTCGGCCTGAAGGTGGTATTGGCCATCTCGAAAGAAGTGCGTGGCGGCCACATCCAAGGCAATCGCAACTTCTCGACCGGGCTCCAATTCCGATTTTTCGATCGCCTCGACCACCAGCGCCACCGCTTCTCGATTCGTTTTCAAACGCGGGCCGTAGCCGCCTTCGTCGCCCACCAGCCAGCCTTCGTAGCCTCGCTCCCGGAGCAGCGCGCCGAGCCGCCGGTAGACGCGTACGATCCATTCCAGGCAGGTGGGATAATCCGGCGCGCCGAGCGGCATGATGAGAACGTCTTGGAAATCGAGGTTGCCGCCGGCGTGCAAGCCGCCGGAAATCATGTTGGTCATGGGCGGCGGCAGGGCGCACTGGGGAAACAGGTTGTCGCGGAAGCCGTTTTTGGCCGTCCAATCTTGAAGCAGTTCGTGCAGATGTTGGTACAGCGGAACCTGCCTGCCCAACGCTCCGGCATGGGCCGCTGCGAGCGAGACGGCAATCAGGGCGTTGCCGCCCAAACGGCTTTTTTGCGGCGAGCCGTCGAGTTCGATGAGCAACGCATCGACTTCGCTTTGACGTGCGGCATCTTGGCCGACGAGCGCCGGCGCGATGATCGTATTGACGTTCGCCACCGCCCCGCGCACGCCCAGCCCGGCGTACCAGGCGTCTTTGTGGTCGCGTAGTTCGACCGCTTCGGCGCTGCCGGTGCTTGCGCCCGAAGGCGCGATGGCGCTCGCCGTTCGCCCGCCGCCCAACGCGATTTCCACTTCAACCGTAGGACGTCCTCGACTATCGAGCACTTCTCGCGCGTGAACATGCAGGATCGTTGTATCAGACAATCTTAAGCCTTTCAGAAATAAGGGGATTCATCAAGCGTTGCCGCGGCACGCTTGCCGCCACTCACGCAGGGCGTCGCGCCATGTTGGCATGGCGGCGCCGATTTGTGTTTCGTATTTTCGGTTATCTAACACACTGTAATGGGGGCGCATAGCAGACGCCCCATATGCAACACTTGAAACGCGCCGCACCTTCGTGTCTGATTGCAATAGATTGAAGATCTCGCCTGCGAAATCACACCATGTACAACTCCCCGAGTTGGTGACATGGTAAATTCCATACTGCTGTGCTTCAACGAGTTTCAAGATCGCCGTTGATAGATGCGGGATATACGTCGGCGTGCATTCTTGGTCGTCGACGACTCGAACCGTTTCCCGACGCGTCGCGAGTGACGCCATGGCTTCGGCAAAGTTGCTTGCGCGCCCCGTTCGGCTGATCGGTCCGTACAAGCCGCAGGTTCTTATGATCAACGTCTTTGGCCACTGCCGGGCCGCGATTTCACCCTCCAACTTCGACTTCCCATACACATTCACCGGGTGCGGGGGCGCATCTTCGCGATACGGTCGGGTTCGAAGCGCGTCGCCGCCAAACACGTAGTCGGTGCTGAGGTGAACGAACGGGCAGTCAATATTGCGGCACGCACTCGCCAGATTCGCGACGCCCTCGACATTGATGGAACGGCATTTTTCAGGTTCGGTTTCCGCCCGATCAACGTTCGTGTAGGCGGCCGCGTTGATAATCAGCCGAGGCCGTATGCGCTGCATTGTTGACTGCACCCGCGTTCGGTCTGAGATATCGAGCGCACCGCGGCCTAGTCCTATTGCAATCCCACCGAGCAACTTGCACAAGTGCTGGCCGAGTTGGCCGTCCGCCCCAACGATTGCGATCGGGGTGGCGTGGTTGGTCGCCGGCAAGTCCATGTGCGAATTCACTCCAGGATAAACGGCGTGTTTGGATCTTCTTCATGGCGGATTTCATCGACTCGTTCTGTTTTGCCGGACCCGGCGTAAAGACGGTTCGGCGAGTTAAACACCAATCCCGCCAGCGTTCCGATGTTCTTGTACGCATGCACGACGCCGGGCGGGATCATTACCGACGCCATGTTCGACTGACCAACCACCAAAATCTGTTTACGCCAATACGTGGGGGAGCCCAGGCGGGCGTCCCAGAGGTGCAATTCAAAGTCGCTCGGGCCGAAGAACCCGAACAGGTCGGATTGGTGTTCGTGCTCATGAGGACCTCTGACAACGCCGGGCAGCGTTTGGCTGACGTACGCCATCTGGGGATGGAGCGCCCGCGGCAACTCGTCGTTCCGGAACAATTCGGCCAACCAGCCGCGTTGATCGGCAAACGGATTCAAGGGCGCCCAACGCACATCTTGAATGGGGCCGTCGAGAAAGGGTTTGTTTGCTGCGTCGTGACTGGTTGGTTTCGCGTTCGGCTGCATGGAATTACCCGATCTTTTTTTCGAGAAGGCGCCGCAAGTAATTCCCATATTCATTGGGAGCGTCACTCGCGACTTTAGCAAGTTGCTCGGCCGTGATAAACCGTTTGCGATAGGCGACTTCTTCAATGCAACCGATTTTCAACGACTGCCGCGCCTCAATAACTTCCACGAATTGAGACGCTTGAAGCAACGACGCATGCGTGCCGGTGTCGAGCCAGGCGAAACCGCGGCCCAGGCACTCGACGCGCAGTCTTCCCAGGCGGAGGTATTCGGCGTTGACGTCGGTTATTTCGAGTTCGCCTCGGGGCGATGGCGCCAAGCCCGCCGCAATATCCAGCACTTGGTTATCGTAAAAGTAGAGGCCCGTAACCGCAAACGGAGATTTCGGCCGTTCCGGCTTCTCTTCCAGGGAAATCGCGCGACCATCGTCTGCCAACTCGACAATGCCGTAGCGCTCCGGGGCCGTAACCTGATAAGCGAAGATTGTCGCGCCGTGCTCTTGTGCGGCAACATGCATCAACAGACCCTGAAACCCCTGCCCGTAGAAAATATTGTCGCCCAGGACAAGCGTCACACAATCGTTTCCAACGAAATCCCGGCCGATCACGAACGCCTGCGCCAGCCCGCCAGGGTTTGGTTGCACCGCGTAACGTATCGCGATGCCGATTCGGCCGCCGTCTCCCAGCAGCCGCTCGAAGGAACCGATATCTTCAGGAGTCGAGATCACGAGGATGTCGCGAATCCCCGCCAGCATCAGAGTCGACAGAGCGTAGTAGATCATCGGCTTATCGTAAACCGGCAACATTTGTTTACTGACCGCCGACGTCGCCGGGTATAACCTCGTACCCGAGCCGCCGGCGAGAATAATGCCTTTTCTAGTCATGTCGTTTATTGCTTGTCCATTGTAATTCGGTGGATGCATTGCCAGCGGCGGTGAGGGCCGAGCGGCTTTTTATGGTCAGCATTCGCTCGCGAAAGAACGCTGCTCGCGCGGACCGAAAGGCAACTACAGGACGATTATTTCTCGAACGATTATTTCTCGAACGATTATTTCTCGAACGATTATTTCTCGAACGATTATTTCTCGAACGATTATTTCTCGAACGATTATTTCTCGAACGATTATTTCTCGAACGATTATTTCTCGAACGATTATTTCTCGAACGCGTCTTACCCCAAACCCCGCCGCTCCCGGCGGTAGGCGCCGCTCGTAATTCGGCGCAGCCACGCGCGGTTTTCCAAGCACCATTGCACTGTCTTCTGGATTCCTGTCTCGAACGTTTCGAGCGGCTCCCAACCGAGCGAATCGCGGATTTTGGCGGCGTCGATTGCGTAACGTCGATCATGGCCGGGACGATCCGTGACATGCGTGATCAGTTGTTCCGACGGAGCATGCGGCAGATCGGGAAGTAATCCATCAATCGTACGACAAATCGTACTGACGATGTCAAGATTGGTCCGCTCGCAGTTGCCGCCAATATTGTAAACCTGGCCCGGCTGGCCTCTTTCGAGGAGCGCCGAAATCGCGCGGCAATGATCTTCCACGTACAGCCAATCTCGGCTTTGCAGCCCATCGCCATAAATTGGCAACGGGCGGCCTTCGATCGCATTGAGCGTCACTAGGGGAATCAACTTCTCGGGAAACTGGTAGGGGCCATAATTGTTCGAGCAGTTCGTCGTGAGCACCGGCAGGCCGTATGTTTTATGATAAGCCCTCACAAAGTGGTCGGCCGCCGCCTTGGAAGCGGAGTAAGGCGAACTTGGCCGATACTGATTCGTTTCCGAAAATGCTCCCGTGGGCCCCAACGAGCCATAAACTTCATCGGTCGACACCTGGACAAAACGAAATGCCGCGCTTTCGGCCGCCGGCAACTGTTTCCAGAACCGGAGTGCTTGTTCGAGCAGCGTAAATGTGCCCACTACGTTGGTTGCCACGAACGCCGCCGGGCCGTCAATCGAACGGTCTACGTGCGATTCCGCGGCGAAGTTGACAATCGCCCCGGGGCGGTGGCTCTCGAACAGCTCCGATAGCAACGCCGCGTCGCAAATGTCGCCTTGTACAAACACATGATTCTTCCGACCAACGACCGATTCAAGCGAGTCGAAGTTGCCGGCGTACGTCAGCTTATCCAGGTTGATAATGCAGACGTCGTGGCGGTTCAACGCCATGCGGACAAAACAGCCGCCAATAAATCCCGCTCCGCCAGTGACGAGGATTGTTTTCATAGCTGTGAGTTCTTAATTCTATAAACGAGCCATTGCGGGAACCGTTCGTCTGGCCTGCCTGTTATTTCCGTTCCTGTTGGCCGAAGGCCATATTCATATCCTGCAAGGTGGCGGGTGAACTTGGCCCGCGGCCAAGTAGCCAAGTAGGGTCCGCTGTGCGGACCGAGGTTATACTTCAACATTGCAAACCAATTCCCACCGTGTTGAAATGAACATCATCGAGGTGTGTTTCGAAGTGGTCGTATGAGACAAACCGATGCCCAACTATCGCCGCGCTCATGTTCCCGGAGGAACCTTTTTCTTTACGGTTAAAACCGAACGCAACGCCCCGATCTTTCGGAGGAACGACGTCGTACGGATACTTGGAGATGTGATTCGAGAAACGAAACGTTTGTGGCCTTTTGAGATAAAAACGATTGTGCTACTTCCGGATCATCTTCACACGATATTGAATTGAGGGAGCGGCCGGGGACATCTTGTCACCATTCTTCCCGAACTCAATCGCAACGTTGGGGAGTGATTCCGGTCCGCATAGCGGACCCTACGTTGCTAACGCCAAAAACGAGGGGAATCTTGCGGGTTGTCGAAGGACTTATGTATAAACAACAGACTCCGCCCTCAGTGTCAAAACTGTTTTTCAAAGGCGGCTTTGAGGGCGTCAACACCGCGGCGCATCATGAGCGTATCGTTGCCCATGGTGAGCATGCGGCAGCCTAGTTCTTCGGCCCGCTGGGCGAATTTGGCGTCGGGCGCCACGCAACCCCACGTTTTCCCCTGGGCCTCGCAGGCTTGGGAAATTTTCTCGATCGCCTCCCAAAGTTTGGAGTGATGGAATTCACCCACGCAGCCCAGCACCAACGATAAATCCGAAGGGCCGACGAACAGCAGGTCGACTCCGGGAATGGCGGCGATATCGTCGGCTTCGTCGAGCGAACCGAGCGTTTCAATTTGAATGGCGGTAAACAGAGCACGATTGGCGTGTTCGACAAACTCGGCCGGCCGCATGTGCGAATAGTTTGCGTCGCGTCCGCCGGTATTCAGGCCGCGCGTTCCCTCCGGCGCGAATTTACACCAACTAACAAACTGCCGCGCGTGTTCGGCGGAATGAATTTGTGCGGCCATCACGCCGCCCGAACCCGCCTCCAAACAGCGGGTGACTTCCCAGTACCCGATCGGCGGAATGCGCACGAAAGAGTCCATCCCGTTGGCGCGGGCGGCCACGCTCACGGCGTTGATCTGATCGGTGGTGGCGGCGGAATGCTCTTGATCGAGCCAAAAGCCGTCGTATCCGCCAGCCAGGGCGAAAATATCGACAACCACGGGATGGACGATTCGCGCTAGTCCAAAAACTCGCAGAGTGTCGCCGTCTAACAATCGTTGCTTGAAGGTCTTGATCATGGAAATGCTCGCAAGGGCCGGGGTTTCGTTGGAGGGCCGCTCTTTATACACAAATTCGCCGCAGCGATGTGCGATGCGTCATCGGCCGGCGGCGAAATTCTGGGGAGAATGTTGTTTTCCGCCCGCAGCCCACGCATAATGGAAAATCTATCTACGGCGACATTGTGTCCGCCCGACGCCTCTCGCCTGATTTTGAGCATCTTGCCCTACGGTGATCCATGACGACTACTCTTTCCCGACGACGCTTTCTCGCCCACTCCACCGCCGGCGCCGCCGCCATAACGGCTGGCGCCACAATGTTCGATGTGGCCAAGCTTCACGCCGCCGACCCCTACGACGGCTGGCCCATTGGCGTGCAGAGTTATTCGCTGCGGAATTTTAATCTGCTGGAAGCCGTGCGGCATATTCAAGGCCTGGACGTGCATTTCGTCGAATTTTATTCGAAGCACCTTTCACCGCAGGCCAGCGACGCCCAGATCAAGGAAACAAAAAGTTTGCTCGCCAAGGCGGGAATTCAGATCAGCGCGCATGGCGTGAATAACTTCACCAAAGATCACGAAGCGAATCGCAAGACGTTTGAATTCGCCAAACGCGCCGGTATCCGAAATATCACGGCGAATCCTCAACCCGATTCGTTCGACAGTCTCGATAAACTGGTGGCGGAATACGATATCCGTGTTTGCATTCACAACCATGGGCCGGGGGCGTTGTACGATTCGATCGAAAGCGTGCAAAAAGTAGTCAAGGGCCGCCACAAATGGATCGGCGCCTGTGTCGACACCGGCCACTTCATTCGCAGCAAGGTCGATCCGGTGAAGGCCGTTCGTGAATTGGGCCCCCGCGTGTTCGCCTTGCACATTAAAGACGAGGAAAAACAAGAGAAGCGTTCTCGCAATGTGGTCATCGGCCAAGGATTTCTCGACGTCGTGGGGCTGTTCAAGGAGTTGAAGAAAATCCAATTCCCGGCCGACGGCGCGATTTCGCTGGAATATGAAGCCAATCCTGAAAACCCGATCGACGACATGAAGGCTTGCCTGGCGGTGGCGCGCGAGGCGATTGCCAAGGCATCGTAAGACGATTCGCATCTTTTCGGCGTGGAATGTATTTGCCGAAATAAAAGCTCGGCATTTTCAAAATGCCGGGCTTTTTCCCGTAACGACCGTGCAGAGTTTTATTCCATGATACGCGCACCCAAGGTTGGCGATTCTGGTGAGATCGTTTTTCAAGTCGAGCCTCGTTATGCGATCGACTTCGCTGGCAACGGCATGCCGGCGGTATTGGCCACGCCCTGGTTGATTTGGTTTATGGAAAAATCGGCCATGAAGGCGCTGGCGCCTTTGCTGGAGGAAGGCGAGCACAGCGTGGGCGTGACGGTCGATATGCAACATTTGGCGGCCACACCGCTCAACTGCCAAGTGACGTGCCGGGCGCGCGTTATTCATCACGAAGGCCGGTCGGTGTCGTTCCAAGTGGAGGCCCGCGATGAACATGAAGTCATCGGCCGCGGCCTACACAAACGGCAAGTGATTCGCATCGACCGCTTCGCCCAAATGGTGGCCAAAAAAGCGGCGTCATGATGGAGCATGGCAATTAAAAAACACCATATTTGGAACGCCGCGCGGCGCCGCTGGCCGAGCCAGACTTCCGCCTCTAGGACAGGTGCTTACCACTTTCCGTCGGCGTGGCCCATCAGGTCGAGTATGCCATTGACAATCGAGAGCGGATGGGGCGGGCACCCCGCGACGTACAACGATGGCGTAAACCGTTCCAGGAACGATCGGTTGAGTTCCGGGGAGCCCTCAAAGATGCCGCCCGAAATAGCGCACGCACCGGCGAGAATCACGAGTTTTGGCTCCGGAATCGCCTCATAGCAGAGGTCGAGCGCCGCCGCCATATGCGTCGAGAGAGGCCCGCTGATGATCACTCCGTCGGCGTGGCGAGGTGATGCCACGATATCAATCCCGTAGCGCCCCATATCGAAGTTGACGTTCGTGGTGGCGTTGATTTCCTGCTCGCAACCGTTGCAACCACCGGCCGACACGACTCGCAATTTCAACGACCGGCCAAATAGTTTTCGAATCGCTTCCGTGGATGCAACCGGGCTCAACGACTTACCCTCCCGCACAACCAGCCCTTCGGCCGTGTTGGAGGCCAGCCGGTAACCGGTCGTGAATTCGACTTTATCTTGCGGGCACAGCCGAGCACACTGATCACAAAATATGCAGCGGCCCAGGTCTAGGCCGAAGGGCTCCAGTTCGATGGCGGTGGTGGGGCAACTCTCGACACAGGCCGTGCAGCCGTTCTCGCACGGAGCCATGCTAATGACGGGCAGCCCTCGGAATCCGATAGGTTTGGCGCCGCGCACATCGGGAATAAATTGCTTGCCCTGCGATGCTCGCACCTTCAGGGCGTTGGTCAAGGATTTCATCATGATACCTGTCGAACACTCGCCGCTCTCTGCACGGCGGCCGGAGCGTATGTTGGCGTTATGGACAATCGTGTGAAGTCATAGTTGGCGAAGGGCTTTCAGAGATCATTCCCGCAGTAAGATAAATCGAAACTCTTATTGCAGATGGGAAAATCGTAGATCGTGTTGTTCTTCACGGCTTGGGCCATTCCGAACCAGTTCCGCAACGACGGGTCCTGCACTTTGTAATGGGCGATGTCGCCGTTTGCATCGGTTTCGAGGTACTGCATCACTTCGCCGCGCCAGCCCTCTTCCAGAGAGACGACTCCGCAGTTTGGTCGCAGTGTGATCTGTGGCGGCGTTCCCGCGTCGACATCATGGGCAAGGTCGCTCTGGGCCAGCATCCAGTTCATAGACGCTTCAATTTCCCGGATTCGAACCATGCCGCGCGCCCAGCAATGACCCGTTGGTTCGCTGACCAGAGGGATGGGGTGCTCCTCATACACGCCGCCTCGCATTTCCGTTCTTAGATCACGCGATAAACCACTGGCCCGCGAAGCCATGCCGACCACGCCTATTTCAAGAGCGACCTCTTTCGACAAATGGCAAATCGTACGCAGCCTGTGGTTCACCGTGCGCGACTCCGTGAACGACTTGTTAATGAAGGCAATGTCGTGTTGCACTAACTCCAAACTCTTGCGGATGTCGTCGCGATGGGTCTGGGTGAAGGGGAAACGAAGTTCGCCAGGACGAAACCAGCTTCGTCCAAAGCGGCTGCCACATAGCCGCATCGACAAATTGATGACTGTCGTTCTGAGCCGGCCATAGCTTGTGCTTCCGGGTAAATAGGCGATATCGGTGGCCATGCCGCTGAGTCCGCCCAGATGCATCGCGACTCTCTCCAGTTCCAGCCCGATAGCGCGAATGCGCTCCACATCGGCCGCGACATCAAGATCGGCAAGCGCCTCGATGGCCCGACAATGCGTGAGCGAATACGCGACCGCCGAATCGCCGACGACGCTCTCGATGAGCGGCGGCAGTCTTCGCAACGGCGCCTTGAGCAAAAGTTTTTCTACTCCCCGGTGCTGGTACCCGCGGTGAATCTCGAGATGGTGGACTTTCTCTCCAAAGCACATGAAGCGGAAGTGCCCGGGTTCAATGACGCCGGCGTGAATCGGCCCCACGGCGACTTCGTGAACTTCTTTTCCCTTCAATTTGTAAAAAGGGTACTCATTCATCTGTTCCAGATCGCGGCCCTCGAACCGGATCGGTTTGAGCCAGGGATGCCCGGCCATATCGAGGCCGTATTGTTCATGCAGTTCGCGTTCGAAACAATGCATTTCCGGAAACTCGGAAGTGAGCGAAGCGACGCTCGCCCCCGGTTCGCCCCGCCCTCGGAAATGCACCAGTTCCCCGTTTTGCGTAATGAATACGGCGTGCAAAAACGGCGCGGCATCGGTTTGGCTGGGAGCGCCGAAGTAACTCACCAGGCGGTCGTCTCCGGCTAGGCGCTGTCGCATTTCCGTTTGGAATTCGTGGTAGTCGTGGGTGGTTAGCTCATCGAGCGCTGTTAGCCGAGCGTTTGCGTGGTTTGTTATTAATGTCATGTTTTTCACCTAGTGAACCTGCGCGCGTTACCAACGTGAGACGCCACAATTCGCCGAATCAGTGCCCTACCAGAGTTTTCGCCACTTCCTGTAGCAGATGACTCACCGGCGCCGGCGTATAGATTCCCAGCGACAACAAAACCGCTATGAAGAACATGCTCGCCAGGTGCGAAGTGAGGGGGTCGTCGTGCCGGATTCCCTCATCGCGAGCGTCGCCCCAGATCATCGGAAAGAGCAGGCGCCCACAGGCAATCAAGACAATGGTCAACACCACGCAGACGTAGAAGAAGACAAGCAGGTAGCCGCCTTCGGTCATATTGCTGAGCATGACCACTTCGGCGATAAAGCTTCCGAAGGGCGCGAACCCCAGCAGGGCGAACACGCCCAGCATAAACACCCAACCGCTAAATGGCATGACGCGAATCACGCCGCGCAGAACCGATATTTGTTTTGTGCCGAAATGCGCCTTGATGTTTCCGCACGCCATAAACAGCACCGCCTTGACAAACGCATTACTCACCACGTAGAGAACCACGCCGTAGGCTGCGTTCAAGTTGACCGCCACGGCCAGCCCCAGAGCGATAGAGCCCGCATGGTTGATCGACGCATAGGCGATCAGGCGTTTGTAATTGTCGGCCTTCACGATATACAAAGCCGCCACGCCAATCGAAAGCACGCCCATCGCGATCAGCTCCTTGCTGACCAACTGGCTGTCGAACGATCGTAACAACCCGACTTCGCGAAACAGCATCACGATAACGCAGTTGAATTGAACAGCCGCCAGCATGACCGTAACCGAAGGCGGCGCTTTGTCGTAGGCGTCGGGGCACCAGGAGTACATGGGCGCCAGCCCTAGTTTGGTTCCTACTCCAAATACCATCAGCGCCAACCCCAGCCGCCACCAATGGGAATCGCCAATACTGTGCATGTTCCATAATTGGTCGATGAAGAAAGTCAGCTCTCCGGCGCTGTGCGCGCCGTCGCTTCCGGCAATCGCCCGGGCGACGCACATCAGACCAAGGAAATTGAAACCCAGTCCGACCACTGAAAACATCAGGTACTTCCAGGAGGCCCGTTTAGCATCCAGCCCACGGCCGAAGAAAATCAAGGGAGCAATCGCCAGAGCGCTCAGTTCCAGGAATATCCACATCATCACCAAATGGTTGCTCAACACCGCCAACACACTAGCCGCAAAGAATAACAAAGACCTGCCGGCATACAGTTCGGGGTCTCCGTCGAGGGTTCCTGTCGAGCGTCGGTGCAAGGCGTAAACCGACACTCCCAGGAAGACCAGTGAAATCAGCGAGAGAAACAGCACCGAAGTTGCATCAATGACAAAGTATCGGTCGCAAAAAAACACCGAGGTGTCCGGCGTACGTTGCCAGGCAATGTATCCGGCGCAAACCGACTCAAGCGCCGCCAGTATCAGCATCACGACATTTGCCCGCCACACTCTGATTTTGGGCGCACATAACAAGAACCCTCCAACCAGCGGGAGCAATGCACACATATAGGCCGCGGCAATCATAGGGCGCCTTTATCTTCGGTAGCGGCGAGTTCCGTCGCGAGCGTATCGGCAGGCAATTGGCCCAGATACAACCCGCAAGTGAGCATCAACAATACAAACACAATGGAAACGCCGATCGCGACGGGGAATGGCATGGCGTGAGGCGACAGCAATTCAATCAAGGCGATTCCGCCTTCGATCGTGAACAAGCCCACGATCTGCCCTAGCGGCCCCGACCGATGGCAAAGAATCAGCAGCCCGATCAACAGCGCAGAAGCGGCTGTTCCCACCTGCCAAGCTTCTGCCGGATTGTTCGGCGACAATCGGCTGCCGAACATAAACGAAACAAGCACCAGCGATGCCGCAATCAGCCACTGAAACAGGTTCTTTCTAATCAAAACAAATTCACTCTCGCCGGTATGATCACGTTGACGCCGGAAGAAATACCACGGTAGAACAATACCGCGTATGGCGAAGAGGTAGGCGTATTCAAATACGAGTTGCCCGCTCCAGGGGTGCTGATGCGAAGCCAAGATGCTTCCCAGGAGAATGCCCTGCGCGCCCAGGCCAAGTATTGCCACGCGCCACGACTGAAACATCAACGGCACTACAACCGCCGCAACATACAGCACGAAAAGATCCGACGCGTCATTCATTGAATATGCCCCTGGCCGACATTGAAAATAATCAATACAAACATCACGACGACAAAACCAGCCAGCGTGAGCAGCGGCAACGCTTGGAAACGAAACCGAGCAATGAGCGACTCAACCAGGCCCACCGAGGCGGCAAGCAGCCCGATCAAAATGATCGACGCGGCCGCCGCCAAACACGCGCCCACAACAGACGCCGAAACGCTGAAAGGATTCAACACCGCGGCGATAACGCCCATCAGAACCGTCATCTTGAGAGCCGACGCCTGTTGCACAATGCCAAGTTCCGGACCGCTGTGGTCGAGAATCATGACTTCGTGAACCATCGTTAGCTCCAGGTGGGTGGTGGGGTCGTCGGCCGGGATGCGCGCCGCTTCGATCAGCAACACCACATACAGCGCGAGTGCGATCCCGATTCGTAGCCCGATATTCATTCCCAGCGAGACATCGGGAATGACCAAGTCTTGGAACGAAGTGGCGCCGCTGGCCCAGGCCAATGTTCCCAGGCCGAGCAGCAACACCGGTTCGGCAAGCGCTGAATACGTCGCCTCGCGGCTGGCCCCCATGCCTTCAAACGGACTGCCTGTGTCGAGGGCGCCGAGCATCATGAACAACTTGCCCAGCCCCAGAATGTAAGCGAAGGCTACGAAGTCGCCGGGGAATCCGAAAGGAGCAAACCCGGGGACGATGGGAGTTATCAGACTGGCGGTCACCGCGGTGGCCAGCACGATGGTCGAACTGACAGGGAAGATCCAACTGGTGACTTCGCTGTAGACCGGAGTTTTTTTCATTAAACGCAGCATGTCGAAGAACGACTGATTCAGTCGCGGTCCTCGCCGCCCGGCCCAATACGCCTTGACCCGATTGATAACGCCCACCACGTAAATCGGAGCGATCAGCAGCACCGCGATGTGAAACGCTGTCAGCAATGCGTATTTCATTGGAAAGGCAATGTCCTGTTATTAATTCAACGCGATCAGCGACACCAGCAACAGCAAACCGATCAAGCCCATGGCGAACGAGAAGCCGGAGCTTTCGGGTAAACGGTCCATGATGTTTGTCGCGCCCTTCTCGCCGTCGTCAAGTATTTCGAAAATCTTGTGTTCGACGGAGTCGATGCAGTGCGTTTTATATTTTCCATCGGCAGGGAAGACGCCTTCGGGCAGGTCTTCCTGGCTGACGAACTTCAGCATGTCTTTAAACACGCCGACCATCGGCCCCGAAAAGGAGGCGCCGGTGTATTGCATTCGCGGATTCGGAGCGGTGTAACCACATCCCCAGGTGACGTGCGTGCGGTTGCAACGCGGCAGAAACCAGAAGCGGAAGGCCAGCAGGAACAGCAGAACGCCCACAAACAGCGCGGAAAACATCGCCAGGGAGTTCAGTAAGGCGATTGGCATAAATGCGGTCACTGACTCCGTGGGCGCGGAGGAAACCGCCAGCATCATGGACGTCGGGGCTTCGATTAATCGAATGCCTAGAATGGGAACCATGCCAATAGCCACGATTCCACAAAGATGAAGCACCATCGGAATAATCATCCAGGCGTTTTCACGCGAGTCTTCATGAATACTATGGGGGTTGCGGGTTGTGCCGAGAAAAATCATTCCATACAGGCGCACCGTCGAAAGCAGCGAAAGACCGCCAACCAGCGCCAGCAAGGCCACCACCAAAAGCAGCCCGACGCGTCCTGAACCCAAGGCGGGCGGCGATTGCAGCAACCCCGTATAGAACAGGAATTCACCGACGAACCCATTCAGCGGAGGCAGTGATGCGCTGGCGATGGCGCCGAGCAGAAACAGAGGCGCCGTCCAACGCATCAGACGATGCATGCCTCCCAACCGTTCAAGATCAATCGTGTGCGTGAACTTGTAGACCGATCCGGCGCCGTAAAATAACAGGCACTTAAAGAGTGCGTGGTTCAAAACGTGCAACAAACCGCCGCCAAAGCCGAGCGCCACGAGCGTGGGGCTATCATACGAGAGCCCCAGACAGCCGAGCCCAAAACCGATCCCCACCAAACCCACGTTCTCCGTGGAACTGTAACCCAGCAGTCGTTTAATATCTCGTTGAGTAATGGTGTATAGGACACCCATAAACGCCGATGCGCCGGAAACCACGATCAGGTACCACCCCATCCATGCCTCTGGGTGGCCGACCATCAAAATGAATTTGATCATGCCGAACAGGCCGGCTTTGTGAATCACGCCAGACATCAACGCCGACACATGCGCCGGCGCCGCGGAGTGCGCCCGAGGCAGCCAAGTGTGGAACGGAAAGAAGGCCGACTTCAAACCGAACGAGGTCATCAGCAGCACAAAGGCGATGTTGCGGGCCACGCTGGGCTGCTTCAAAAAACGTTCATAATCATCGAACTGAAAGCTGGCGGTTGCTCCGTGCATGACCACGATCGCGGCGACCAAAAAGAACAGCCCGACGTGCGTCGAGACCAAATAATTGAACCCGGCGAAGCGAATTTTCTGATCGCGGTGCTGCCAGATCACCAGCAGCCAGGCGCCCAGGGCGGCGAATTCCCAACCGACGAGAAATGCAAAAGCGTTCTGCACGGTGTAGATAATCACGTAAGATAACTGCACCAGCGAAAGCAACGCGAAATGCGTGCCGACATGCCGCTCGCTGTCTATGTCTTTCGACAAATAACCGACCGCGTAGATCGAACCCAAAAACGTCATCGGAATGGAGAAACACAGAAAAAACGCACCGATCGAATTCAACTGGAGGTCGATCTGATTAACCGGATAAGACCAGTGCATTACGCCATTGACCGAAGGCGCCCCGAAAAGCACCGGAATCGCCTTCGACAAAATACACCAGCCACCAATCACCTGCGAAACCAGGTTCGCCGCGATTCGCAACCGATTCCCGGGCAAGACAAAGCACAACGCCATGCCGGCGATGAGCGTCAATGTTCCGAAGAGAAGTAAGTCCATGGAGAGTCCGCGGGGCGAGAGTTCTTTAGAAAAACGGCGTTCAAATAAACCGCCAGCAGAGATCCCTCGGCAGGACGCCGCGGCTTGGGGTGTCGCGTTCCATTAAGTGTGGTATTCCCTGAGGTAGGGCGAGGCGGATTTTCCAGCGCACATGCGTTTGGAAGGGGAAAGTTCGCGGTGACGAATCATCGTATGAGATGCGTCACCTTGCGAAAGCTATTGAACGCAAGTCGCGTGCCAGTTGCAGCGCGCTTCATCACACCACGCGACCAGCGGGAGAAATCCCCCTTGTTTTTTTGAGCCGATCACCAACCCGCCGCGCCGTGTTGGGTTTGCCGCGCAGGAAACTGCGTTGACACTGCATCTTTTTGCAGTGGCGGTGCAACTCGGTGCAGCCGGCGAACGGGAGAATCGATTTCATGAGATGGTCGCGATCGGCAGATTGCCGCTACGATTCCGGCGCCAATCGCGCGATGAGCTCACATTCGGCAGGCTGGAGCATTCCGGGTGATGCCGCTCGAAAAATCCCTTGCGCAAAACGTGAATCTCGGCGCTGTCTGGATCCAACGTCGCCAAATGAAACCAGCAGTTGGCAGCCAACCGGTTGACGCGGGGAATCTGATCCAGCACGCGCAACAGTGCGGCGGGTGTTGTTTCAACAACGCACAACAGTCGGACCGGCTCGTGAAAATCGACCATCTCGAGCGGCAGCCCGGTGCGCAGGTCGCCGCCGTTTTCGCTGATCACTCCCAAGCCGCCAACGACGTTGTGGCTGATTTGTGAACCGGCGCCAAAGACCTCAGGATCGGTCCTAGAGAAAAAGTAATCGAGGTTTACCGACAGACAACTGGGCAGCACGAGTTTGAGCAGACGGGCGAGGCTGGTGTTGTCTTCGTCGTCGGTGGTCGGATCGTAAGAGGCCAAAAACGACCTCCGGTCGAGGAACAAGCCGCGCGTGCGCCAGCGGCGTCCTACAAAGCACAGGGCGTTGCCGGCGAAGCTATACTCCGGATGCGATTCGGTCTCGTCGCACAGGCGATCCACGACGTGCCAAGCCGCGTTCTCGACCGACATCGACGGATCGGCGGATTCAAAACGGCGACATCGCTCATGGGCGTTCCTTTCAAGCGCTTTTTCGATCACGCTGATCGCTTCCTCCAGTTCGCGACGCTGCCCCGGCGCCACGTGCGACAGATCGTAATACTCGATGGTGTCGCTACAAGTTTGATGCTCGGCCCCAACAAAAACCGTGCCGTCGGGGATACAGAGCCCGTTGTCGGCTAGTAGCCGCCGGACCCGTGGGTGATTGGCCATCGTGGCAAAGATTCTCGCGTTCGGGCCTCCGCTGTGTCCCCCGCAAAATGAGCAATTGTGGGCCGCCGAATACGGTTGCCTGCGGCCAGATGATCCGTGCCCGACCACGAAAACCGTTCGGGCGAAACCATTTGTTAAGCCGATATCCCGCAACAGTATCTCGACGGTGTAGGCCATTTCCTCCATGGAATATCCGCAAACCTGATTCGACTCGGCGTTTTCCTTCCAGCACAACTGGGCAGGATTCGCCGACGCTTTCCAGACCGGACGCAGCGTTCCGTCGGCTTGGTAACCGGCGGTCTCCTCGACAAAATGCCGGGGCTTCACATGCGAAGGGCAATTGGGCAGGTATTCGGAATCGCCCAGCCTGCGATAGGCCATCGCGATATCAAAGAACCCAGGGGCTCCGAAGGTCTGGCAGTGGGGTGCGACTTCCTCCAAATGGCGCCGCAACGACTCCTCGCACGAATCCAGGCAACCGACGAACTGAAAGTCCGGCGGGTCGGCGGCGGGATTGGCCTTTCTATTCAGGGAATGGACGGCCAGAGCATCAAGCATCTGCTGCCTCAGCCGGCCTTCAAAGGCGTCGTGAAAAACGAGGCGGCGTTCATTCTCGGTGAAGGCGTCCACTTCAAGTTGAAGACGTTGCCATTGCTCCAGTGTGAGGTTGTCCAGAGCGGCGTCGGTCATTCCCGGCGCCAATTTCAGAATGGCTTTCACCGACTCCCGGCAAGCGATGGTTGCGTTTTCGGGTTGGTTGCGCCGCGTGCCGAAGCCTCCTTTATTGCAGACGCCACCCGCCTCGGAATGCTCTTCGAACAACGGCTGAACATCAGGTGAGACAACGCGAACGCCGCCCGGCTCGCAGTTTCCAAGCCGTTGCCGTGTTACGAATTGAGCGGCCAGGCGGTCGAGTTGCGAGTTCTGGAAACAGGCCAGTTCACGCGCGTCGGCGGCGAAGAGTTGATCTTTTCCGACGCCCGTATTGTCTCCGCGACGAATAAAAATATTCAGCAACTGGTCGACGAAGGCGTGTTCCGCGACGACCTCTACTACCGGCTGAATATTGTGCCAGTTCACGTGCCCGCCCTACGCGAGCGGCGCAACGACATCCCGCTGCTCGTCGAGCATTTTCTAAACCATTTCTACAAACGCCATAACCGGCCGCCCCGGCAGGTCGCCGACGACGCCATGCATGTCTTGACTTCCGCCGCGTGGCCCGGCAACGTGCGGCAACTTCGCAACGTGATGGAGCGGTTGGTTATCACCGTGACCGACGAAGTCATCACCGCGGAGTGCCTGCCGGCGGAACTCCAGATGGCATCGCGTCCGGCGACCGGCAACGCCAGACCTCTGGCTGAAGTCACTGAGGCTGCCGAAAAGGACGCAATCGAAGCGGCTCTCGCCGCCTTGAACTGCCATCGCGAGGAAACCGCCAAAGCACTCGGCATCAGCATTCGAACATTGCACTACAAGATGAGTCGCTACGATCTGCATTGACCGAATCCTCGGCCGCTACCAGCCGCGTACGTTTTTGGCGCCGATCGGCCGAGTGTCGGTGCTTACCGGAACCAGAGTCTCTCCGGTTATTCATGCCATGCTTGAGGATGCCACACGATGGGTGAATGCTAGCTTCTTTGCGGTGCTTAGCACCGCTCGATAAATAGCTGTCGCATTTGTGTAGCCATCGTCGCCAGACGGTGGGGGAGCGGTGAACCATCCCACGCTCTGGCGAGCATGGCACGACACTAATTTTCCGCTCGGTGTTTAGTCGTCGTCGCATGAGATCGATGCGGCTGATCCCCGTCCCATTCTTTTGTGCGACGCGGCTCGATGAATGCAATCGCGTCGCAAAACGGCGCCGCACAAGACCCCTGCTCAATCGCGACAAAAGAGAGGTGTTTCTGAAAGGGTCCCTACCCGCGAGTCGACCACATGGCGAAAGTCGATTGCTTCCTTGTCGTAGCCGAACTGCCGCGGAAGTTGTTCAACGCATTCGCCGCGATACCAAAGTTCAAGGTGGTGCTGGTGGATGCGAATTTCCAGCTTCAAGCCGAGATACTTCTGCTCCCCAAGCGGTTTGCCCTCAACAAACCGCCCTGCAAGCTTGGCGACGCTCGGCAATATTGAGGCGTTTGCGAATGCAGAGGTTCAGCATCGCCGAGATGAAAAAACACAAATTCGACCGAGAAGAAGAGGGGGACGCGGCCCGTGGACGAGATCCCGCTGGTTTTCACCACGAGAAAACATGCTGAAGCGTGAAATCCCACCCAGACGCGACCTTTCCCACCCCTACCTCTCGGCGCCTGCGGGCTAGGCAATTCGCTTCTTTCGCCCCTACCCGTTGCAAGATCCACGCCGATAACGAGAATACTCTGATATTGGCCTGATTCTCCACGTCGCTCGCGACACCCCCCTACGGGAGGATGCAAGGCGTGTTCAAGATTTCGCTGGCGGTATGTCCGCCGATTCCAAGTTTGGTTTTAGACGTCAGGGTTGCTCATCGGTCGGCGCGATTCGCGTCAAGTGCTGGCGACTCTCTTGTAAGGCGCGTGCTTCGTGGATAAACGCTACACACAATTCTTCCTGATTTCGATGATTATCGTCATGGGGTGGATGCTCATCCAGAGCCGCATAACGCCGCCTCCGGTAAAGCCCGTCGTCGAGCGAATTGGCGACAAAGAGGAAGAGACCGACGCTCCGCTCTCAGATTCCGAGCAAGTAGCTCCCGACGGAGCAGATTCCAACGCGGCAAATTCCACCGCGGCGTCGGATGATCCGACGGCGGGCGAATCGACCGATAAAACATCGGACGCCGCGCCCTCAGGCGCCTCGCCGCCGGTCGCAATACCGCAACAGTGGTTTAGCCTCGGCTCGGCGAATTCGGCGAGTCCTTTTCAGCTTTTGGCGACGCTCACCAATCGCGGCGCCGCCGTGGAGTGCGTGCAACTGAATCATCCTAAGTATGTCGATTTGGAAGACACCAGCGGCTACCTGGGTTACTTGGCGCTGACCAATGAACCAGCGGGCGCGGGCTGCAAAGTGAACGCCGTGGGCGATGGCACGCCCGCCGAAAAGGCGGGGCTCCAGCCGGGCGATGTGATCGTTTCTCTAGCTGGGAAGGCGATCACGAATCGCGAATCGTATCGTCTGGCGTTAGGCTCGCCAAGTCCTGGCGATGAATACCAAGTCGAGCGCGGCAAGAAGCCGGGCGATGAAATAGAAATCGTCGTTTTGCGAGGCGGGGCGAAAGAGGAAGTCTCTTTTACCGCCACGCTCGGCAAGAGGCCGATGAGCGTTATGCAACCAGAGCCGGTGAACGCCGGTCGTGAAGGTCGGCCGGCGCAACTTTCTTACCTGATGTCGCTGTCTGGCGTGGGCGATGCGGGCAATAAGCGGGGCGTTTTGGAAATCGCGGGTTTGCCTTCGCTGCGAACGTCGGTCTGGGAGGCGGAAGCTATTTCCAATGGCGTCGCATTTCGATTTCATCTCGACAAACAAACCCTGAAAAAAATTGGCGTTATCGGTGAACTCGAAATCATCAAGCGATTCACGCTGGCCCCCGTTCCAGACGCCCAAGAGCGAGAAACCGCCTACCACTTGAATTTGGAAATCGAAATTCGCAACCTGGGTGAAAACGAACTCCCCGTTTCCTACAAGCTCGACGGCCCCACGGGTTTGCCGCTGGAAGGCTGGTGGTACACCAACAAGATCCACCCCAAGATGTTCAACACCGCCGGCGCTCGCGACGTATTATTCCAAACGCTGAATGGTCCGCAACGCTTTTCCGGCTGCCGTCAGATCGTCAAGGATTCCGAAGATAATGATGAAGATAGCTCCGGCGTGACCGACGTTTTCGCGCGCGGCGCGGAGCCTAGCCAGATTGATTACGCCAGCGTCGACACACAGTATTTCGCCGCGATTTTGCTGCCCCAAAACGAAGGCGCCGCGGGCCAGTCGTTCGAGGTGGATAAAGCCATTGCGTTGCCGGTCTCGACGCACGCCAAGGACGACCCCTCACGCTTCAAAACCGCCAATGTTACGTATCGGCTGACGTCCTTCGTCAGTGCGCCCCAGGGCGGCGCCGTGACACATCACTTCAAACTCTTCAACGGCCCGAAAGATCCTCAGGTTCTGGAAAAGTATGGCCTGGGCGATTACATCATTTATGGTTGGTTCGGCCCGGTTTCCTGGCTGATGCTCAAGCTGATGCATTTCTTCGGCTACCTGGGCAACTACGGCGTGGCGATCATTCTACTAACGGTTTTTGTGCGCTCGTGCATGCATCCGCTAGGACGCAAAGCGGCCATGAACGCGAAAAAGATGCAGGAGTTGTCGCCGCAAATGAAACAAATTGCGGAGAGATACAAAGACGACGTCGAAAAACGCACCAAGGCGCAGCAGGAACTCTTCCAGCAACACGGCTTCAACCCGTTAGCCGGCTGTGCGCCGATGTTTCTCCAATTGCCGATTTTTCTGGGGTTGTATCGCGGCTTGGCTGTCGATATTGATCTTCGCGGCGCCGCACTGATTCCCGGCATTTCCTGGTGCGCCAATCTGGCGGGACCCGACCGGCTGATGTACTGGGAGACGTATTTGCCGGCTATCTTGGCGGCGCCCATGAAAGGTTGGTTGGGGCCTTACCTGAACGTGCTGCCACTCTGCACGGTGGCGTTGTTCATGGTGCATCAAAAACTGTTCACGCCGCCGCCGACCGACGAACAATCGCAGATGCAGCAGAAAATGATGAAGTACATGATGCTCTTCATGGGGCTGATGTTTTTCCGCGTTCCGGCCGGCCTTTGCATTTACTTCATTACTTCGAGTTTGTGGGGAATCGCGGAGCGCAAACTGCTGCCCACGGCGGCGCCGGCTGGGAAAGACGCCGCGTCTGCGGTCTCGTCGAAAACAGAAGGAGGTGGTGGCGGAGGAAAAGGCGGGAAGGGCCCGCCGACAGGCGAGAAGAAACCGGGTTTTTCTCTGACCAGACTTCTCGAAAAAAAGACGAACGGCGCTGAAAACAGGGCCAACCGGCCGCGACGCAAACCCAAGAAAAAACGTTGAGCTGGAGCCAGAGCCGCCGGCATTCGACCAGCGTCTGATTCTCCAGCGGAAAAGCCCGGCATTTCAAAAATGCCGGGCTTTTGATTCGGCGCAACGCATGAAAGAGGTTTCGGGGAACAGCATGGCCAGACACCGATCGTGAGTTACGCCGCCACCGACGACACCATCGCCGCGATTGCCAGCCCGCCGGGAGGTGCCCTGCGGGGTATTTTGCGACTAAGCGGGGTGGGCGTCGAGGCTTGCCTGGCACGCTGTTTCGAGCCCGCGTCGGGCGGCGGCCTTGCCGGTTTGCAAAGGGCCGCCGTGATCGACGGCGTGCTTCAGCTCGACGCCCTCTCGCGGCAACTACCGTGTCGTCTCTATTACTGGCCGGGAAGCCGGAGCTACACGCGGCAGCCGTCGGCCGAATTGCACACGCTGGGTTCGCCGCCGCTGCTTCAAGCCGCCCTGCGTTCGCTGCTGCAAGCCGGTTCCCGATTGGCCCAGCCGGGCGAATTCACCATGCGGGCGTTTCTTTCGGGGCAACTGGGGCTGACCCAGGCCGAGGCGGTGCTGGGCGTGATCGACGCCGTCAATCAGCGCGAGTTGCAAGTCGCCCTGACACAACTCGCCGGCGGATTGGAAACACCGTTGCAGCAAACCAAAAACGACCTGCTCGATTTGCTGGCCGATCTTGAAGCCGGCCTTGATTTCGTGGAGGAAGATATTGACTTCATCGCCCCCCAGGATTTACTTCGCCGGCTGCAACGCGCCGCCGACGTGCTAAACGAACTTGCTTCGCAAATGGCGGCGAGGTCGGTTCAAGGCGCGGCGCGGCGCGTGGCGCTGACGGGTTGGACGAACGTCGGAAAAAGTAGTCTGCTGAACGCCCTGGCTGGAGAGAAGGTCGCGTTGACGGCCGACGCGCCGGGCGTCACACGAGATTATTTGGAACATAACATTACCTGCAACGGCTTCACCGCAACCTGGACCGATACCGCCGGCGCCCTGGAACAACAACCGGAGGACTCAAACCCGCCGCAATTGCCCGCCGTTCGCCCCGCCATTGCCGAAGCCGCCGAACATCTCGCGCGGCGGCAAACGGACGTCTCGCATTTGAAGATGCTGTGCCTCGACGCCACGCGCCCGCTCAACGCCTGGGAGAAGCGGCAAATCGAACAGCCGTCCGGCAACCGAATCTTGGTGCTGACAAAATGCGACGCCGCCCGACGAACCGATCTCACACTGCCAGCCATGGAAACCAGCGCCCGCACCGGCGCCGGGCTGGAGGAACTCCAACGACAAGTGCGAGCGGCTCTTGAAGGTTCGCCCGGCGCGGAGGGCGTCGTATCGGCCACCGCCGCCCGTTGCGAACAGAGCGTGCAACTGGCGGTTGAATCGCTGCTGCGGGCGCGCCAATTGGCGGCCGCCGCGATGGGAGAAGAGTTGGTGGCGGCGGAAGTTCGCGTGGCCCTGGAAGAACTTGGCCAGGTGTTGGGGCAGATCGTGACCGACGACATTCTCGACCGCGTCTTCAGCCGTTTCTGCATCGGCAAGTGAACAGCTTGGCCGAGCATAGGACGTACGACATGAGAATTACGCCGCTGCCGAATTTTTTCTGACCTTTTTGCCCGATTCGCGCTATAATCAAAAGATAGGCGTACACGCCTCCCTCCCAACGGCGGCTTGCCATGCCACCGGCGCAGTAGCCCGCGGTCGGCCAAGATCGCTACGGTCGGCCGCACGGCGCACCCCAGTATTTCCCGTACCGTATTACTCCACATACTAAATTATTCCACATACGTCGGCGCTCCGTTTGGCGTCCGCCCGCCCGTGACAACCCATTCAGAACCTACCGATGGCGAAGTTGTTTGCGCTGTATTGCAGGGCGACGCCGATCAGTTCGCGCACGTGGTTCGGCGGTATCAGTTCGCGTTGCTCCGTGTGGCGAAGAGCCGTCTGGGGCGGGCCGATTGGGCGGAAGAAGCGGTGCAGGAAACGTTTCTGTGCGCGTTGAAGTCGTTACATACGTACGATTCCCGATACAACTTTCGCACCTGGCTCTGGACCATTCTGCTGAACCAATGCCATCGGGCTTATCGGCGGCGGCAGCGGCGCGTGGGCGCGATATCGCTGAGTGAGCGAACTGCGAGAAACGATGCCTCTGAAGGTTGCGTCTTTTCCGACCGCCTGCAAGACGCCTCCGTTTCGCCGCTGGACCAAGCGGCGGAAAAAGAACGTTCGGCGCTCTTGGAGCAAACACTCCGGCAACTTCCCGTCGTGCAGGCGGACGCCTTGCGTTTGAGGTTTCATGGCGGTCTCAAATTTCGAGAAATCGCCGACGCCATGGATTGCAGCCTTTCGTCGGCCAAGAACCGCGTCAAGAGCGGACTCCTCGGCATGAGCGAATTGCTGGCGGCCTCTGATGTTGATCCGTCTGAAGTTTTTAGTTGATTCGGCCGAACGCGGCGGTTTCGTTTTGTTCGGAACGCCTCCTTCGGCCACACGAGGTTAAACCATGAAATACGCCTTACTGAAATGCGACGACGTGTTCGAGATTCTCACGCGGGCGCCGTTTCCCGCCGAAGAAACATCGGCCGATGTTTCTTCGGTCTTCGCCAACGCAGTATTCGATAACGCCATGAACCTTGGCGTGGAGCAACACCTTGCTGGTTGTTATACATGCCGCGCGTTGGCCGAAGCGCTGCGGCCGGCAACGGGTCTTTTTCATGAATCGATGGCTGAGGAGCAACGGTCGTCTCTGCCAAGTTATCATGGGCCAAAACACTCTCTTCCGGCTGCCGGTGTGGCGAAGTCGGTTCGCGCCGCGATGGGCGACTGCGCCCTTGCGGAGCCGTCTTGCCGCCATGGCTCGGCTAGGCAAAAACACCATGGCTCAGCCCTGCAAACACAGCGTGTTCCTGCTGACTCGCAGTGTGCGAAGGCGGCCTTCTCCTCGGGTTTGGCGTTGGCGGCATTGCTGGTTTTCGGCACGGCAATTTACACCCACACGAACGATGGCGGGAACCCTGCGTTATTTTCTCAGACACATTCCGCACCGCCGACGCCAATATCGGCTGCCAGCGCCGTGGCGCCTACGCTCGGCGGCGCCGAGCAATATCTTGCCGCGTTGGGCTTGCCGGCGGCCTGTCGGGCGCCAAGAAACGAGTTGAAGAATGTGGTGGCGTCCGCCTCGACGTTTGCCCTCGGCGGCGGTTGGCGTTGCTGCACCGAATGCCATGCGGCGGGTAAGCAAGTTCATACCGCGCCTGTGAATGCGGTGGCGGTGGTTCGCAGCGAGAGTTGCCGCGTGTGTCATACGCCGTAAGGAACTGTCCCGAATTTACGTTACCGTTCGCGGCGCTGCGGGAATTTGCGATAACAATCTATCCCACGGCGAATAACCGAAATACGATTACGAAGACGGGAAACGGTCGAGTAATGTCTGAACTTCCGCCGGCGCTGCGGGAATTTGCGATAACATCTATCCGATAGTTCAAAACCCGTGAACAGTCCCGAATTTACATGCCGGGCTTTTTGGCGGCCGAGAAAAATGCGGTTGGTAAATCCTGATCTGTCGCAAGCCTAAAGCACGCTGAAGCGTACACTCCAACGATTCGGACGACGCGGCAATTCATTCCGGAAGTTCGACGTTGCCCAAAACGGCCGACGTCGCCGAAGATTTATTGAGCACATAAAAGTGCAGGCCGGCCACGCCGGCGGCCAACAGTTCCGCCACTTGGCGCGTGGCGAATTCCATGCCGGTTTTCAACTGCCAATCTTCGTCGTCGCGTTCTGAAAGTTGGGCCACGAAGTCTGGCGGTAGCTGGGCCCCGCAAAGCGCGGTGATTCTCTGTATTTGCGCGAGTTTCGTCACCGGCAAAATGCCGGGAACGATGGGCGCTTCGATGCCGAGGTCTTCGCACCGCTGACGAAAGCGAAAAAAATCTTCGTTATGATAGAACAGTTGCGTGAGAACCACCTGCCCGCCCGCGGCAACCTTCTGCTTCAGATGTAGAAGATCGGCCTCCGGGCTTTCCGCCTCTTGGTGCGTTTCGGGATAGCCCGCCACCGCGACGCCCATCTGGGGAAACTCGGCGTGAATCAAGGCCGCCAATTCGCTGGCGTAATGAAGTCCGCCCGGCGTGGGACGAAAAGTATCGTCGCCTTGGGGAGGATCGCCCCGCAACGCCACGATGCCCTCTATGCCGCGCCGTTCGGCTTCCGCCACAAAGCCGCGAAGTTGCTCCCGCGTAGCGCCGACGCATGTCAGGTGCGCCGCCACCTGCACGCCGAACCGCTGCTTCACCTCTTCCACAATTCCCAGCGTCTTCTCTCGGGTGGATCCGCCGGCGCCGTAGGTGCAGGTTATATAGCTCGGCGCATGCGTCATCAGATGCTCGACGTGCCCGAACATCGCTCGTTCGCCCGCGGGCGTTTTCGGAGGGAATAACTCGAAGGAAAGCCCGAATTTTCCAGGGCCGTAGATTTCAGAGAACATGAGCCGAAGGGATTAAAGTGAGTGGACGAAAAAAACCGTAGCTGGCCGCTCGCGGCCCAAACCATCATAGCCGCCCGTTTTTCCACGCCCAAGGGGAGAGCCGACGAAATAACAATGGCACGCCGAAACGAATATTTTGCTCTCTACAGCACGCCGTAGGCGCGGTAGGCTTCGGCGGCCTTCATGCCGTTGCGAATTGCGTCGCGGGTGATGTTTTCGTCGGTCACTTTTTTCCAAGCTCGTTGCAAGGCTTCTGTTTCCACTTCTTGCGGCACGACCACCACGCCGTCGGCGTCGGCGATCACCAAATCGCCGGGGCAAAACCTCACGCCGTCAATCTCGACAGGCACATCGACGTCGACCACGCGCTGCCGGTTTTGGCTATCGTATAGACACGTCCCCCGCGCCAGCACCGGAAATTGCATCCGCCGCATGGCCGCCACGTCGCGAACGGCGCCGTCCACGATCGCGCCGACACAACCCTGGTTGCGAGCGGCGGTGGTCAGCAGTTCGCCCCATATGCCCGACCGCATCGACCCGCCCGCCGCCGCGATCAAAACATCGTCGGCGACGCAAGAGTCAACCGCTTGCAACTCCAGTTCGTAGGGGCTGGCGTCGTCGTGGAACATATCGACCCAGAGCGTCGTTTTGCAACGGCCCACCAGTTTGTCGTCGGAGGTTAAGGGCAACAGCGGCGTTCGCGGAGATTGATTGCGATAGCCGAGCGAATCCAGTGCATCGCAAACCACCGCCGCGTAAAGCCGCTGGCGAATATCCGAGAGAGTAATTTCTGAATCGTTCACGCGTGTGTTCTTATCCTTTTTCGGTTGGCTTTGTCGCAAATTCCGTTTCGGTAAAAGCCCGGCATTTTGAAAATGCCGGGCTTTTTGATCCAGCGAATTTTCCGCTGCGGCGGCTGGGCGTTATGATAGCCGCCACGGTTCGCGATAGGAAACCGCGTGCAAGAGCGTGTTTGCTTCCTCGTCGCCGATGATTTGCTCCTGCGCCGCATCCCATTGCAACGCACGGCCCACCGCTTGCGAAACATAGCCCAAGTGGCCGGGCGTGATCGAACGATGCGCTGTTTCGGCGGGAGCGACGCAGCTTTTTCGCGAACGCACGCCGTCCAGGAAATTCCGCATGTGTCCGGGAGAGACGTACACCTTGATATCGCCGGGATCAAAATCGGGTTGCGTCCACCGCGCGTCGGAAGCCTGCAAGCGACCTCGGCGGACATGGATCCAGCGCCCGTTTTCGCCGATGAATTTGGAGCCGATGGGGTGCTTGTCGGAAATGGAGGTCGTGACACCGCCTTTGAACGTGCAACGCATTTCGTAATGATGCGGCGTGTTGTAAACATTGCTTTCGGGGAAGGTCCAGCCGATGGCTTTGACTTGCGTGGGGCCGCTTTGGTCGACATCCAACGCCCAATGTGCGATGTCGTTATGATGGCCGATCCAATCCATCAGCACGCCGCCGCCAAAAGCCCGATGGCCGCGCCACCAGCGATGATGCCGGGCCCGCATGTAGGGCAGTTTTTCCGAAGGTCCGCACCAAAAGTCGTAATCGAGCGTGGGCGGAATTTTCAAATGGGTGGTGTCGCCTTGTGGTTTTTCATAGCCGGGCGGCAAACCGACTTCAACCCGTTGCACTTGGCCAATGTGGCCATTGCGCACCAGTTCCACGGCCCGCCGAAACAGCGGATTGGAGCGTTGTTGGGAGCCGGTTTGAAACACCGCCTTCCGGTTGGCGACTTCTCGATAAACCGCTTGTCCCTCGCTGAAAAGATGCGTCACCGGCTTCTCGCAGTACACATCTTTACCGCTGCGCAAGGCCTCCAGCGTACACAGGGCGTGCCAGTGGTCGGGCGTCGCGACCACGACGGCGTCGATATCGTCGCGGCGGCAAATCCGGCGGTAGTCGGAATATTCTTGCAAGCCGCGAAAGGCGCCGCTCTTGGTTTTCCTGGCGTACTGTTTTTCGATATGCGTTTTGGCGGCTTGGCGCCCAAAGGCCTTTCCCTTGCCCCAGGGTTGGTCGCGGTAATGCAAGGCGTCGACATCGCACACGGCCACGATTTGAGCGTCGGCCTGACCGAGTAAATCGTCGATCAAATTGAAACCTCGTGAGCCCAAGCCGACCACGCCCACCGTGATTCGCTCATTCGGCTGCGAACCTTTTTTGCCGAACGCCCGCCGTCCGCCGGCAAATGCTCCAGCCGCCAGGGCCGACATCGCCTGCAAAAAATCACGTCGCGCGACGGTGCTGTTGACCGTGGTTTTAACTGTGGAATGTATTGCGGACATAAAAAAACTCCCTGCATCATCGTAGTTGTATAAGGCGAGCGGCGGAAAATAATTTACCAAACGTGTTCGCCCCTTTTTTAAGGGGAAGCTAGAGGGGGCGCCTGAACCAAGCAAAACCCTCTTAATCCCCTTTGGTAAGAGAGGAGATTTGTTGTCCTTGCGATGGGCCTAAAACCCTCGCCTTCAAGTGAATCCTTTAGGTTCTTCTTGAGGGGGCGCCACGAAGAAATCCAAGTGAAAGGAAATGTTACCACAGAGGACGCGGAGGGCACAGAGAATTTTGGCTCTTCGCCAGAATCTGTGGGTAATTTGAAGAGGGGTTAGGAAGTTGCGCGTTGGATTTTCCGAGGCATGACTCGGGCGTTCAATGGTTTTTGGAAAGGCTGCCCTGGCGGTGGATTCCGTCAGGGCGGCGTTGCGTCATTGACGCGTCCTCGACTTGGCTGTCCCACGTCGAGTTGCTTCCCAGCAGAGCTCGACTCCGTTTCACCAAGAAATCGGAAGTATACCAAGGCGGAATGAAAAGTTAAGAAGTAGAAGAAATAGAAGTACACGGCTGCGAGATTTTCGGTTATCGATAGTGTTGCGAAACATCGTCCAGCCGGAGTCCCACAGCCGCGCAACTGAAAACTATCCTCAATTTCCTAAAGCCGCACAAGTCGTTCGTTTACAAAAATATTCGCTGGGCTGACCCCCAAACCAAGACCGCGATCGAGGTGCGAATCGAGCCGCGGGCCAACGGCCATGCGATTTGCTCGGGCTGCGGCCAGCGGGCGCCGGGTTATGATCGTCTGGCCGAGCGTCGATTCGAGTTCGGGCCGCTGTGGCAAATTGCTGTGTACTTCGGTGCGCGATGCGTCGTGTGGACTGTCCGACGTGCGACGTCCGACGTGAAAGTGGAGCGCGTTCCTTGGTGCGACGGCAAGCACCAATTGACAACAACCTACCGCTGGTTCTTGGCGGGCTGGGCCAAGCAGCTTTCCTGGAAAGGCGTGGCGGACACATTTGGCACGACGTGGCAGAATGTGTTTCGCTCGGTAAAACATGCAGTATCGTGGGGGTTAAGCCATCGCAACCTGGATGGCGTCGAGTCGATCGGGGTGGACGAAGTACAATGGCAAAAGGGCCACAAGTATTTGACGTTGATTTATCAGATCGACGCCGGCTCGAAGCGACTCTTATGGATCGGCCAGAATCGCACGACCAAAACATTCCTGCGATTCTTCCGCATGTTGGGCAAGGAACGTTCCGGAAAACTCAAGTTCGTTTGCAGCGACATGTGGAAGCCGTACTTGAAAGTGATCGCCAAGAAGGCCGGCGATGCGATCCATGTGCTCGACCGATTCCACATCATGCAGAAGATGAACAAGGCGATCGACGAAGTGCGAGCGGGCGAAACGCGGCAAATGAAAGCCGATGGCTACGAGGAGGTTCTCAAGCATTCGCGTTGGTGTCTGTTGAAGCGGCCAGAGAATCGAACCGAGAAGCAGACGGTGAAGGTGTCGGAACTTTTGCAGTACAACCTGCGAAGTGTGCGGGCTCACTTGCAGCGAGAAGATTTCCAACGGTTCTGGGAGTACAAGAGTCCCGCTTGGGGCCGGCAAGTTCCTCGACCAGTGGTGTACGCGAACGATGCGAAGCCAACTCGAACCGATGAAAAAGGTCGCCCGCACGTTACGCAACCATCGATCGGTGCTTCTCAACTGGTTCCTGGCCAAAGGGTCGCTTTCCTCGGGCGTTATCGAGGGCTTCAACAACAAAGTAAAACTGACCACCAGAAAATCGTACGGCTTTCGCACCTACGAAGCCATTGAAATCAGCCTCTATCACAACCTCGGAGCCCTCCCCGAACCAGAATTCACCCACAAATTCTGGTGAGGAGGCGTTTTGTTAATGGTGCTTGTACCAGCCGGCGCCCCGAATGTCGGGCCAAGAAGTTGTTTGGTGGCATTGAAAACATTGGTCGACGCGTGCGTGCGGCTTCCCGGCAACGCGGGCGGATATCATTTTGAAGTGCCCCATGTAATGACTGGGCGGCGCCTGATGGCATTGAGCGCAGTCCAGCGAAGTGGCGGAGGGGTGGCGAAATTCCGGGATCGTCCAGCGGTCGGCGGCGTGGCACTGCGCGCAATCTTGGCCGAACAGTTTGAAATGGCGGTCGTCGTTGGAATGGCAGGTGGCGCAGTTGAGCACCGATTCCGCTGGCGTGATGTGCGCATGCGGCGGCGAACCGTCGGATTTCGCTCGGCTCGTTTCAATCCAGCTCGCCAACTGTAACGCCAGCAGGCGGTTTTCGTTGTCTGGGGAGTCGTCGCTTTGCAACTGCCGAAGCCCAATCTTGGCTAGCGCCGAGTGATCCATATTGGTGGGCCGCTTTCCGCGCCCCCGGTGTTCCAGATGACATTCCTGGCAACTGCTGATGCTGGAGTGGAACGCCGTGGGCTGACGCTGCAAGAGCGATTCATTGTTGGCATGGCAGACAATGCAGTTCAACGGCTCCACGCCCTCGACCGACGTATGGCACGCGGCACAATTGTTTTCCAAGTTTGCATGCGCGGCCGAGAGAGCGCCCGGCGACGCCATCTGTTGCCAAGTGGCTACCCGCTTGAACGCTGATTCACTCGGCGTCAGCCACCAAACGGCAATCATGCCCAATGCGATGCCTCCCGCCCAGAGATACGTCTGCTTTCCTTTCTTCATTCAGTTTCTTCCTTCTCCGCCAATGCCAAGTCGTTGAGGCCCCAGTCGTGTTTGAAAAATTTAACCTGGATCGTGGTCCGATGGTCTTGTATCCAATCACCGACTTCCGCCGTCGCGTTGCGGCTGACAAAATCGAGAACGCCGTTGTTATTCTCTTCCTTGAATAGCCGCTGGTCAGCCTGCACGATCCACGAAATGGTGAGCGTGTTTGCGGCGCGGTCGAGGCGGAGTCCTTTGTTTGGGTTTCGGAAAAGTGATTGGATCATGGTGTCGAGCTGGCGGTTGAGCCGCTCCGCGGTGAAAATTTCGTTGGTTCGATCAGGGCAACTCACCGCAGCGCAGCTCACGGCGAAAACGATTCGCGGGTCGTCGAATTGCTGCAGCAACTTTTCGCCCTCGATTTGTCGGATAGAGTATTCTTGCTCCCCGACGGTGATCGCTTTCATGCCCCAGGGATTTTTGTCCAGACTGATTTTTCGACTCGTGATCGAATCGACCGGATAGTTTTCGGCGGCCATTTTCATGGCGGTGAAGTTGTAGACATTGATCCAGAACGCCTTTTCACGATTCCCTCCGCCAATCGCCGGCGGATAGACATTCCTCAGCGCCGCAACCGCCAGGGAGAAATCCGATTGCGGTTGCTCCACTTGGCGGGCCCACTCGGCATAGTCGAAAACGGTGGTTGCAATGCCGTTGATCCTAGCCGGCGGCCTCCAGGTGGTTCGGAACAGGTTGGCGAACGCGTTGTGGAATGCATCCACCGCGGCGGCAGTTTCACGAAGCGGGGTTTGCCGAACACTCCAAGAGGCGTCGTATTGTTGTTGGCCGCTGCTGTTGAAGTAGTCGGCGGCGCTCGGCTCGAACCACCGCAGTCCGAAATGAATCGCCCCCCAAATGTGTAGGGCCATCAAAACGTAAAGGAACAGCGAAACAGCAATATGCCATTTCAACCATTTGCTGAACCAGCGTTTGAATTTCTCGTGCGTGTTGACGGCGTATTCCACATCGGCGATCGACTCCGCTAGTCGAATGGCCGTTCCCAGCGAAGCGGCGCCCGCCGGTTGCGGTTCGCTCGACTCCACGAAAAAACTCACCAGCGTCCTTGAGAAGAAGCCCGAAAACGGGCGGACGGCGGCGGCCTGTTCAGGATGGCCCGCCAGTTCGCCGCGAGCTTCATCATAGGCGGCGTTCAGTTGACTCAGCAGGGCTTTCTTTTCGCGGATTTCCGTGGAGAAGCGGTTCATCAGGTAACGCCCCACAAAACCGCTGAGCACGACCACCAGCGTCGTGCCCGTCAGCACGATTCCCAACGTGCTTTCAAATTTATGCCCAGTATGGAGCAGAACCAAAATCGGGCCGAGAATGCCGGCGTAGATGTGCCACGCCAGCAAGGTCCGCATCGAGACATACTCCTTCACGCGCGGCTTGAGCCACTTGCTGCGTTTTACCACCAGGTAAGCCAGCGGGACGAGCATCAATATCGCACCGCCCAGGCCAAGCATGCCGCCCCAAAAGCTACCGGCAAACCGAGGCGATTGGTGAAAAATAAAGCCTAGCCAGAGGATCAGCATCAGCACCACTAAGCCGCTGACAACCGCACGTTCGCGTTCTTTCATTGCTTACGCCTCCACCGTCACGTCGCCGGTGGCCTTGGCCTGGCAAGCGAGAACCATGCCGGCGGCTTTGTCGTCGGGCTCCAAGCCGTCTTCGACCTCCATCGCGACCTCGCCCGCCAAAAGTTTGACCGTGCAGACGCCACACATTCCGGTCCGGCAGGAGTAGTCGATATCAACGCCAACACGCTCCGACGCCTCCAGAATTGTTTCTTCGGGCAGGAACTGCGTCGACTTTCCCGAAGTTGAAAAGTTCACCGTGGCGGCCGTCTCGACCGGAGCGGCAATGCTGGCTTCCTTACGTTCGGCGGCTTGCACGCGCGGCTTTTGCTGCGAACCAAAGTTTTCCAGATGGATCTTATCGGCGGGAACGCTCAGTTCCAAAAGCATCTGTTTGGTGGAGTCCATCATGGGCGGCGCGCCGCAAATATGGATCCACTTCGAGGCGATATCCGGCACCCACGCGGCAAGCAATTCCTTGGAGAGACGCCCGCGTTGGTATCCATCGACCTCTTTTTCAAGACGGCTCATAGCCACGTGCAGATGCAAATTGGGATGCCGCGCTTGCAGCCTGTTGAGTTCCGCCGCGAAGATAAAATGTTCCGGGTCGCGGCAGGCGACGAGAAAATAAATATCGCCTCGCCATTCCATGTCGGTCAGGGCGCGGGTGATGCTCATCATCGGCGTGATGCCAACGCCGCCGCCGATCAACACGACGCTGTCGGCCTCTTTTCCCGTGAAGATAAATTTCCCACTTGGCGCCTGAACCTCCAGAGTATCGCCTTCCTTGACGGTGTCGTGCAGATAGCGCGAGCCGGCGCCCTTGTCTTCGCGTTTGACGGTAATTTCGCAGTAGTACCCCTGCGTGGGCGACGATGAAATCGTGTAGCTGCGGCGGATGGGCTTCTCGCCGACAGGCAACGTGAGCGTGAGGAATTGACCGGGAAGATAACTAAACGGGATGCCGCCCCCATGGCAGGCGACCAACCGAAACGTTTTCACGTCGACGGTTTCCTGATAGATGCTGGCCACCCGAAGCCGGCACAGTTTTCGCTTGGCGATACGCAACAATCCTGGCGAGATATCGGGGCGGTCTGACGCGGCGTCTTCGGTTGCGCATTCATCGGCCGAATCATCGCAACAGTCGGCCGCCGCCCCCGTTGGTTTTGTCGCGGTTGGTTTTGTTGCGGCTGGACTTGTCGCGGCTGAACCCGCCGCATTTGGGGAAGCCGGCGCCCTGGCGGCTGTTGCCGGCGGAATGGGCGTTCGCGCCACACTGCCAGCCCCGGAACGCGCTGCCGGCGCGGCCGTGGTGAGTTTTTCCAGCAAGGCGGCGGCCCGCCGCATCTTGAAAAAGTACATCCAAATCATGGCGGCCATGAATGCGATCAACACCGCCATGATACTGGTATGGAAGAAGGTCATACCGAAAAACAGGAATCCCGGTTCGCCGCTCGCCGGCGGCAGCAGGTTCATCTCGCGTTTGAACCATCGCATCGCGACGTTGCGCGGCGCTTTACCTTCAGCGAGCGCGCGGGTGGCCGCCAAGCCGCTCTCAAACTGGGCCAGCCCCTCACGCATTTTGGCGGTCGCGTTTTGCATTGATGCAAAATCGTCGAACGCCGCCGCATTGGAAAGTTCGTCTAGCCCGGCAGACAACAGCGCTGTGCCGTCGACCATTCGCTGCTGGGCTTCCTGTTCGATTTGAGCCCGTTCCTCCAAGGGCAGGTCGGGCAGATCCATCAGCTTGGGATACATTTCCTTGGGCTTGGGCGCGCCCATTTTTTCCATCATGCCCCCCATCCCACCGCCTTTGCCGCCGCCGCCCATCATGCCGCCGCCCTTGCCGCCGCCCATCATGCCGCCGCCTTTACCGCCGCCTTTTTCCGCCGCGCCGGCTTGTCCCGGATGGTGCTTGGCATGTTCTCCAGGAGACACCTGACCACGCGCCGCGGGGCCCAGAACAACGAGCGTCAAGACTACAA
>JAJRWU010000108.1 GCA_024276655.1 Planctomycetota bacterium
AGCGACGCCCATCGCCGTTTCGTCCAATCCCTTGAGGGAAACTACTAACTGGAGAGCCGTATGCGGGAGAACCGCACGTACGGTTCGGAGGGAGGGGGAACCGGAAATTCAACCGGTTCTCCCTACCCCTATCTTGGCTTGGCTACTTGGCTACTTGGCTACTTGGCTACTTGGCTTTAGCATGTTTTTTAGCGCCGTGGGAGCGGTTGACGCTTAAAGCAGTGCATCGAGTTGCGAGGTGAGTTGCTCAAAATGGAGCATGGCGGCTTCCACCGGTTCCGGCTGTTCCATGTCGACGCCCGCGCCGCGAAGTAAATCGAGCGGGTCTTGCGAACAGCCGCCGCGCAAGAAGCCCAGATAATCGTTGAGTTCTTGCGGTCCGCCATGCAATACACGCTTGGCCAAGGCGATCGCGGCCGACATGCCGGTGGCGTATTTATAGACATAAAACGCGCGGTAGAAATGCGGGATGCGAAAACACTCCCATTTTAGTTCGTCGTCGAGCGTGAAGTCGGGGCCGAAGTACGCCGAGAGAAGCTCTTGGTAAACCTCTTGAAACGACTGCACGGTGAGCGGCTGGCCGGCTTCCGCCATTTCATGCACGATCTTTTCAAATTCGGCGAACATGGTTTGTCGAAAAATCGTGCCGCGAATGTCGTCGATCTCACGATTGATCAGGTAGGCCCGCTCCTGATCGCTGTTGGCGTCGGCCAACATACGTTCGCTGAGCAACTGTTCGTTGAACGTGCTGGCCACCTCCGCCACGAAAATCGTGTAGTTGTAATATTCGAACGGCTGATGCTTCGCCGAATAGTAGCTGTGCATCGAATGACCGGCCTCATGTGCCAACGTGAATACGTGGTTCAACACCTGCGGTTGGTAGTTCATCATGATGTAGGGGTCGGCGTCGAAACTGCCGCAGCTAAAGGCGCCGCTCTGCTTGGCCCGGTTCGGATACCGATCGCACCAGCGGCCGTTGAGTCCCTTTTCCAGAACGGATTGATAGTCGGAACCCAGCGGCGCGACCGACGCCACCACCAGCTTCACCGCTTGTTTCCAGGTGCGGCGCACTTCGAGTTCGCTCAAAATCGGCACATACGTATCGTATTGGCGAATCTCCTTGAGCCGCATCGCCCGGCGGCGGATGTCGTAGTAGCGGTGCAGAGCCGGCAAATGGGCGCGCACGGTTTGAATTAGGTTGTCGTAGACGGAGGTCGGCACGTTGTCGGGAAACAACGACGCCCCCAGCGCGCTGTCGTACTTGCGTACGCGGGCATAGTACACATCTTTCAAAATCGAGCCCTTGAGCGTGGCCGCCAAAGTGTTTTCGTGGCCTTGAAACTGCTCGTAGTATTGATGGAACGCCGCCTTCCGGACGCTCCTCTTGGGCGCATTCAACAACTGCGAAAACGTGGCGTTGGAAAGTTCGATCCGCTCGCCCTTTTCGTTTTTGACATCGCCGAATTGCATGTCGGCGTCGAGCAACTTTCGAAACGCTTCACCCGCTGCTGCGGCCATTTCTCCCTGCATGGCCAGCAAGTTCTCTTCGCCATCGCTGAGTGTGTGCGGCTTGGTGCGGAGCAAACGCTCCAGCGAGAGGCGAAAACGTTTGAGTTCGGCCGCCGCTTTCATTTTTTTCCACTTGGCCGCCGGCATGGCCAGAATTTCAGGACGGATATAACTGGCCGCCTGCGCCGCCCGCGCGCCCATGTTCTGCACGCGAGCCATCATGTTTTGGCAGGTGTTGTCGGTCTGATCGCCCGCCGAACGCAAAAAAGCATAGATGCCGACGCGCTCCGCCAGGCGATCAAAATCGGCGTCGAACTTCAAACATGCGGCCAACGATTTGGGCGATTCACGCAACGTCCCGCGATATTTGTCGTACTTGGGAATTTGCTTTTCCAGCTTTTTGAAAGCTGTTTCCCAGGCTGCGTCGTCGGCAAACAGGCTGGCAAGATCCCAGGTGTCTTGCACTTTGACTTTGTTTCGCGGGGGAAGACGTTTCACTTGGCTCATGATGTAATCCGACTAAAAGGAGGAAAACCGGCGGCGCGACCGATTCGCGGACCGCCGTTTTTTGCGTGTCGAAGAGAGTGCGCAGGAAAGTCTATCCCAGAGGAAATTCGCGGGGAAGTCCAACACGGGAAAGAATCGATTTCCGCCGCATTGCGTTCGACGCTGCAATCGCTGGAGCGGGTGGAGCGTCAGGAAGAGTCGCCCAGCTTTTTGTAGAGCGTGCTGCGAACAATATCGAGAATGCGACAGGCTTCCGCTTTGTTGCCATCCACCTGGCGGAGCACGTATTCGATATGCCGGCGCTCGGCCTCTCGCAGCGTGAGTAACTGGGGGCGAGCCGCTACTTCACTTTCCGATACCGCGACGCCCAAGTCGGCGGCTGAAATTTCGTCGCCCTTGCCCATCACAACCGCCCGCTCGATCGCATTCTTCAACTCGCGCACATTTCCGGGCCAGCGATAGGTGCGAATAATTTCCAAAGCCTCCGCCGAAAGGCGGGCGGCGCCGCAGCCGGTTTGTTTTCTGTACATTTAGAGGAACATCGAGGCTAGTTCGACGGCGTCGTCGTCGCGCTCGCGCAGCGGGGGGAGGCAAATATCGATCACGCGGAGTCGATAATAAAGGTCTTCACGGAAGACGCCTTCCCGCACCAATTCCTTGAGATCGCGGTGCGTGGCGGCGATGATTCTCACATCCACCGAGATTTGCTCCTGCCCGCCGAGCCGCATGAAGGGATGCCCTTCGAGCAACCGCAGCAGCTTGGCTTGGCAGCCGGCGCTCATTTCCCCCACTTCGTCGAGAAAAATGGCGCCGCTGTGGGCTCGTTCAAACTTGCCAATATGGCGGCGTTGGGCCCCGGTAAAGGCGCCCGCTTCATGGCCGAACAGTTCGCTTTCGAGCAGCGAATCGCTGAAGGCCGCGCAGTTGACCGCAATATAAGGACCGTTGCTGCGGCGGCTCAATCCATGAATCAATTGAGCCGCCAACTCCTTGCCCGTGCCGCTCTCGCCGAGAATGAGAACGGTGGCGTCGGTCGGACCGACGCGCGCCACTTGATCAAGCACGTTGGCGGTTGCGGCGCTCGAGCCCACAAAGCGGTTTTGTTTGTCGAGCCGGCGGCGCAGTTCGGTGTTGGCGCGCTCCAGTCGCTCGCGGTGCTCCAGATTCTCCAACGCCAGCCCGGTTTGATGAGAAACGACAATCGTAAAATCGAGATCGTTCTTGTCAAAAACTCCCCGCTCTGGAGGACGCTCGCAGACGATCGCGCCGCGGCATCCCTTCTCGCCCATGATCGGCGTCGCGATTGCCGGCCCCACTGCGGCATCGGCGCAACCGAGCGTGCTTTCCGCCGACCGCTCGGGCGACTTCATGAGCAACGCCTTGTTCTTTTCGATGGCCAAACTGGCGAGAACCTTGGGCGCGCCGCCGGAGCAAGACGCTTGCCCCGCGCTGGCTTGCTGCTCGAGACGACCATCGGCGGAGAACAGCCAAACGGAAACATGTTCGGCGGCAATGCCATCGATCAGCGACTCCAACGCGACCTGAAACAGTTTCTTCGCGTCGGTGTGCCGGTGCAATTGGTGGGCGGCGCGGCACAGCACGGCGGAGTCGCGCACCACGCGCGACATCACATCCATGGCGCCGGCGTTCCGTGCATCAACGGGCGCGCCCGCCGCTCGGCTGGCGCCGCGTGCGGCGAGTTTGCCGATCATGGTGGTCGACTGGAGCCGTGAAGGGCGGGGCAGATTCGCCGCGTCGTGGCTGTCTTCGGCAAAGAGAATGAGCCGCTCGCCGATGCGAATCAGATCGCCCGATTCGAGCACCGTTTGCTCGATCGGCCGTGAGTTGACGCGCGTGCCGTTCAGGCTGCTGCAATCTTCGATATGCCAGTGGTCGGCGCGGAAAATGACACGGGCGTGCAACCGGCTGGCGCGTTCATCGTCGAGCTGGAGGTCGCGCTCCTGGTTTCGACCAATCGTCACCAACGGCTGTTTCTGAGGGTCCAAATGCAGCGCAACGCCAGGCAGCGAACCGTGCAGCACGAGCAACGAATAGCACATCACGCTCCTCTCGGTTGGAACGCCGCCGCTCTCTCCCAACCCACATCTTGCGTGTCTGGCGGAACGGCTCGCAGCGCGGTTAGATGCGCGACAGCCTACGTTCGTTCCCTGCTTTTTTGCAAGATTTTTGGGGCGTTCAAAGGCCGGGCGCTCGCCAAACGTCGAGCGCCTGATATTCGAGCGCTGTACGTTAAGGCTTGGCAAAAATAATTCGTCCGTTAGCTACCTAAGCACCTAATCATAAACGACTTAAAGATTTTTGTCTAGTCGCGGGATGCGGCCTGGCGCACGGCTTGCATTAGCAGTGGACCGGCTTTGCGTTTTGTTTTGCTAGTTGCTTCACATCGCCGAGCCTGGAACAGACGTGAGCCGCTTCCCTTGTTTCGTAGACGCCGCTAGGCGCCCATGCGGGAACTGCGAAGCCGCTCCAACACTCATCTCTCATAATGGCGCCAAGCCGGAGTTTTCACATCATGATCAAACGTATCAAAAGTAAGAGCCGCATTGCCCGCCGCCGCCGCGCACGCCGCCGCACATTCAACCTGGAGCAATTGGAATGTCGTCGGATGTTAGCCGTCGCGGTGCTGGACGACGGCATCGTTACGGTCGAGGGAACGCCCGAACCAGATCAAATCGAGGTCTTCGTCGAAGATGCGCTGCTCAACATCGTGGCCAACGGCGTCACGACCCAATTCGACAACGAAAGCGTTTCGCAAATCAACATTTTTGGACGAGCCGGAGACGACGCCATTCTCGTCGACGCCAGCGTCCGACAAACAACCACGCTCGAAGGCGGCGAAGGCAACGATACCATTAGCGCCGGTTCGGGGAATGCGCGAATCGATGGCGGCGCCGGCAATGATCGTTTGGGCGGCGGCGCCGGCGATGACAAAATCCAAGGCGGCGCCGGCGATGACGTGCTCAATGGCGGCGCGGGCGATGATACGCTCATCGGCGATTCGTTGGAGCGGCCGCCGGTCGATCCAGTGGATCCTGCTAATCCCACAATTCCCGGGCGTCCGCCCGAAGGCGAGAATCTGGACGGAGTGGCGGGCGAAGTGGATAACGCACCGGTTCGCATCGCGCCGCATCCGATCGATCCTCCCACCGACGCGCCCAGCTTCAACGACATTCTGCGGGGCGGTCCTGGCAACGATCGGCTGGGCGGCATGCAAGGTAACGATCAGCTTTGGGGCGGCGCGGGGAACGATCAACTGGCTGGCGGCGCCGGTCGCGATTGGCTGGAAGGCGGCGACGGCGACGACGCGGCCAACGGCGGCTTGGGCGGCGATGTGATTTTCGGCGGCGCCGGCAATGACAAGCTCTCGGGCGGCGCTGGCAACGACGCGCTCGTTGGCGGCGATGGCAACGACGCCATCGAAGGCGGCGCCGGCAACGATTGGCTCTTCGGCGACGCCACCAACACGTATCCTGAAGGTTATGTTGATCCTTGGGAGTACGCGGCCGATTTCGCCGACCGTGGTTTTGGTGAAGACCGCATTGCCGGCGGCGACGGCGTCGACTTTGTGTTCGCCGGCAACGGCGACGATCGCGTGGGCGGCGGCGCGAATCCCGACTTAATCGTTGGCGGACGCGGCTCCGATAAACTTCTGGGCGGTGGCGGCGGCGATGTGATTCTGGGCGATACGATCGACTTGGGCCCAATTCTCGAACGGCCAGTGGCTGAGCGTCCGGTGGATGAACTTCCCGTCGACATGGTGCGCGATCAGGCCGAACATCCGGTCGATGCCACGCCACTGGCCAATGGTGCAGGCAATGGAGACGACGGACCGATCTTGCCGCGCGCCAATGATGTGATAGAAGGCGGCGCCGGGGCCGACTTAATTTTGGGCCAACAAGGCGACGACCGCATTGCCGCAGGCGCCGGCGACGACATCGTATTCGGCGGCCGAGGCGATGACAAAATCCAAGGCGGCGCCGGCGATGACATTTTGTTCGGCGGACCAGGGGATGATCACCTAGACGGCGGACCCGGCGACGATGTGCTCTACGGCGGCGAAGGCGATGACTGGCTGATCGGCGGTCGGGGCGACGATCTCCTCTTCGGCGGCGGCGGCAACGACCGCATGCACGGCGACCGCCCGCCGGCGCCCACCGATCCTCCGGTCGAACCGGTCGATCCTATTGAGCCGACTAATGGCGCAGACGGCGAACTCGCGGCGGGCCGTCCCCAGAAGGTTCGGCTGGATACGAACCATGTGCGGCCGGTTGATGGGCGTCCTGTTGACGACCCGGCCTCTTTCAACGATGTGCTCTACGGCGGCGGCGGCAATGATCAGATGCTGGGCGGCCCCGGGAACGATCTGCTCTTCGGCGGCGAGGGCGACGATAATATCAACGGCGGCGCGGGCCACGATGGCATTGAGGGCGGTTTGGGCGACGATGAAATTCAAGGCGGTCGCGGCAACGATGTGATTTTCGGAGGCCAAGGCAATGACGCCATCAATGCCGGTCCTGGCGACGATGGCGTGGCTGGGGGCGATGGCAACGACCGCATTGGCGGCGGCGAAGGGGACGACTGGCTCTTCGGCGACGCCACGAATTCGTATCCGGCGGGCTATACCGATCCGGTCGAATACGCGGCCGATTTTGCCAACAGCGGCCGGGGTGAAGATCTGATCGAAGGCGGCCCCGGTTTCGATGTCATCTTTGCGGGCAACCTGGATGATAAAGCCAGCGGCGGCGCGGGCCGCGACTTCATCCAAGGCGGCTGGGGCAACGACCTGCTCAACGGCGGCGCCGGCGACGACGTCATCTTCGGCGACCCGCGAGATATTGAAGGGACCGCTGGCGGCGGCCAAAACACGGCCGAAGCGTTGGCGTTGGCCGCCGATGTGGGTGATCGTCCGGCGAGCGCCGCCGACGCGCGGGGCGAAGGCGAGGAATTGCCTCGGGGCGACGATGAAATTCATGGCGGCGACGGCGACGACGTGCTCTTCGGCATGCTCGGCGACGATTTTATCTACGGCGAGAACGGTAACGATTACCTCGATGGCGGATCGGGTAACGACCATCTGTTCGGCGGCCCCGGAGACGATATTCTGCGAGGCGGCCCCGGCGACGACGTGCTGGAAGGCGGCGAAGGCGACGACATCATTATTGACGATTTGCAAGACGTCAACGAAGACGGTCAAGTGACCACGATCGACGTGTTGATGATCATTAACGATTTGCGGAAAGATGGTCCGCGAGAAACCGACCCCGCCGATGCTCTCCGCCGACGGCTCGACATCAACGCCGACGGCGTGGTTTCGGTGGGCGATCTGTTGGAAGTGATTTCCTACATGAGAGCTGGCCAGCGGCCCGATTCGCCGGTTGGCGCCGGTGCTCCAACGAGCCGGCCCGCAACCCGGCCCGACGCCGCCGAAGGTGAAAGCGCCTCTGGCGAAGTCAGCTCAAATGCGGCTGCGAACGCTGGCGGCGGCGCGGCGAATGCAGATAGCCCCGTGGTGGGTTCACTCGCCTCACGGCCGCTCCGCGACTACGAGGAAAGCACGTCGTTGGAAGACGCCCTGGACGACATCGCGACCGATGTGGGAGAGGTTTGGCGATAAACGAGCCATTGCTTACCGTGTGAAGTCTAAAAGCCCGGCATTTTGAAAATGCCGGGCTTTTTTGTTTGTGCAACCGGGGAACCCGTGACTTACCTTTTCCGCATCAGGCTTCGGTGGGAACTTCTTCGGTCAGAAATGCAACGAGTGATTTCTTCGGCGTCGCTACTTTGAGTACGGGAGCAAACTCTTCGAATTCGGCGTCGATTTCCGCTAGTATTTCGCTGGCGTCGGGAGAGCCGTTGGGGGTCGCTTTTTCAAACGCGGCGACAAACGTATCTTTTTCCCACCATTGCGGATCATTGGCCGACGGCAACATGGCTGACAGCGCAACGGCCAAGGAGCCCATTGCTTCGTCGCTCTTGGCGGGGCCTTCGGCCAGCGTGCTATGCCCTTCGATATAAATCGCGAATTCCTCGGGGAGGCTCCAACTGCGGGCCATCACTCCGGCGGCTTCGCCGTGGGTCCAACCGAATTTTTCGCGTTCCAGCGTGGAAAGCCGCTGTTGGCCTTGTTTTCGAGCCTCTAGCAAAGCAACATATTCTTCGTTCAACTCTTTTGCCAGCAGCGGGATGGCCATGTCTTGCAGCAGTGCGGCGGCGAACAAGTCTTCCGCTGATTTCAATCCGATCAACTTGCCGGCAGCCCGGGCGAACAGTCCGCGGCGGAGCGAATCTTGCCACAGGCCTTTCAAATCGAAGGGTCCGCATTTCGGGTTGGGCATCAGGCTGAATACGGCGCTCCAGAGCGCGAAGTTTTTAATGGTTCGCGAGCCGACGAGGTTAATCGCGAGTTTGATGCTAGAAATTTCACGAGAGAATCCAAAATACGACGAATTCACAAAACGAAGCACTTGGCCGGTCAGGCCGGGGTCGGCTTCAATCGGCGCGGCGAATTCGTTGGGGCCATTTTCGGGGTCTTGGGAAAGCTCCAAGAGCCGAATCGCGCTTTGGGGCAGCGCCGGCAGTTGGGCGCTGGAGAGGAGGTCTTTCAGTTGGGCTGCTGATTTTGCGTCTGTCATCTTTTGGCGGGCCTTGTTTGGGTGGCTTCAAAGGGTTTTCAGGAAAAAAGTCTCGATCAGGTTGGCTGTGTGCAGGTCCCACGGCATGCGAAACATTCCTGGTTAAAACCTAGGTCGCCAATCGGCAAGAGCAAAATCGGGAAGAGGAAATAAAGGAACAGTCCTGAATTTACATGCCGAATTAAAAGCCCGGCATTTTGAAAATGCCGGGCTTTTCTGAACCACAACCGGTAACTAATTTCGGGACTGTTCCTAAAGACAGCGGAAATGGTGTGTTTTTAGGACAGCCGGCCGGAGTGTTGCCAAAAGGCCCCGCCGTTGAGTCCGGGGAAACGCCGTGCAAAAGAACGAAAACTGTTTAGTCACAACATGTTGCGCACGTTCTTGAAATCGAAAATGTAAGTGGCCTCGGTTTTGCGTTTCTAGGAAAGTGGGAATCATCGGCTTCGGCCGCCCGTTTCACTTTTCAGACAGCCGCCCTTTTCGTTTTTCTGGGAGTTGGCTCATGCGCACTCTATTTCTCGGGTTGGTTCTGGCCGGAATTTGGCTACCCTCTCCGACGCCTCTCTCCGCGGAGTCGGCCGACGCAACCATTCGCACCGCCACCCAACAAGCCGTATGGCGGCGAACGACCGCAGGTTGGGAGCATTCCATCGATTGGCCCCGGAACTCGGCTTCGGCCGAACTTACGGCCGCCGCGGCGATCCATCCTTCGATCGTGGGCTTGCTGCAATTGGGGCTCATTATCATGGCGTTTCTTCTGTTCCCGGCCGGGAACATGCAAAGATCCGAGAACAAAAAGATCGTTTCGATAAACATCGGTCGTCTTCAAAAAAACGGCTTTTTCGTCTTTCTTTGTACGAAATCGCCTCCTCCAAGCCACTAACAACTGTGGCGAGCTTTTAGCCGAAAAGTCCTTTCGGTTTCCTGCAACGGAGGAAAAATCTCATGCGACTCACTCTGCGGACGATGTTGGCGTATCTGGACGACGTTCTCGACCCGGCCGACGCCCAGGAGCTTGCCGCTAAAATAGAAGAGAGTCCGGTCGCGGCCGATTTAATCAAGCGGATTCAAAAGAGCACCAGAAACGCGGGTGTGAGCGCTCCGCCCTTGGACGGGCCGGGCGCGGCCATCGACGCCAACACGGCGGCCGAATACCTCGATAGCACCTTGGCGCCGGAACGGATGTCGGAGGTCGACGTGGTTTGCATGGAGTCGGATTCCTATCTGGCCGAAATCGCCTCATGCCACCAAATTTTGGCGTTGGTGTTGGGACAGCCGTTGGAGCTAGAGCCTTCGCTCAGGGAACGCATTTACGGTATTCCTGAAATAGCAGCCTCTCCTCCGCCTTTCATCGAGAATGATCAAGACGCAGAATCGGGCGCTGTAGAAACAGGGCAAAATGAAAAAGTTCCGGCAGCCGGCGATATCGGCGCCGGCGCGCAGGAAGGCGGCGGAGGGAAAATCGCGGCCCCGCCCAAGAACCGTGAAGTGCCAGCCTATCTGAGGGGCGGCGATGGGGGTGTGCGATCATTACCAATGGTGCTCACGATCGTGGTCGGCTTCCTGGTTGCGGCCGTGGGGTTGCGCATTCTGGGGCCTTTCGATTCACGCCATCCACTGTTGCGTTCAATGTTCGGCGACACCGCCCCCGTGGCGGTGAATGAGCAACCCGTGGCCGCGCCGGCCCCGGAAAAAGCGACGGAAAAAGCTGTGGGGAACCAGCAAGGCCAGCCAGCGTCCGCCAACGAAGGGGCGGCAGCGAATTCGGAAAACGAAACCTCGGAAACCTCCGAATCCAAAGCGGGAGCAGAAACTCTTCCGCCGGCGGCTGTTATTCCGGAGTCGGCGCCAGTTCCTGAAGTTTCAGTTCCTGATACCACAGTTACTGATGCCGCATCGGCGGCCAGCCCGGCTGCGGCTGAACCAATATCGCCACGGCAACCCGCTGCGCCCTTCGGCGTGGGCGAGGCACCCGCCCCGTCGACAAAGCCGCCAGCCGTGACGAACCCTCCGCCCACGCCTGTGCAACCCGCCGAAAACAGTGCGGGAGAATCTTCCAGCAGCACGTCTGAGGCCGTCGACCTGGGTCGTTACCTTTCCGATGGCCAAGTTGCAGCCCGTTTCGATAAAGCGTCGTCGGCTTGGATGAGGTTGCCGGTTCGCGCCGTGATTCGAGCAGGCGACCTCATCTGGACGCCCCCCGCAAACCGGGCCAAATTCTTGATCGGCGGTGTGCAAGTGACACTCGAAGGCGGCGCCCAGGTGGTATTTGAAAAAGGTCCGGCAGACAACATTCCACGCATTCGCGTCGACTACGGTCGTGGCAGGGTCTTCCCGCTGGCGGACGAAAAAGCGACCGTCTTTCTCGATTTGGGCGGCCGGAGCGGTCTGGCCGAATTCGAGAATGCCGATTCCATTTTCGGATTCGAAGTTTGGAAATTGCTCAATGCCGGAGAAGATCCCGAGTTGGCGGCGGTAAAACAAATGGTGGGCCTCTACGCCACTTTAGGCGCCGTCGTATGGCGGGAGGAAGATGGCCAGGCCGTTACGTTGGATGCCACCCACTTTCGCTTTTACGCTGGCGAGGCCGCGGGAAAAACGGGAGCTTTGGCCAAGCTCCCCGAGTGGGTGGAGGGAGGCGACGTCCGAGATATTGACCGCCGAGCCGCCGCCACCATGGAGGCAATGGTTGCGTTTGATCAGCCGGTGCGCATTTCCTTGAACGAAGCAGCCGAAGACCGGCGAAGCGAAGTCCGGTCGCTGGCGGTGCGCAGCCTTTGCCAGCTGGGAGATTTCGAGGCGTTGGTGAACGTCTTCAAAGACGACCTCCAACACGCGTCGTGGCGTTTTCATGTCTACGCTGCTCGCGAAGCGATGGCTCGCAACCCGGCCACCGCCGCCGCGATACGGCAAACCTGGGAGCGGCGGCATGGAAAGGAAGATGGCCAGCGACTGTACCGGCTCCTCTGGGGTTATAGCCCCGACCAACTGAAGGAGGAGGCGCCGAAATTGGTCAAACTACTCGAACATGAGATGATCGAGTTTCGCGCCTTGGCGTTCGTGAACCTGCAAGAGATTACCGGCGCCACACAAGGCTATCGCGCGGAAAAAACGGCGGCTCGCCGGCGCTCCGCCGTCAACCGCTGGAAAACGATGTTGGAAAAAGGCGAAATCGTTCCTCGGTAACGCTGGGCGGCTCGCGCCGTGGGAGGGTGCGATTTAACCCGGTTTAAGGGGAGTCAATAGGTTGCCCTGGAGCACGCAGCGTTGTTGAAGACCGGCGGAAAAACGCCGAAGCACACGATGATGAAAACTACGATTTTCTTCGCAGCATGAAGTTTCAGGAGTACGGTTTCGACCCCGACCAAATTTACCTACCGAATTAAAAGCCCGGCATTTTGAGAATGCCGGGCTTTTTTTGAGCTACATCCGGGAACGTATCAGGAACGGTTTCGAATTCACGGCCGAACTTCCAACTGTTGACTATTGCCCCAGCGGCGATTGCGTATTCGCGCCGCCCGCTTTGACGCCGCCCGCTTCAACGCCGACTGTTTCCAGAAAGGCGAGAATCTCAAAAATCTCGTCCTTGGTGAAGCGATCAAGCAACGCCTTGGGCATCATCGAGACCGAAGTCTTGACGATTTCGTCAATTGTGTCGCGACGGATAACCATCGGCTCCTTCGCTTCGGGGTTGGCCAGAATCGAGATCGTTTTTTTATCTTCGGCGGTCACGATGCCCGAAATCGTTCTGCCGTCGTCGGTCACGACAAGATGCACCGCGTACTTGGGGTCGATCCGATGCGAAGGCAACAGCACTTCGCGCAACACGGCCAGACGATCGCCTTTCCAACGTTTGAAAACTTCGGTCAATTCAGGGCCAACCGCGCCGCCTTGGCCGCGCATTTTGTGGCATTGGGAACAGGTGGCGTCCTTGAAAAGGCGAGCGCCGATTTCCGGCGAACGGCCGCGAAAACCAGTGTCTAGTTCATTGGCCAAGTCTTCGACTTTCCAAGCTTGCACGAACGCCCGATTATTGCCGACGGGGTCTTTGGGCGCGGTGGGATTCTTCAGCCAGGCGTCGAGGTCGGGAACCACGACCATCACGCCGTACATTCGCATCCAGTGGCGAGGGAAGGTGCAAACGTAAGGATACTCGCCCGGCTCCGTGGGTGCGTTGAACGTGAGCCGCTCTTGTTTTTCCGGCGCGACGAGATGCGTGGCGTGCAGCACCTTATCGCTTTTGGGAACGAACTGTTTGCCGTCCAGGCCGTTGGTCGGTCCCGCTTGCAGCCCCAACTGCGCGACTTCCTGCAAGGCGCCGGGCGCGGTGATAACAAGGTTGTGCGACATGAGGTCTTGGTTGATCAGCACGACCTGCACCGGCCGCCCGGCTTCGACGGCAAAGTACGCCGTGTCGTAACGCATTTCCTCATCAACGGTGTGAATGCGCACCACGCGTACGGCGACTTCACGCAGTCGTTCGCGATACGAACGTGACGCCGCCGTCGGCATTCTCACCAACAATTGCTCGGCCAGTTGCACGGCGTCGAGAAAGGCGTCGGTGGTGCGATTGGCCGCCGGCGTGCTTTCGGCGTGTTGCATGATGGCGTCGAGCAGCGTTTGGCTGACGCTGACAGCTCTTTGTTTGGCGGGAATCGTGAGTAGCGTTTTCACGGCTGCCTCGCGTAGCTTCGCCTCGGAAAACAACGGCGCAATAAGTTTGAAGGTGTTGCCTCGCTGGTTGGGTGTGAAGGCGATGGCCGTGATCGCCGCACGACGCACCTCAACCGAATCGTTTTGGCGAATCAGGCCGACCATGGCGTCGCGCAAACTTACCAGCATCTCGCGGCGCGGCGCCAGCGCCGCCGCAGCCAGCCACGCCAGCGTGGAGGTTTGATCTTTTTGCGCCTTCGCCCAGGCAACGTCTGGCTGACGCGCCACGATCAACCCGGCATAACCGAGCGACCGCAAAAAAGTGTTCTCTGAATCGGTCGCCTTGAGCAATAGCTTGGCGTGGCCTCGCAATACCGCCTCCGGCTGATGCAGCAACATGTGGGCAAGTTGCCGCGCTGTGCGCCGCTGTTGCCGACTTTCGGCATCGACCGTTTCCAAAGCAGCCAGGAGTTCGGTGGCGGCGTCCGACTTATTGAGCGTTACCAGTCCGGCCAGCGCTTCTTCACGATACTGGGGCGACATGCCGCCGCGCGTGAGAATGGCCGTGTAGACCGGCGCATATTTAGGGTCAGACGTTTCCCGCTCCACCAACAGCAAGCGTTCGTTATCGAGCCGATTGAGCTGGTACCACACGATTCTCGGACTCTTATCGAGAAACACGCGCGGCCGCCGAACCGGCTTTTTCGCAGCGGCATTTTGCTCGCCATGATGGGCGTGATCGTGCTGGTGTTCTTGCGCGGCAACCGGCAAGGCGGTAATCACCCAGCCGATAAAAACCGCCGCCAAAATACGCGGGAACGTTCTACTCACTTGCATTTCGTTATTAGCCACCGACTCGGTTGTTCCTTTTTGTTTCCGCAAGTTAGCATCGAGCGGAAAATTAGTGTCGTAGCCATGCTCGCCAGAGCGTGGGATGGTTCACCGCTCACCCACCGTCTGGCGACGATAGCTACACAAATGCGACCGTTATTTATCGAGCGGTGCTTATTGCTCCAGGGCGCGCATGGTTTCGTCGAGCGTGTACTGGAGGTAATCGTCGACGTCGTGTTCCAACACGCCCAAGGCGACTTCAATAGCGTCTTCCCCTTCGAGGAAACTCAACGCCCGCACCGCTTCCAAACGCACGCGAGGGTGCGAATCATTGATGCGTTCGCGGAGCAAGTCGAGCGGCGCGTCCACCTCATCGAGCAGTTGCGACAAAGCACGCGTCGCCGCGGCGCGGGTGCGATGATCCTTGGCTTGCAGCAAGCGGCGGAGCAGGTCTTCGCGAACGACGTGGTGTGTTTGGAACATCCAGAGGGCTTCGAGTTGATTGTGCTCGAAACCTTCGCTGGCGGGATCGAGCGTCGCCAGCCACGGTTCGAGCGCCTTGACGACGTCAGCCGTATTGCGTTCGGCAAGTTCGCGCCGCGCCCGATACCGCGTACGGTCTTCGGGCGACTTGAGTAATTTCAATAACGCGGACAGCGGCGCGCCGGCAATTCGCGGCGGCTTCACCAACGGGCGGCCTTTGTAGGTCACGCGCCAAATGCGGCCATGGCTATGATCGCGGTTCGGGTCGCGCAGGTTATGTTGCAGGTGGCCGATCAGGGCGTTGTGCCAGTCGACAATATACAAAGAGCCATCGGGCGCGAATTGAATATCGATCGGGCGAAAGTTGCCGTCTTGGCAGGAAACGAGCGGCGTGACTTCCTCGCCGGCGAACCCCGAACCGTCCTCGCTGATTTTGTGATTCAAGATCGAGCGGTCGCCGATGCAGTTGCAAAGCAAGAAGTTGCCTTGCATTTCCGGCGGGAAATGGCGGCTGGAAACCAGTTCGCAGGCGGCCGAGGGCCGCGTCCTTTTGGGGTAGAACGTGGGGAATTTGTATTGGGGATCGCCGCCGGTTTGCTTGGCCATGCGGCGGTGTTGCGAGCCGCCAGGGTGTTTCAGCGGGTAGTCGATGCGGCCGGTAATCGGCGCAGCCCAATAGCTGTTGCCCGGAGAGGCGTCGGCAATAAAATCTTGCCCCCAACGGTCGAACACGTGGCCCCAAGGGTTGGCGAAGGCAAAGTTCGCATGCACGCCGAATTTCTCGGTGCGGGGATCGTATCGCCACACGCCTGCTTCGTGCAGACGCGTTAAACCGTACGGACTTTCCACCTGCGAAAACTTGAACGTGCCTTCTTGAAAGTAAAGCGCGCCTTCAGGCCCCCACTCGAAAGCCGCCAAGCCGTGGTGCGAATCGGCGGTATCGAAGCCGACCAGTTTGCGAATGCGAACATCGGCCACGTCGTCGCCGTCGGTGTCTTGCAGGAAAAGAATGTCGGGCTGCTGGGCGATATACGCCCCGCCCCGCCCTATCTCGAAGCCGGTTGGTTGGTGCAGCCCAGCGGCGAAAACCCGGCATTCGTCGGCCCGGCCATCTTGATCATGATCTTCAAAAATGAGTACTTTATCGTTCATGGGCGTCTTGGGTTTCCAGTGTGGATACGACGCCATCGTGGAAACCCACAACCGCCCTTTGTTGTCGAAGTTCAAGGCCACCGGGTTGGCCAGTTCGGGAAATTGCTCTTCGGAAGCGACCAGATTGATTTCAAAACCGGGCGCCAATTTGAACAACTTTTGCTGTTCCGCCGCCTTCAGATAATCGAGCGAGCCGAGTTTTCCGCGTTTGGCGTTGGGGTCGTCCTTGACGCCGACATTTGTTTTGGGATTGATGAACGGCAAGGTGTTGCTGTCGTCGGCCTTCGAGGCGACATGCTTGCCTTGGGCCAGCGCCCAGATGCGTTGGTCGCGATTGGCGGTCATTTGGTCGAGAATGGCGCGCTCGCGCTCCATGACATCGCGGTTGCGGTAGGTGCCGTCGAAACCGGCTTCGCCGCGGTCGCCATAGATTGAGAAGCCGTTCACCGCACGGTAGCGATGCCACCAATGGAAGTTTTTATCTTTAACTTCCGCATAAACGGCGAGCTGGATTTTTGTAGGTCCGCCGGCGCCGAACAAGCCGTCGTTCAGAATAGGCGCCAGAGCGCGGTAACCGGCGGCGTTCAAGTGCGCGCCATTGAGCGTTAAACGCTGGTCCGACTTTCCAAACAACCGCTTGGTGGGCGTGTACAAATCGACAAACCCGACAGACGTCTTTTTGGCAACATCGGCCAAAGCTTGCGTGTAGGCGGCAAGGCGCTGGTTATGCTCGGCGCCATCGGGCAGGTTGGGGTCGTGAGTGTTTTCAAAAGCGATGGGCGAAACCAGTACGATTCTCGGCGGGCCCTTGCCGCTGTAGTTTTTTTGCTGCGTTTCCTCGACCAACTTGGTCATTTCGGCGGTGAAATCCTTAAGCCCTTCGGCGCCGGCGAACGATTCGTTGAAGCCGAAGAAATACAACACGACCGAAGCCTGGCTGCGTTTCAAATGGACATCCGGTTCGCCAAAGTTTTTGGAGCGAATCCGCTCGAACGGTTCATCGCCGGGAAAACACAGGTTTCGCACCGCCAACTCTTGCCGCGGGAATCGCTGGTGGAGGAGCGTCTCCCAGTAGTTCTGGTGCTGCATCCGCTCGCCCAGTTCGTTGCCGACCAAGCAAATATGGTCGCCCTTTTGCAAAGACAAACCCTCCGCGTGGGAAGACGAGGCCAATAGCAGTACCGATAACAGAACAAGCAGGAAGGTTGGTTTGGTCATGAAAAAGTCAATGCCAGAAAGAAGACAGTAAAAATTCACAATAGACGCCGGCGCACTGCGGCCTGCTGGAGCGGCACGCCGCCTATTTTGCGGCGGCGCAACCTAAACATAAATTCTAACATGCGACCGACGCCGTTGCAGCAGGCGTTATCGTAAATAACGCCTGCCAGGGCCGCATGCTGACGACAGCGAGGCGGAGCGCGGCGCGAAATCAGTCTACTGGCTGGACGAGTTCAATCAGCATGCCGTCGGGGCCCTTGGCGCAGGCGACGTGCTTCGCGTCGGGCGCCGCGACGGGTTCGCCAACGAAGTCGACGCCTTTTGCTTTGAGGTCCGCGACGGCCGCGGGAACATCCTGAAGAATAAACGTCAGCCATCGGACGCCGGCTTGAAAATCGTGCGAACGGCGCGGCGGCGGGTTCTTAATCCCCATTAACTTGATCAGCGTATTGCCGGCTTTCAAGCGGACTTGCCGAAAGGCGCTCGGCGCCAAACCCGCGCCGACCGCCGTTTCAGTGGGAATTTCGAGATCACACGCCACCTCCAAGCCGAGCAAGTCGCGATAAAAATGCAACGACTCCTCAAAGTTGCTGCACACAATGCAAAGGTCGACCGTGGGATGTTGTAATGGATACATGTTTTGGCGCACTCCGCTGGAAATCGTAATTATCAAATTCGACCGTGCAAGGTATCCTTCCGGTCGCGATCACGAGCAACCGTGAATCCGCAATGATGGCAACGATGAGGCTACCTCGCGAACATGCCGCGCGAGCCGACATTCTACCCCGTTTTCTGGCCGCCTGACTACTGTTTCGACATCCGCGCGAGGCGGCGCTGGTGTTTGTGACCACCTTCCGGATGATTGTTTGGTAAGATGCCAAGGCGAACGCCGCGAAGTGTGGAGCCTCCGACGAATTTGCGAAAGATCAAACAATGCGATCCGCTAACTGCACCTGCTTTGCCACAACCCTCACGCTCTGGCTTGCATTCTCGGCTTGTGCGGCGTGGCCGGCTGTTGTGATCGCGCGGGAAGACGGCGCCCTGACCGTGGCTGATACTTCGAGTCCTCGGGCCACGTTAAAGAGTTTTATTGACGCCTGTAACAAGCTCAACGAACTTATCCATCGAGAAAAATTCTATGATCGAACAGATCCAAGGCATGCCGATCTTGGCCGAGCGATTCTAGATTGTATCGACATGAGCGAACTTCCGGCCTTCGCTCGCGAAGACCGGGCCAGCGAAGTTGCGGCGTGCATTAAGGAGATACTCGACCGCATCGCGCTGCCCGCTGGCGACCAAATTCCCGGCACGGCGGAAATTGAATCCGCCGGAGGCTTCGAAAAACTATCGACCTGGAGAATTCCGGGCTCGCGAATCACGATTGCGCGCGTGGAGCAAGGCCCACAAAAACATGAGTATCTTTTTTCACCCGGCACCGTGGACCGAGCCGTCGAATATTTCCAGAGCCTTGAATCGCGACCGTATCGCACGAGCGGCCCGGCAACCTCCGAAGGCCTCTTTCTGTGGTATATGTCGGCGCCGGGTCATCCGGCGGTGGCGGCGTTGGTTGGCCGACTTCCAGAACGCATGCAGCATGGCCGCACGCTGGGGCTCGCGACTTGGAAATGGCCGGGCCTGTTTATTTTGCTGCTGATCGCGGTTGGCGTGATGGCGTTGGCGTATCGCTTGCAACACGTGTTTACTCATCGCGTCAGAGGCAAAAGCGCCTTCAAATACGGCTTGACCATCGTATTCCCGATCGTCGCGATGCTAACACCGTTAGCCTTCAAGCATGCCATCCAATATTATCTGACCGTGCGAGGAATTCCGCTGTACCTATTTGGTTTCGCGGCCAATCTGGCGGCGTTGCTGGCGGCCGTGGTGGTGATTTTTGCCGGCGCTCGGCGGATCGCGGAAATCATTATTGCGTCTCCGCGAATCAATCCTCAAGGACTGAACGCGCAGCTCATACGTATTTCCTCGCAGTTATTGAGCACCGTCGCCACCGCAATTCTATTTCTTGTCGGGGGGCAATACCTGGGAGTCAACGTCGGAACCCTCCTGGCAAGTGCTGGCATCGGAGGCATAGCGTTGGCGTTGGGCGCCCAAGATACGCTCAAGACTCTTTTCGGAACGCTTTCACTCATGGCCGACAAACCCTTCCGCGTCGGCGAGCGCATTCAATTTGGTAAATACGATGGCGTGGTGGAGGACATCGGTTTGCGGTCCACCAAACTTCGACTCCTGACCGGCCACCTCGTAACGCTTCCCAACGATCAACTGGCCGGCAGCGATATCGAAAACATCGGCCGTCGGAAATACATACGCAGGAAAGCGGAAATTCACATCCCGTTAGATACCGCCAGCGAGAAAGTGGAAACAGCGTTGGCGATCATACGTGAAAAACTGGCCGCTCAAGAAGGACTAGACCCCGAACTGCCCCCGCGAGTTTTTTTTGATGAGTTCCAGAAGAACGCTTTCGTCATCCGGTTTTTTTATTGGTACTCGCCTCCCGACTACTGGGCGTTCAAGGCTTTCGGCGAACGATTGAACCTCGATATTTTCCACGCATTCGAAGACCAGGGGATTCGATTCTCCTTGCCGCAGCGGCACTCCTATTGGAAAAACGATGCCGAGCAAGGGCCGCTCGACGTGAACATTTCCGAAAACCGATCAAAACCAAACGACGACCAGTCGTCTCATGGATCGAGATCTGGGTGACCGGGCGCTCACGTGGTCCGGGTTGGGTGAAGTTATTGCGCAGCGAAACGACATCAGCCGCCTTCCTGCGTTGTTGCAACAGATTAAGAACCCGATCGGAAGAGCGCAAGTTGCCAGCACGATCGTCGAGACGCTGGCCCAGCGGCGGGGAGGCGCTCAACCGTGAACACCTGTCCAAGATATATTTCGTGTTTTTCAGATGCCGAAAAATCCGCGGGGGTGAGGCGTATTTGATTTCATATCCTGGAAGGATTCAAGCCATTAGCCGGTAGTCGAGCGCAGCGAACACCACCGGAGGATCGAGGCCCCGACATTCCGCATCCCGGCGGGATGCCAGCCGTGCTGGAGTTCGCGCTTCAGCGGTGCTTCCGAGAACAAAACACGCTGAAGCGTACACTCCAACGGTGGGCGTTAAAGTGCGCTGCCGCATCCGTTTCGAGGAGTTTCTCGCGCCCGCCGCGTCTGACATCCCGCCGGGATGCATCGTTCGTTGCGTTGACCTACCGGTGGTGTTCGCTGCGCTCGACCACCGGCTAATGGCTGGCAAGCCTCCGGCTTGGCGGGAATTCTATAACACCATTGCACGGAACATTTCTTGGACAGGCGGCTAGCACGATGAGGTTTCGTGTTCATTTTTTGGCGATGCCGGTCAGGCAACGCTACCGATTCAGCTTTTTCCGTTGGGCACCTGGGTTGTTGCCGCTGGAAGGCCAATTCGGGTACGATGCGCACCGATGCGAGATGCCTCTTGATTCTTGATTGCTTGCGGAGCAAACCGACATGGAGAAGTCTTTTCGAACCACTGGAATTGTGGTCGCCGTTGTGGCCCTGTTGTTGGCCCTATTGTTGGGGCTGGCGGGCTATTGGGTTTTGTTTTCGAAGTCCGATACCGCGCCGCCGGTCGAACCGCCGCCGGAACGCATTGCAGCGGCCGACGTTGCGCATTATTTAACATTGCGAAATGTCGGTCTGGCGGAATTCGAAAATGCGGGATCCAAAATCGCGGAATTAGACCACGCCGGTTTTGAAGCCTGCTTCGGGAAGTTTCGCGAACTGGCGGCGAAATTGCCCAGCGAACGGTTTGGTGTTCAAAATTTGGCTTTGGCTTCGGTTTGGGCGGCTGGCGACGCCAGCGGATACGCCCGCGAAAACCCATCCAAAAAGGCGGCCGTGCGGCGTCAGGCGGTCGAATCGCTCGACGCCTTGGCAAAGTTCCCCGGCGCCGTTGGCTTTGCACACGCCATGCGATCCCGGTTGTTTATTGCCGAATCCAACGAGCAACAGGCTCTCGAAGAACTGCGGCTGGCCAGTGAACGCTCGCCCCACGATGCCGGCCTGCAATATCAAATGTTCAACCTGCTGCGGAATGCGTATTGGGAGGGGCGAGATGAACAGGCTGCCAAGCAGCAGGCGGGTGAAGCCTTGGAACGCGCGTACGAAATAGCGCCTAATAATCTGGCCCTGTTGCTCGATTGGTTGGCGCTGCAAGCCGAGACGCACGACGTCCGCATTGTCGAGACACTAACCCACGCACAGACCGAATTGGCGCCCTTTGCCGACGACTTCGCGTCGTCGAACAACAAAAGTTTGGCGGCATCGTTGACTGCCGCCGCGCAAGCGGCGCGTGACGATAAGTGGATCGAAACGCTTACTTCGGTTCGCAGGCTGAAAGACATTTTCTTGAAACTGGTCGCCCGCCAACGCGATCAAAAACGTCTCGAGCCGCATGTGCTGGAGTACGCCATGCATGATTTTTCCAAGGCCTTCTATGAACGCGCCGACATGGGCGCCTTGGCGGCGCCGACGCCGATACGCGTGGCGTTTCAACGTCTGGCGGAAACGGAACAGCCGCAACAGGCCCGTCCGGTTCGAGCCGCCCTGGCGCTCGATTTCACGCTCGATGGCAAACAAGACCTAGCGATTCTTCAAGATGATCGCGTACAGGTATTTTCACGCGATGAAGACAACGGTTGGCGCATCGTCGCGGAGTCGGTCCAGCAGGGAGATTTTACAGGCTTGCGAGCCATCGATTTGGATCGCGATTACCGAGAGAACCAAAACAACGCCGCCAACGCTCCGGCAACCAACGCTGCGGGAACTAACGCCACCGGCAAAACGCCGCCGAATGCCTGCCTGGCGGCCGATCTCGACTTGGTGCTCTTTGGCCGCGATGGAATCCTGATTCTGGAAAACAAACGCACCATGTCGGGAAAACGCGAACTGAATCGGGTCGACCTGAGTGAAGAAATGCAGGCGCTGCACGATGTGTTCACCGTCGAGACGGCCGACTTCGACCACGATGGCGATCTTGATTTGTTGGTTTCCTCGGCCGAGGGCGTCTCGTTGTGGAGCAATCGGGAGAACTTCACGTTCCGCGACGCCAGCCGCCGCACCAAGTTACCGCCGCCGCCGGCGCGAATCACGAAAATCATTCCCGTCGATGTGAATCGGAATGTCGATCTTGATTTCATCATGGCCAGCAGCCTCAGCGGCGCGGCCGGCGTTTTAGAAAGCCAACTGCGAGGACGTTTCCGCTGGCGGGAAGATTTGCCCTTGGAAGAGTTGGCCGATATAGCCGTAGCCGATGTCGATGGAAACGCCTCCTGGGATCTGCTGGCCCTGAGGAAAAAGGACCACGCGGTTTTGGTCGTCAAGACAACCACCGGCGCAAGCGGCGTCCAATATGGCGAAGTCGAAAAAGTCGGCGTGGCGCGGGGCGAGCATTTGCAACTCTTCGATTTCGATAACGATGGTTATCAAGACGTGCTGGTTTGGGGCGAAACCGGTTGTTCGCTGTTTCGCGGCGAACCGCGCGGCGGGTTTTCCGAGCAGACGGAAATGGCGGCTGGTTTTCCGGGAAACGGGGGCTTTCCGAAAAACGTGGTTGGCTGTGACGCGGCAGATCTTGACGCCGACGGAGATCTTGACCTGCTGTTTGTCAGCGATGGCGGCGTAACGCTCTGGGAGAACGATGGCGGCAACGCCAACCATTGGCTGGATTTGCAACTTGTTGCCGAGTCGCATGCACAGAACGCCAGTGAACGCACCAACACCTACGGCATCGGCGGACTTATCGAAATCAAGGCTGGGCGGCGTTATCAGGCGGCCACGGTAAGTCGCATCGCCACGCATTTCGGCTTGGGGAAATTGGAGCACGCCGATACCGCACGCATCGTCTGGACCAACGGCATTCCGCAAAACATAATCGCGCCGCAACAAAACGAAACCGTTTGCGCGGAGCAAGATCTGATGGGCTCCTGCCCGTATCTGTATACCTGGGACGGCGAGAAGTTCGCCTTTTTCAGCGACTGCCTGTGGGCTTCGCCGCTGGGGCTCTGGCAGGCGGAAGGGAAGCTGGCGCCGTATCGGGAGTGGGAGTATTTACGCATTCCGGGCGATGCCCTCAAACCTCGCCAAGGTGAATACCAAATACAAGTGACCGAGGAACTTTGGGAGGCGGCCTATTTCGATTCCATGCAGTTAATCGCGATCGACCATCCTCAAGATGTGGAAATTTATTCCAACGAGAAGGTCGGTCCGGCGGATATCGCGGAGCATCGTATTTTCACGGTGCGGGAGCAGCGTCCGCCGGTAGCCGCCCGCGACCAGAACGGCCGCGATGTGCTGGCGTTGGTGCTCAAGGAAGATGGCGAATTTTTGCGCGGTTACGACGCCCGGATCAAACAAGGTTTGGCGCCGGAACATTTTTTGGAGTTGGATTTTGGCGATCTGTCCAGCGACGAGCGCGTTCATTTGTACCTCACCGGCTGGATTTGGCCGACCGACGCCTCCTTGAATTTGGCGATCTCCGAAAACCCGAAACTCGCTTCACCGAAGCCGCCTTCACTTTCAGTTCCCGATGAAAACGGCCAGTGGCGAGAAGTGTTGCCCTACCTAGGATTCCCCGGCGGTAAAACGAAAACCATCGTGGCAAACCTTTCCGGCATCTTCCTCACCGACGATTATCGCGTACGCATTAGCACGACGATGCAAATTTATTGGGACGCGGCCTTTATCAGCGTCAATGAACCGGCGGCGGAGTATCGCACGCAGGCGTTGGAATTGCTCGGCGCCAACCTGCACTACCGAGGGTTTTCCCGCCGCATCGCTCCCATCGGCGAAGGGCCCGTGCGTTACGACTACGCCCATGTCGACGTCGCACAACGTTGGCCGCCCATGCTGGGCCAATTCACCCGTTACGGCGACGTGGCCGATATTCTCAACACCGCCGACGACCGCAGCGTGGTGCTCGGCGCCGGCGACGAAATGACCGTGCGGTTCCAACAACCGAAACAGCCGCCGCCGGCTGGTTGGAAACGGACCTTCATCCTCTACAACATTGGCTGGGATAAAGACGCCAACCTCAGTTGCCTCACCGGCCAAATGGTCGAACCGCTGCCGTTTCGAGCCATGCAACAGTATCCGTTTTATGATAGGGACGCGTTTGAGGAGGGCGGCGCGTTTCCGAGAAGTGAAGCGATGTCCAGCTATTTGGAGCAAGATCAAACTCGGCGCCAAAGCTGGCCCCGGTTTTGGCGACAGGTCCTGCGGAGCGACCCCTCCACAAAATGAACCATTCACGATTACGATTCCGTTGTCGGTAAGATTTCCTGGCAAGTATTCCACCAAGCCGGAGACGCGCTGGTTCGCCCAGCGTCGCCGTCACGAGCACAACGAAGAGCGGCCTCACAGTAGTCTTGGTTACCAGACCCCCTCGGAATTCGCGTCGCAGTGCGGAATCCCTTACGCAACCCGTACTCTCATAACCCCTGGTACAAAAAATGGGGGCATTCCAGTCTGATGATTGACACAACCAAACTTTCCCCAGCGGAACCAGAAGGCGGACTTTCGTCGTTCGCCAACCTTCTTTGCATGATTCTCGGTTTCGACGAAACCGAGAATGAATTCAGCTACGCCACCTATTTGGCGTGTATCGGACTGATGCCTGACTCGGCGCCGAAGCCGACACACCCGTTCTACTTTCCCACGAGTTTTCCGTCGGAAGGGCTCCCGTCGATTCTTCCCCGTGAGATCGCCGATCGCATGGAAGCGTCGTTCGCGGAACTTCGCGAGATTCGAAGCCGGCTGGCGGACTTCGGCGGTCCAAACGAAATCGGAGCACAGGCGACCGACGAACTCGGTCGGCGAGCGATGGCCGCTATTCGTCGCCTTGGCGCGGCCATGGGATATCGCCGATGGGATTCTGGCGAAACGATGGTGATGATGTTGCAACTGTCCAAAGCGCTGCTGGCTGCTGGCATTGAAGAGTTCGAACTCGTGCAGGCGGTCAATCACTTTAGCAGCGATTGCTGCGTGTGGGAGGATTCTGAAGAGTCGAGCAACAAAGTTTGTGTCGGCGCGCTGCGGTTGGTCTTTCGGCTGGCGGGTTCCAAATTAGTCGAGACCGCAACACCTGGGAAACTCGACCAATGGCGGACAATGAGCCGACAAATCGCCGCCGTGCTCGTTCTAGCGACTAGCTTATCCTCCAGACAAGAAACTCAACGTCCAACTGGGGCAAAACATCATGAGGAGCCAGCCTATCGGCCCTTCGTACGCCGAAGTCGTCGCTAAACGCGAGGCCAACCGTTCGAAATAGGATTCTTCCCAATGAAGTTATGCTTCACACGGTAATGATTGACACAATTGCGTTTTATCTGGTGCAAATGTCACATTTTCAGCGGGGCGAACGTTCAATCAAGGTGTAAAGGGACTGGCGGTGTTTGAGCTTGAGCCGCCGGCTGCGCCCAGTGCGCCCAATGCTCCGAGAGCGGCTAGGCCGCCTGCGCCGCCGCCGCTTCCACCGCCTCCTCCACCACCGCCGCCACTCGA
>JAJRWU010000109.1 GCA_024276655.1 Planctomycetota bacterium
ACCGCAGATTACTCTCCACCTCTTTTCACAAAGACGCAGTTATCACTGTTGGCTACAGGGCTGTAACGTTACCCTGACAGGGACTCTCACCCTGCTGTTCAAACGCCTTCACAGGCGTACTAGGGTCCGCTGTGCGGACCGCTTCTTCTCATTGGGCGACTTCGGCTAAACAATACATTGCAACACGGTGGCGGCATGGTTTGCAACGCCGAAGGGCAACCCTCGGTCCGTACAGTAACCCCCGGTCCGCATAGCGGACCCTACGTCGCTAAAATGCCTGAAGAATCTTGCAGTGCGAGGCGATATTTCCAGCGAATGGTCGATGAGCGCGCGGCGCCGGGCGGCGAGTTTTTTTCGTTGCGGCATGGCGTTGGCTGGCAGGCGAGACGTGTTTGTTCGAGGCGACAAATCTGGGCTGCCTCGCCCGGCAATGCTTCCGCCGAGAATAGCAATCTCGACGATTGGTTGCGCATCATCTCGCAGGCGCCGTCTTGCAAGTGGAACGGCAGTTCGGCGGCGTAGGAACTGCCTAGAAAATGCTCGTTGCAACCTTGTGCCGCATTCGTTCGGCAGGCGATATCAAACACCAACGCTCGTTCGCGGGGCAACGCCTCCACGCTGCCCGACCAATGGTTCTTGCCCGCCATGCCGACTAAAAACCCGACCCGCCCCCGCCCTTCCAACAACTCAATGCTGAGTTGTTGGAAGGGCGGGCTGGCGGGCCAATCGGCATGAATATCATCTTCGAGCGAGCGTAGCGCGGCTGCCGGTTCGCCGTTAAGAACCACCTCGACGGCGTGCGCCCAACGATCGTCGCACCACTCGAAGGTGAGCGCTAGGCCGCTGCCGGTTTCGTCGAGAGCGGTTAAGGATTGCGCGGCTTCTGTTTTCACGATTTGCCGCCTTGGGAGTTATCCTTGATTCGCCACTGCAAGTACGAATCTAGAAAACCTTGAATCTCGCCCTCCATCACTTTGTGAAAGCTGCCCTCGTAATGGCCGGTGCGGGCGTCTTTGACGCGCTGGTCGGGGTGCAAAAAGTAATTTCGAATCTGCGAACCGAAGCCCACCTTGGCCTGATCTCGATATTTTCCCGCTTGTTCAGCTTCTTGCTTTTCATCTTCCAGACGAGCCAAGCGAGCGTACAGCATCTTCCAAGCGGTAGCTCGGTTTTTATGTTGACTGCGTTCGTTCTGGCACTGCACGGCAACGCCGGTGGGCAGGTGCGTGAGTCGGATGGCGCTATCGGTTTTGTTCACGTGTTGCCCGCCGGCGCCGCTGGCGCGGTAGGTGTCGACGCGAACATCGCTTTCGTCGATCTCGAGGTCGGCGGCGGCGTCGACCTCGGGCGACACATCCACCGCCGCGAAACTGGTTTGACGTTTGCCTTCGGAATTGAAAGGACTGATCCGCACCAAGCGATGAATACCCTGCTCGCCCTTGAGGTAGCCATAGGCCATGGGGCCTCGAATCGCGATGCTGGCGCTGTTGATGCCCGCCTCTTCGTTATCGCTCCGGTCGAGCAGAGCAATGCTGTAATCGTGCTTTTGCGCCCAATGGCCGTACATCCGCAGCAGCATATCGGCCCAATCGTTGGCGTCGGTTCCGCCATCGCGCGCGTGGATTGTCAGAATGGCGCCGGCGCTATCGTGCGGACCATCGAGCAGTGCTTGCAGTTCGAGTTGGTCGAGTTGCTTGCCCAGCCGATCGATTTCCGCCGCCACTTCGGCGGCGGTTTCTTCGTCTTCGTCGGCCATTTCGAGCAGAACCACCAAGTCTTCACCGGCTTGAAGCAGCGCTTCAAGAGGTTTGACGATCACGTTCAACGATTTCAGCCGGCCGACGGTCGCCTGCGCCTTCTCCTGGCTGTTCCAGAAATCGGTCGCGGCCATTTGGGTTTCAATCTCGCCGACCGCTTTTTTTTTGGCGGCGTAGTCAAAGACTGTCTCGCAACTGGAGGATGCGGCGTTGAATCGCTTCGGAGCGGTCGGCTAGTTCTCGATCGACCATGGGTTCAATACTCCCTGAACAAGATATTTCCTCAGTCACTATACCGCGTCGGCCAGACAACGCACAGGCGCCGGGCGCACAACCGCAACAACCGCCAAGAACCGCTGGGTGGAGAAATTCCCGGCGGTCAATACGCCATACCGCCGACGTCGAGAAAGAGACGCGAAGCGCCCTTAAGAAACGCTCCGCAATGCAACGTGTTTGGAGGAATTTACGATGTTGGCGAACGAAGCAACTATTCTGATTGTCGACAACGATCCTATTATGCTGACCGGCATTGCGGCCGTGTTGAATCATGAGGGTTTTGTTTGCCATTGCGCGGCCGATTCAGAAGCGGCTTTTAAGGCGGCTCGCGCCATCGTGCCCGACCTCATGGTCTGCGACGTCGATCTAGGCGGCGAGAGCGGGTTGGATCTGTACCGCGATTTTTATCGCCAAGAAACTCTTCAAGATATTCCCGTCGTGTTCCTGGCCAGCGCCGGGCGCCCCGATGTGATCGAGATGGTGCGGGAGGTCGGCGGCGCCTACTGCCTGACCAAGCCGTTCGATCCTCATGTGCTCATTGATATTGTCGACCGAGCGCTCTGGATGCCTCACCTCATTCGCACGCGCGTGGAGCAATCGCACGTCAAGCGGCCGAAAAACCCGGCTCAGAGCGTCACTCAATAATGCGGGGGCTTTTCGTCTTTGGGGTCGGTGGGAGGTTGCTTCAAGGCGTGCCCCAGGTTCGATAGCCGCGTATTCAGGTTTTTGAACTGCGATTCCAAGCGAGACACGCGTTTTTCGCGATCCAACGAAACGTCGTCGAGATCTTGAACCGAGCGCTGCAAATGGGTAAACAGTAGTTCCAGATCATTCAATCGGTCGGGAAGATTGCCTGGTGGCGTCGGCATGATTTCGTCGGCTTGAGAGGTTGGGAAGACTATCTATTTATCTTTCTTTTTCCTTCCATCGTCGACGAACCCTAGCCAGCTGGCGGGTGCGCGTCAAGATCGAGATGTTTGTTAGGACTCGTCCGGAAATAATTTGCCGAAATTAAAAGCCCGGCATTTTGAAAATGCCGGGCTTTTCTGAACGACAACCGACAACCTATTTCAGGGCGAACCCTTGGAATCACATTGCGGTGTTGGAGCGAAGCCCCGAAAGGTGCGCAGCATTGGCATGAACACTTCCGAGAATAAATCGGCTGGTGAAAGCGACCCGCCTCTCTGGGCGACCGTCAACCATGACGACCGCGCCCTGTTCGACCAGCAATTAAAAAGCTTCGTGCCGCCGAATGCGTTCGACGCGCACGCGCATCTATGGCGAGTTGCCGATCTTGGAGCGCCGCCGCCGGCGCTCACTGCGGCGGGGCCGAGGGAAGTTTCTCGCGAGATCTACGACCAACGGCTCTCACAGTGGATGCCCGACCGGCAGCCGACCGGCGGGCTGTTTTTTCCTTTCCCCACGCGCACGCTCGATATCGACGCGGCGAACGCGTTTTTGGCCGAACAGTTGAAAACCGACCCCAACTCGCGCGGGTTGATGATCGCCGCGCCAAGCCAAGACCCGGCGGAGGTCGAACAGCAGATTGTTCAAAATGGTTTTGTCGGCTTCAAGGTGTATCATCTCTTTGCCTCGCGCACCGACTCCTTCGACGCCCGGAATGAGGAGTTCATTCCGGAATGGGTCTGGGAGATCGCCCACCAGCGCAGACTCGCGATCATGCTGCATTTGGTGCTCCCGCTAGCGCTCGCCGAACCGGCCAATCAAGCGTATGTCCGCTCGCGCTGCGAGCAGTATCCCGGCGCCAAGCTCATTCTGGCCCACGCCGCGCGAAGCTTCTGCGGCCATCATGCCACGGATGGCGTTTCGGCGCTGCGCGGGCTGGATAACGTGTTCTTCGATACTTCCGCCGTCTGCGAAGCGGAAGCCTTCGAGGCTGTTCTGAAAACCTTTGGACCGACCCGACTCTTCTTCGGCGCCGACTTTTGCATTTCCGAAATGCGCACGCGTTGTGTCAATCTGGGAGACGGATTTTTATGGCTCAATGAAGTTCGGCCCGACTTCAGCCGCTCCCGGTTTGCGAAGCCGACCTTGCTGGGGCTGGAATCGTTGTTGGCGTTGAAACAGGCTTGCCGCAACCAGCATCTGACCGACTCCGACGTGGAAGAGGTTTTCTGCCACGCCGCCAGACGCCTCCTCGATATACCACTTAATTTCGGGCCAGCCAATCGCCACCCGCCCGATGTGCAAGCGGTTTACCGGGAAGCGAAGAAAATCATTCCCGGCGGCACGCAATTGCTCAGCAAACGGCCCGAAATGTTTGCGCCCGGGCAGTGGCCGGCGTATTACCGTGAGGCGCGGGGCTGCGAGATTATTGATATTGAGGGCCGCCACTTTATCGACTTCAGCCTGGGAGGCATTCTGGCTTGCATTCTCGGCTACGCCGACCCAGACGTGAACGCCGCCGTGATTCGGCGAGTGAACCTGGGCTCGATGTCGACCTTGCAAACGTCGGACGAACTCGAACTGGCGAAATTGCTTTTGGAAATCCATCCCTGGGCGCACAACGCGAGGTGCACCCGCGCAGGCGGCGAAACGATGGCCGTCGCGGTTCGGATTGCACGCGCCTTCACCGGCCGCGATAAAATCGCCCTTTGCGGCTACCACGGTTGGCACGACTGGTACCTTGCCGCGAACCTGCCAGATGCCGAGAGTGGCGAAAAAGCCGATCAGCTCATCGGCCACTTGCTACCGGGGCTGGCGCCGCGCGGCGTGCCTGCCGGACTGGCCGGCTCCGTCCTGACCTTCCGCTACAACAGGTTGGAGGAACTCGACGCCATCATCGCCAAGCACGGCCCCGAACTGGCTGCGGTGGTGATGGAGCCGACCCGCCAAACCGACCCAGCGCCCGGCTTTCTGGAAGGCGTGCGAGAGCGCTGCGATGCTCTCGGCTCGCCCCTGATTTTCGATGAAATTTCGATCGGCTGGCGGCTTTGTTTGGGTGGCGCCCATCGCAAATTCGGCGTCACGCCCGACCTAGCCGTTTTCGCCAAGGCGCTCGGCAACGGCTTCCCCATCGGCGCCGTGATTGGCATGCGAGAAACCATGCAGGCGGCGCAGGAATCGTTCATATCGAGTACGTTTTGGACCGAAGGCGTCGGGCCGGCCGCAGCGCTGGCCTGCGTGCGAAAACAGAAGAGCCTCGATATTCCCGCGCACCTGGCGCGTATCGGCTCGCTGACGATCGAGGGTTGGCAAGAGCTAGGCCGAAAACACAATCTGCCCGTGAAAACTCCCGGCCGCCCCGAGATGGCGCAACTGGCGTTCGAGCATCCTGAAGCTACGGCGTTGCTCACCTTGATGACCGCTCGCATGCTGAAACGGGGCTTTCTGGCCGGCGGCGCCTTTAACGCCACGCTAGCGCACCAGCCGCGACATGTGGCTGCCTACCTCGCCGAACTCGACGAAGTGTTTGCCGAACTGGCCGAGGCGATTCAAAAGGGCGATATCGCGAGCCGCATTGGCGGGCCGGTGAAACACACCGGTTTCGCCCGGCTGACGTGAACAATCTCGCGAACACAAACCTCAGTAACAGTCCCGAATTTAATTGCCAAGTTAAAAGCCCGGCATTTTGAAAATGCCGGGCTTTTTGAGCTACGGCTGAGAACCTATTTCGGGACTGTTCCTCGGTATTCCAGAAGCGAGAGTTTTGCCGCTGGTCGCGGTTTATCAACTTTCTTTTTGGTCGCTCTCGGGATAGAGCATCCGGTAGGTTGTGTATCCGCCGCTGACGTTCGTCGCCGAGAACCCAGATTGGAGCAGAATGCGAGTCGCCAAATAGCCCCGCTGCCCGACCTTGCAATAGGCCGCAATTTTTCGGTCGGTCGGCAGTTCACTTAATCGAGCGCGTAACTCGTCCACCGAAATATTCACGGCGCCGGGAAGATGACCGGCGGCAAATTCCTCGGCGGTTCTCACATCCAAGAGGAAGGGCCGCTGATTGGCTGGCGTTTCGATAAGGGCCGCCATGTCTATCTGCGGATGATCGTCTCGCAGCAAACCGGCGGCGACGAATCCGGCCATGTTGACGGGGTCTTTGGCGGAGCCGAACTGCGGCGCGTAGGCCAGCTCCATCTCTTCCAGATCGAAGACCGTCATCCCGGCTTGAATCGCGACCGCCAGCACGTCGATTCGTTTGTCGACCCCCGCGCCGCCCACGCCCTGCGCGCCGAGCACTTTTCCCGATGCAGGGTCAAACAACACCTTGAGCGTCATTTGCTCGGCGCCAGGATAGTACCCGGCGTGATTGACAGGATGCACGTAAACCATCCGATGCGGGGTTTCACTTCGTTTGAGCACTTTTTCGGAAGCGCCCGTCATGGCGGCTGTGTGGTTGAACAACCCCAGAATGGCCGTGCCTTGCGTGCCTCGATAGCGGCTCGAACGGCCGAAAATATTGTCCGCCGCGATGCGGCCTTGGCGGTTGGCGGGGCCGGCGAGCGGAATTTGCGTTGGCGTATGCAAGACAAAATCTTGCACTTCGATGGCGTCGCCGACGGCGTAAATATCGGGGTCGCTGGTTTCGAGATGATCGTTCACGCGTATGCCGCCGCGAGGACCTACTTCCAATCCTGCTTCAACGGCCAGTTTGTTTTCCGTCCGCACGCCAATGCCGAGCGCCACCAATTGGGCCGGCAAGCCCTGGCCGGATTTCAAGCGAACCACCAGCCCTTCGGGAGTCTGTTCAAATCCGGCGGCGGCTTCTCCCAGCAGCAGAGAGACGCCCTTGGCGGCCAGTGTTTTCGCCAGCGGAGTTGTCATCTCCTTGTCGAATGGCGGCAAGATTTGATCTTGCAACTCGACGACCGTGGTGGAAATTCCCAACCGCACGAGGTTTTCCACAAGCTCCAGGCCGATGAATCCCGCCCCAACCACAACCGCCCCTTTCACGCCGCCGCCGTCGACCACGGCTTTAATGCGGTCGACGTCTTGCAAGTTGCGGAGTGTGAAGATGCCGGGCGAATCGATGCCCGGAATGGGCGGACGCAGCGGCGCCGCTCCCGGCGCGAGAATTAGTTTGTCGTACGACTCTTCGTACTCGCGCCCCGAAGCGAGATCAACAATACGCACGGTTTTGGCGGTGCGGTCGATCGCCTCGACCGAACAACGCACGCGGACGTCGAGCTTGAAACGGGTTTCCAGCCGCTCGGGTGTTACGACGAGCAGTTTGTTGCGGTCGGTAATTTTCCCGCCGATGTAATACGGCAGGCCACAGTTGGCGAAGGATACGTCCGGCCCTCGCTCAAACAGAATGATTTGCGCCTCTTCCGAAAGGCGACGGGCGCGAGCCGCCGCCGAAGCGCCGCCAGCCACTCCGCCAATAATGATTATTTTCATCTTGCGAACTCCTTTGTAATCGTCCCATGAATCGTTCTTGTCTTTGTCGAGTGCTTCACCAAGTTGCGAACTTCACAGACCTGCCGATCGAAATTACACGAACGGAAACCTCCCAAATTACCGGCCTGTCGTCAATTTACAACGCCAAATTCCCGCTTGACGGAAACCAGCTGCGTGAAAGCCTCGCCAAGAGATGCAGGCGCCCGCAGCTTCCAAAGGGCAGTCCCGAAAGTAAGATCGCTCAGCCGATGAGCGTTAGCTCACGGTTACCAGCATTCGCGGAGAACCGGACGCTATCGCGTTCCGGCTGATCTGCACGCCGTTATTGGCAAGAATAACCCAACGCTATCACCCCGCTCAGTCCGAGATGAAATACGGAAGTTATTTCGGGGCGATTCCCAAGTTGCCCAAGTTTCGTCCAAAAAGATTGATCTTTTAATTTAAGTACGTCGTGGCTATATTTTCCGTCCAACCGTGCAGTCGAAAGTTCGGCTGGCGGCGGCGGGCGTTTCGGCCTGCTTTTCCTACTACGAAAGATATCGAAAAAGAGGCGTTCGTGAGCACGATAAACACCATCGTCGATGACATTCGCTCGAAGCTTCAGCCCGGCGACGCCGTTCTCGACATCTGCGCCGCGCTCCAGCATGCGGGTTCCTCAACGAATTCGGCGCCGTTGGAGGCCAGATACGTCACCCAGCACGAGGCTGCTTTTGCCTTGGTTGCTAGCACAAAATCGCCAGGCGCCCCAACCGTTTCTCTCGACGCCTGCCTGGCGCGCTGCGAAGCGTTGGTCGAACTGCTCAAACGCGAACAGGTGGCGCGTGTCTTTTTAATAGCATCCAGCGAACAGGCCGACGCCCAAGGTTTGCCCGACCTACTCGCCCAAGCCTCGATTCAAGTTGAGCTTTTCGCTGCTCCGCCTTTTACCGACGCCAGCGATTATATGTCGGGCGATGAAGAAGATCTGGGAGAAGTGGAAGAGCGGCTGCGGCAGCTTGGCTACCTCTGAGCAACGCCGTGCAACTACAAACTTTGCTAAAAAACAAGCTAAAACAACAAGCCAGTCAAGGATGATTGCAAACGATGACAAGGACGTTTCTGCTGGGAATCGATGGGCTGCCGTCTTGGATGTGGCGAAAATTCGCCGATTCGGGCGTGATGCCGTATAGCGCCGAACTGCTAAAAACGGGCGTGTTGGCGCCGATGGAATCGGCCCTGCCCGAAGTTTCCTCCGCCGCTTGGGCTTCTATTGTCACGGGGCAAGACCCTAGCGGACACAACGTCTACGGCTTCACCGACCTGATCGATGGCACGTATAGCCTGGGTTTTACGTCGGCGCGCACACTCAAGGCCAAGCCCTTTTGGCAAGAAGACGATGGCCGCCGGAACCTGATCATTAACGTGCCGCAGTCGTACCCCGCCCAACCGCTGAACGGCGCCTTGATTTCCGGTTTCCTGGCGCTCGATCTCGAACGGGCCGTCTTTCCGCCGGAAAACGTGGCCGGTCTGCAGGAGATGGGTTACCGCATCGATGCCGACATGACCACCATCAACGAATCGAAAGATCGTTTCCTGGAGAACATCCATCAGGTTTTGGATACGCGTTTCGAGGCGTTTTCCACGCTCTGGGACGCCGAACCCTGGGACCGGATCATGTTCGTGATCACCGGCACCGACCGGCTGAATCATTACCTCTGGGAAGATTACCAAGACACATCGTCGCCTTACCACCAGAAATTCCTCGATTTTTATAGCCACGTCGATCGCATCATCGAACAGATTATGGCCAAGCTGCCCGATGAAACGGCCTTGGCCGTAATGGCCGATCACGGTTTTGAACATCAGGAAATGAGCGTCAACGTCAATTGCTTGCTGCGCGAACACGGCTTCCTTTCGCTGAAAGATTCGCCCCGGCCCGCATACACGCAAATGACGACCCAAACCAAGGCCTTCGCCATGGACCCCGGCCGTTTGTACCTGCACCGGAAAGATCGTTATCCCCACGGAACGTTGGATAACGACGCCGCGGAACTAGCTGCGGAAGAACTCACCACGCTGTTTCTGGGTTTGGAAGTCGAGGGGAAAAAATTGGTCGACCGTGTGCTGCGGGGAAGCGATATCTACCACGGTCCTTTCGCCCACCGCGCTCCCGATCTGATTCTCATGGCGGCCGAAGGCGTCGCGCTTTCGGGGCGGATGAACCTGGAGCATTTGATCGAACCGGTGTTGATCAACGGCAAACACACGTTCGAGAATTCGACGTTTTTCGCGCGTGGTTTGACCGCAAGCGATCTTCCGGAAACGATGCGCGTGCAAGATGTACTCTCGGTGCTCAAAATGGAAAAACAACAACGAATAGCGGCTTAATGCAAGGAATATTACGTAATGCCTGAATCAAACGAACAAAATGCCGGCTGCACCTGTTGGAGTTGTCCTTCGGTGGAGTTCAAGGGGCACGTCGACTTCCGCGCCTGCGGACAAGCCGCTTTCTCCAAGGCGGCCAGCGGCCAACTGGTGGTGGAATGCAAACGCCGTCCTGAAATCGGCTACTTCGACCCGATGTCAATCACCTACGATACCTGCCCGGAATGGCAAAAATCGCAATATGGTCGGCTGCTCAAGGGCATGCGCGTGATGATTCTTGGCATGGACGGCTACCTGGGTTGGCCATTGGCTTTGAAGCTGGCTAGTTTGGGATGCCACGTCTTCGGCATCGACAATTTTGTTCGCCGCCGCTTGGTGGCGGAGAAAGGTTCGCAGTCGGTGCTGGCTATTTCCTCGATGGAAGAGCGCGTGCGCGTGGCGAATGAACGGCTCAGCGGAACGATCGAATTTCAAGAGATGGACCTTCTCGATCGCGAAAAATTCTTTCCCTACATGAAAGAAACGCGGCCCGAATCGATCATTCAGTTCGCGGAAATCCCGAGTGCTCCGTACAGCATGGCCGATGTCGACAAAGCCGCTCACACCATCGAAAACAACGTGCTGGGCACGCTCGGCCTGACCTTCGCCATGCGCGACCACGCTCCGGAGGCTTCGCTCATCAAGCTAGGCACCATGGGTGAATATGGCAGTCCGCTCACTGGCCGCCCGTTGTTTGAAGGGCTGTTCCCCGGCGACGCCACGCTGCAATACAAAGGCCAGGAATGGAGTTTGGGCGGCGAACTCACGCCCCGCGACCCCGTGAGCTTTTACCATGTGAGCAAGGTGCAGGGAACGTTCAGCGTTTACGAAGCCTGCAAGTATTGGTGGCTGCGTTCCTACGACGTGATGCAAGGCGTGATCTACGGAAATTCCACGCCGGAGTTGGATCTCGACCCCGCGCTCAATACACGCTTCGATATCGACGAATGGTGGGGCACCGTGATCAACCGCTTTGTCGCGCAGACCGCCATCGGCGAACCGATGACCATTTACGGTTCGGGCAACCAACTGCGGGGCTACATCACGCTCAGCGACGCCATCCAGTGCATTGTGCGG
>JAJRWU010000110.1 GCA_024276655.1 Planctomycetota bacterium
CTAAAGAAGCTCCGTGGCGACCGCTGAGTCTGCGTGTGCCGACCGACGAAATGCCTTTGGTAAGCCGGATGCGGGAAATCCGCACGTCCGGTTTGATGAGGGGGGAGGGGCGTCATTGACGCTCCTCCTCTACTCGACTGGCAAAAACTATTCTTGGATTGCAGCGAGCGGGTGCGTTGTGCGGCTTCTTTGGTTTCGCGGAACGCTAACCGCTGGTAGAATTTCATCCTGGCGTCGCCTTGGCTGATAAGCCTTGGTTGAAAACAGGTGTCCCGACACCCATTCATTGCAGTGGGCGGGCGTCTTTTTGTTTCCTAGCAGTCGAGCAAGTGTCGAGATTCGAACAAAACGCCACCAGCAACACGACTAAAACACAAAAACACTATAAAACAAGCATGAAAACTTCTAATGCCCCGGTAGTTCAGTTGGATAGAGCATGGGATTTCTAATCTGAAATGGCAATTATGGCAATTGGCTTGAAAGCAAGGTTTCAGACTACAAAACAAGGTGTTTCCTGAGGTTCATGACAACCTAAGAAAACCTTAGAAACAGGCTGAAAGCGGTGTTCACGGGCGTACGTACTACCGGCAAGTTGGTTACTGGCATATTCAGCAAGACGAAGCCGCACCGATTCCCGCCCGCTGGGGTTTTCAGCCATCGCCTTGCCGTTCATGCCGTGGCGCCTGCCGTCGGTTCGAGTTCGAGAACGCCGTCGAACCAACAAGCAAGTTTGGTTTCGACGCCAACGCCGCGAACATTCCACCCCGGCCAGAAAACGGCCGCCGACGTTTGCCGTGGGCATGCTCCCGCCTGCTTCGATGGGTCGTTTGCCACGCAACCGCACAATGGCTCGCATGGCTCATTTTAAGCCTCTGGCGGGAACGTGAAGACAGGAAGTGTTCCAGAGGGTGATTCTGGCGGTTTCGCGTTACGCTCAATGCTTGCGCGACTCACGCCAAGTTCGGCCGCTATTGTTTCGGCGGTTTTCAAAACCTCATTTTGAGGGTTTGATTTTCTATCTCCGCCGTGCTGTCTCTTCCGCCGGTTGTAAATCCTTCCGCTGATAATGCGAAAGTCTTCTGGCGATAAATTCCGCCGGCCAATCTGGCTCCTGTCGCTCCAGTCAAGGGCCGCTTCGGCATAGCCAGCGTCAAGCAAGGCGTCGTGAACCTCGGCTCGCACGGCGTTACGCTCAATTGATCTTGGAGAAATGCCAAGTTCGGCGGCTACGGTTTCGGCTGTTTCAGACTTTCCGTCAAATTGACGGAAAGTTAAATCCGTCCTCTGTCCCTGCCGTTTCCGGCGGTTGTAAATCCGGCCTGAGATAATCTTGAAGTCTTCTGGGGATAAGTTCGTTGGCTACTTCGTCGGCTGTTCTAAAAGCTGCGTCAATTTGACGCAGCTTTTGTTTTCCTCGAACTCCGTCCGCCTTCTTCCGGCGGTTATAAATCCTGCCCGAGATAATCTTGAAGTCTTCCGGCGATAAATTCCGGCGGCAGTGTTAGCGTGTGCATTGTTGATACGTCGGCCGCCGCCTCAGTTTCCTCGCCGTTTCCAGCTTAGCGCAGATCTGCGCTAAGCTGGGGAGACCCCCCCACCGGTGCTAGTCGATTGGCGTTTCTTCGCGGCTCCGGCGTGCAACCGCCAAGAAATGGCCTTCGACGTTCCCGCTGGTTGCGACGCCAGCCATGAAGACGACTACGGAGCCACCAAAAAAACGGCGGCTGAGAAAGAGCAATCACGCGTTCGCATAACGCACGAACGGGTTCCATTTTGTGGACGGTTGTTTCCGACAACGAATATCGGCGCCATGGATTCCATGGTTAGGGACGGTTGTTTCTCCGCTTCCTGCAAATTTGCACCAGACCGACGACGCAAACAAAAAGAACCGCCACGGCGGCGGAACTACCAAACGCCAACCGCAGCGGCCCGGATCGATTCACGCTTTACTTGGGAACGTAGTAGCTCAAGGCTTCCGCCTCAGCCTCGGCAATTTCGGCTTTTTCCTGTTTTCGCAACTCCGTCAACTTCGCCTGGATCGCGGGAACTTCCGCTTGAATTTGCTCGACGTGCTTCTGCCACTTCGGCCAGTTTATTTGTTTGAGATTCGCAGGCCGGTTCGGATTCTCCGCCACCAGAAAATCAATGTTGTTCGCCTCGCCGTATCGTTTGACGGCGGCGATGCTGCCGCCGTGGCCGATTTTTATTTGCGCGATGCTGTAGGCTTCGCTGATTTTTCTTTGGGTTGAGATAACGTCCCGCCGGGTGGCTGCCGAAGCTTGAACAATTGTGTGGCTCCCGGCAATGCGCAGGTGTTCGGGTAGGTTTTTCCTCAGATACTCCACCGACCGTTTTTGTGCGCCGATAGCGTGTTCGGCGTCGCGAGCCTCACATTCAACGGCCGCGATTTTTGCCTCCAACTCCCGCGTCAACTTCGCCAGTTGCTCCCGAAGCTCCACGCCCTCGGTGGCCAATTGTTGCTTCGCTTTCTCCAGCCGCACGCCCGCCGCCTTCCGCTCCGCAGCGGACCCTGCCAGCTTCTGGTGCTTGGCGATTCCTTCGCGAATTGAAAATTCTCGGACGATTCGCTTTCGATCCCAACCCAACCGCTGGCACAAAAGATATTCGTCGGGGTTCAGATCGTCAAACGTCTTGTCGTTTTCAATCAGCGCGAACATTACTTGTTCGATACTGGAAAACAGTTTTGTGCTTTCCTCGATAGCCACCGTGGGGAGTGAAATTGCCACCGGTTTATCTGCTACTTTGGCCATTGTTTATTGCTCCAAAAAAAGTTCACTTGCTGCAAGCGCCACCTCGGCGCCATGTTTTCACGAATGTTTCGCCGCGTTGTTTTTGCTGCACTTCAAGTCGCGAATAAAAATCAGTCTGCGCGTCGGTTCCACGGCGCGGTTGGTTCGCGCCTGCCGACGAAGCCAAAACCGATTCAAACGTGCCGATTTCGTCAATTAGGCCGAAGCGTTTTGCGTCGGCGGCAATCCAGATCCGGCCGTCGGAAACTGCTTTGAGTTGGCTGGTTGTTAGCTTTCGGCCTTGCTGAACGGCCGCCAAGAATTGAGCGTTGATATCGTTGATAACGCGCTGCATTTCCGCCTGTTGGGAATCGGTGAAAGCGGTTCCGGGAACGCCCGCGCCTTTGAATTCGCCAGCCTTGATAACATGCACCTTGACGCCGAGTTTTGCAGCCATTCCGCTGATATCCTCCACGACGGCGTACGTGCCGATAGCGCCGACCAGTGCCGAACGGCTGGCTACGATTCGAGTCGCGCCGGCAATGGCGAAATACGCCGCGCTGGCTGCAAGATCCTCGACGAATGCAATGATCTGCTTTTGCTTGGCGGTTGCCGCTACGGCGTCGTGCAGTGCCGCCGTGCCAGCCGACGCGCCGCCTGGGCTGTTGATTTGCAAAATGATTTTACGAACGCTCGGATCGGCTACCAGATTCTTGAGTTCGGCCCGCACCGCATCGGTGGACGTTCCACCGTGGCGCCCGTCGCGGGAGAGTGTGCCAGCCAAAGCAACAACCGCCACGCCGTTGCCGACGTGCTGTGCCGATGCTGGCTGTGGCCGTCCTGGTGCAAGAGATTGAACGTCGGCGCCGTACAAACAAAACAGATTATGGAGCATGATATTCAGCCTCTATTTTTTGTGAAGTTCGCGTGCGAGAATGAGGATCAACCCGTTGTCGTCGACGCCAAGATTGTTGAGAAGGAAGGAGCAGGTTTCCCGCCGCAGAATGATTTCGCCGGAATTGAAGCGGCCGCTTTCACTCACTTCGATGAAGTTGCCAATGTGGCTCATTTGGCCATGCTGGAACGCTCTCGCGCAAAACTTCTTTGCGGCTCCGAGCGGTCCGCCGCCCGAAGTGAGAACTACGGATAGCTGGCCAGAACGAACGTAGAATTTGCCGCTAATAGGCGGGTCGGTCTCGGCGGATGGCATTTGCGTTTGCATTGTCGTTCCGGTCCCTTTTTTTCTCGGCCAATTTTTTCTTCATTAGGTCGACGGTTTCGCGGGCGAAATACTCCACCCCGTCGATGCGGTAATATGGCAAATAGCCAAGCCGCCTCGCCAAGCAGAACACTTCGTTTTCGGAGATTTTTAACTCAGCTGAAATTGAAGACGTATTAACGATGTCAATTGTGCTCATTGGACTACCTCTGGTTGGGATTCGCTTCGGATCTGATCGGCGATTCGCTCAACGTCGGCCGCGTTGAAATAGGGGACGTTATTGATCGTCGACGATGGGGTAATTCCCAGTTGCTTGGCGATTTCCTGCAATCGCGATACCGGCGTCTGGAGTTCGCCGGCCATGCAGCCGAAACTAAGGATTTGCGTTGCGTCCACTTTCTTCTCCTTTAAAAATGACAACTGCCACGATTTTACCAATCGCCATTTCCGTTCTGCCAATTATTGGCGGAGTCACTCGACTACGACAACGAAAACGGCTCGGCACGTACGGCATTGGGTGTTGCGGCTCAGGCTCCCGTCGCCGCCCTGGGTCGTGCGCCGGGTGTGCAGGGCGGTGTCGTCGCAAAATGGACAACGCGCACGCTCAATGAAGACAGTTAGCGGCGGCTGGCGTTTCGCGGGTTTGGTGCTGGCGCTCATTCTCGATATTCCTCAAAGGGTGGTAATTCTTCCGTAATCAGCGAAATAAACGAGTTACGGGTGGCAATTCTTCCGGCAAGACGGCCTATGTGTATCATTTTGATACAAAAGGTGGGAAACTACAGCCAAAGTGTCGTCAAAAGGACCCGCCCCTTTTTCTGGGGGGAGGCAGGCTCAGCCACGCGGCGACGCCGGCCGGTACCCTTGGAATTTGCCGCACGAACGGCAGGCGGTTCGTATCCGTCCCTCTTTCGGGGGTTCGTCTACCCACTCATGGGAGCATTCACGGGGTGGGGATGGTGGGGATAGTGAGGATGTTTCACCAGGGTTCCCATACGAATCGTGTGTGTCGCCTATGTGTTCTGGTGGTGACACACACACCTTTCGCGTAGGATGATCGGCTAAATGATCCCCACTATCCCCACCACCCCAACCCTGAATTCGGTTTACATTCCACCTAATTACCCCACCCCCGCCAGATTCACCTATGATTTGCCAACCATTTGCGATGCTGCCCTTGTACCTTCTGAAAACACGTCCTAGCTTCGCGGTGTCAATTTTCTCGCGTGCGGTTGCTGTTTCAGAAACAACGTCCCGCATGGTCGGGAACCGTCCGGCGTTGGCCGAATCGTTCAAGGCGTCGACAATTTGGCGAACCGTCATACCGTGGCCGGAATCGCCCACCTCAAGCAGGCCACCTACGAGGCCGCTCACGATAGCGCCGCTTGTGTCATCCTCCTTGGCCGTTTCGCGGGTGATCAGCGGATCGGCCAAGCCACACCAAACGATAGCGCCTCGAATTAGATCGCTCCAACTCTCAAACGAACCCCACGTTCCGTTTGGCTGATTCGGTTTCCCGGCCGCGAAGTACGCACGCAAGATCGTCAGCGCTGCCACCGCTAACCGTGGCCGGTTCGCTCGAACCCATCCCAATAAGTTGGCGTGCTCAAAATCGGATCGCTCCTCCGGGTTTTCAACTTGTGGCGCCAAACGGACGGGTAACACCCGGCGTGCAAGATCGCTGCCGTATCGAATGTTGTTCCCGGTTGCGGTCCAGATCGTTTTCAACGGAAGCTCCCCGGTCGTTTGCGACGCACCCAAAATACGATCGCTCCACACCTCGGCCGTTATCGCGGCGTCCAAACTCGAACCACCTAGTGTGGTGGCCACATTATCCAGCAGGACGGCCGGTATCGCCTCAATTGCGATGGATGTAATTGATTTTCGTTGTTCGTTGTCGTCGTTCGTGAATGTTTTCCGCGCTGCGGGTTTGCCGAACGCAATCAAGCTGGCGGCGTCGGCCAACAGAGACTTGCCAGAGCCACGGCAGGTACTTGTGATACCAAACAGTGGAACACAACCGGCAACGGCCGTGCGGCCAATCTGAGAGAGAACCAGAGCTAACCACGCGGAGCGGTCGGCGTCGGCTACAAACGGAAAATCCTTGACGACGCCCAGAAGTTCGGCGGATGCGGCTTTCGCGTCTTCTTTGGTCGGTTTGTCGGCAACGCGCGGGAACGTGTCATTCGGCCGATAAAGCAAACCTGTTTTTTCGTCGTATCCAGCCGCCTGTAAAATTGTTCCGTCTGGCCGCAAAGTTGGCGAGAAAATGATACCTTCCAGGCGTCGAACGTCGCGTCCGTAATCGCCGCGAGTGTATATTCCGTCGATCAGCCACTTCGACGGTGGTACATTAACTATATTAGATTCCCCCTTCTCATTTGTTTTTTCTGTTTGTAGCTGGCAGGCGTCGGAAATTCTGAGCGGTAATTGGCCAGCCGGGAGCGGCCGAATGCGCGGCGTGTCAGCCGACACGTCAACACCTCCCACTTTCGCGGCGTCATTCTCGTTGACGACGTGAACCAATATGCCACCGCGTTGATACAACTTCACCCGCTCCCTTTTAGCTGCCGGAATCCATGGCGATTGCCACCCGAGACGGCCGATGTATTTTGTTACCTGATCTGCCGCGTACCCATAATTTAATGTGAGAAAAACTTCTGGCCGGCCGTCCTTCGGATTTGGTTCACCTTCCCGCCTCTCAAAAGGCTGCGCGGCTTCGACCGCTTCGCGAACCAACCGCTCACCGTCCGGCCGCTTCAAAACGTCGCGAACGTCGGCGCCTTTGCTGGCGACAATTTCGCCGGGCAACCTCACCACCCGAACCGTCGCGGCCACACCTTCCAGGCGTCCACCGGTCAACTGCGCGCCTGCTTGTCCAGCTGTGTCCAAGTCGGGAACGACCGCGACGTGAACGCCGGAAAACAGACGGGAGTACTTGTCATTCATGTTGCTGGTCGGCAGCCCGGCGGCGTTGAACCCCAAACCCACCAACGCGGCGGCGTCCTTACACCCTTCGACAATCAGCCATATCTCGCCCGGTTGCGGCAACCGGGCGGGAAGAAACAGTCCGGCCATTCCTTTGCCTCGTGCGAACCATCCCTTGTGCCCCGGCGCGAAGTCAAAGTATGAATGTTTCTCGCCGCGCTCGTTGTAAATAGGGACGCGAACTACTCCATTTTTCGCACGACCGCGAGTTGCAATTGTCGGTTCAAACGTAAGCGTTCGGCGGGGGTATGATTTTCTTTGTTGTTAGATTTTGGGTTTCAATCCACTTGCATGGAGAAACCTATGTCGCAGCGAAAGCAAATGTCTCAAGGCCGTGGTTCGGAGCTTGTCCGTCGGTGGCGGGA
>JAJRWU010000111.1 GCA_024276655.1 Planctomycetota bacterium
TCGAGTGGCGGCGGTGGTGGAGGAGGCGGTGGAAGCGGCGGCGGCGCAGGCGGCCTAGCCGCTCTCGGAGCATTGGGCGCACTGGGCGCAGCCGGCGGCTCAAGCTCAAACACCGCCAGTCCCTTTACACCTTGATTGAACATTTTACACCAGCCATTAACGTTTTTGACCGCCGTCCGTCTTATGGCAGCATGCGGAGGGTTGCTTCGTCGAGTTGCAAACCGAAACCGGGAGCATCGCCGAGCGTGATACAACCCTCTACGATGGGAGGTTGGCCGCCGACCCAGGTCATCCAGGGACGGCCCGATTCAGCCAGCGGCGCCGGGTCGAGTGCGGCAATCGCGTGCAACGCCCATATTTCCGAGCCGCGGTGCGGGCAGACCCGTAAGCCCGCCTGACCGGCCGCCCGGTAAATTTTGATCAGTTCCGTCAGACCGCCGCACCAATTCACGTCGGGCTGCAAAACGGTATGCAAACGGCGTTCGATCAACGGCGCAAAACCGAACGCCGTGAATTCGTGTTCGCCGCCGGCAATAGGAATTTTGCACTCTCGGGCCAGCCGCTCGTATCCGGCCAAGTCGTCGGGCGAGATCGGTTCCTCCACCCAGCCCAGATTGTAGGGCGCCAACGCCTGATCGAGGGCCAGCGTTAGTTCGACGTCCCACTGCATCCAGGCGTCGAGCATCAGTTCACGTTGACCGCCAATGGCTTTCCGGGCGGCGCGAACCGCCTCCACGGTTTGGGCGACGGGGTCGCGCATTCCGGTGCGGTCGACATGCAGTTTCACAGCGGCTCGCCCCGCAGCGGTTTGTTCGTCGACCTTCTCCCAGACCGTGCTGTAGGTGGGAATCGCTTGCCCGACGCGGCCTCCCAATAATTCGGCAATCGGCTGGCGAGCCGCCTTGCCGCGTAAATCCCAGAGGGCCAGATCAACACCGCTGATGGCCATTACGGCCAGGCCCTTGCGGCCAAAAGCCAGCGTGGCGGCGTACATTTCCCGCCAAAGGTCTTCCACATTCTCGGGACTGCGGCCCAGAAGCAGATCTCGCAGGACCGTTTTCACCACATGAATACCGGCCGCGCCTCCACCGCCGACGCCGTACGCCGTGAGCCCCGCGTCGGTGTCAATGGCGACGAGAATCTGCCCCAGCGACGTCCTCCAATCGGGCGGAGAGCCGGGCGTTTCCGGTTGCACGGCTCGTACGTCGGTGATTTTCATACCCGCCCGTCAGGCTCGAAGTAAAGAGATTACAGTTCGTCGGGCGGCAGTTCGTCAGTCATGCACCGGCGCGTGAATAATTTTGGGAGGCTGGTATCCCGGCTTCCACTCTCCGCGGATTTCGACCTGTCCGAAGAATTCGCGATCGCCGAGTTGGTAGTCTCGATTTTTCGAGGCTTTGCCTTCGCGGTCGATGTAGATTTTGATCAGATAACGTCCGGCGGGAAGGAGGTGCTTGGGCTTGAATTTCTTGGCCCTTGCGGAGTTTCGCGGCGCTACGGCCATCACCACACTCTGCCAAAGGCGCCGCGTCTGATGGATGGGGTTCTCGGCGATGGCCCAGGGGTTTTTTGACCATTGATTGCCCCGGCGGCGATAGATTTCGGCGCGCAACAGTTTCCCGCCCAGCTTGGCGGGAAAGTCGACGATACGCAGTTGTTGGCCGGTCATCACGCCGACATCCTGCGGTTGGTCGGGAAGTTGGGCGGCGTCTTTGTACTTGCCGTTGACAACCGCCGCATAGTCGTTGAGGAAGCGGCGGAAATTTTTGTCGGTCCGACCGCCGAGGGGAAACTTGGGGCCGCCGCCGTGGTCTTCCAAGCCAACCGGCTTGGTGAGCACAACACTGGCGTCGGGGTCGTCGAGATCAATATTGCCGGTGTCAACCAGTTTTTGCAATGTGGCCGCCGGATCGCGCGGCACGACCCACGAAATTGCGTCGACATCTTCGCGGGTATGTCCGTTGCGGTCGATCTTGTTTCGATTCAATTCAGGCGAGTGGCAGTTCACGCATCGCCCCATTTCCGACCAAATATTTTCCACGAAAGAACGCAGCACGCGATCTTGCCGGGCGTGCCGAATCACTTCGAGCGGAAGCTGGAGGCCGAGTCGATCGCTTTTGGTTTTCGCCGCCGCCAGTTGAGGATCTTTCACCGCCACTCGAATCCAGGCGCGAAAAGCCTCGTATTCCATCCGACGCACCTTTTCACCGACGGGGGTTTGTCTGTCTGGCGTGCGTTTGATGAATTGCAGGAGTTTGGACTTGTCGGGGTTTTGCATGTCGATCAACCCGGCGGCTCGCAAGGCGGCGAAGGTTTCTTCTTGGGTGTCGCCGATGTATTGTTTCAAGTCGACGCCGCTAAGATGACACTCCGTACAACTCGACGGCTTGGGCGACAGAAGAATCGGCGTGATTCGCTGCTTAAAAACATCCAATGCGTATTCGCCGCCGCTGGCCGGCATGGGGCCAAACACGACAAAAATCATGACCGTTAAGAACATTTTCGCCATGGCCGTTCTCCAGGAGGGCGCCGATGGTCCACACTATGCATGCAAAATCTCGATTTACAACCGCGTGAAGTATATCATTCGCGCAGGCCGATTCAACCAAAAAACTCGGCGGCGCCGGTGGTTTCAATCGGCCTGCGAATATCGCGATGAGAATTGGAAGAAGCACCTATTGTTATTAAACTAATCCATTTCCAGCAGGGCATTGACGAAGTATGAGCATTTACCGGAAGTTTGGCGTCGAGCCGATCATTAACGCCAGCGGCGCGGTGACGCGTCTGGGCGGCGCGCCGATGCCGAAGGAAGTCGTCGATGCGCTCCGCCAGGCAGCGGGTGCAGCTGTTCCCTTGGAGCAACTCCAGGCGGCGGCGTCCCGGCGAATCGCGGTCGCCACGGCAACGGAAGCGGGGTTGGTTACCGCCGGCGCCTCCGCCGCGCTCACGTTGGGCGCCGCGGCGATCATGACCGGCGCCGATCTGGGCCGGATGGAGCAGTTGCCGCAGTCGCGTAACTTCCCGCATGCATTCGTGATTGCGCGTGAACAACGCAGCGGTTACGATCATGCCGTACGCGCCGCCGGCGGCCGTTTCGTGGAAGTAGGGTTTAATGAAGTCGTGGCTGGCGCCGGCGTTCGCCGCACGGAAGCCTGGGAGTACGAAGCCGCCTTTTGCGAACAGACGGCGGGCGTGGTTTATGTGATGGGCCGGCATGCGGCGCCGCCTTTGCGCGAGGTCGTGGAGCGGGCGCACGGGGCCGGCTTGCCGATATTGGTCGACGCCGCCGGCGAGTTGCCGCCGCGCGGTAATCTACGGGCAATCACCGCCACCGGCGCCGATCTTACCGCTTTCAGCGGCGGCAAGGCGATTCGGGGGCCGCAGTCGACAGGCATTCTTTGCGGCCGGCGCGATTTGATTTCAGCCGCCGCGCTGCAAATGCTCGACATGGACGACCACTTCGATTTATGGGCGCCTCCCAGCGAGTTTATCGACAAACAACAACTCGAAGGCCTGCCGCGGCATGGCGTCGGCCGGGCGTTGAAAGTTTCGAAGGAAGAGATCGTCGCGCTGCTCACGGCGTTGGAGTTATTTGCCTCGGGCGCCTACGACGACGAACTTCCCCAAATGCGCGCCCGCTTGGAAGAGATTGCCGAGCGCATCGCCGACCTGCCGATCACATGCCAAATTCAAGATGCGGCCGATCGCCAAAGCCCGCCGCTGTTGATGGTCTCGCTTCCCGCCCAAGCGGTGTTTTCGGCGTTTGAAATTTGTCGGCGGTTGCGAGAGGGCGCGCCGCCGATTTATCTGGGGCATGGCGCCCTGGCGGAAGGCCGCTTGGTGATCGACCCCTTGTGCTTGGAAGACGAGCACGCCGCGATCATCGCCCAGCGGCTGCGTGAATTGCTGCCGCCGCAATGACATTTCAAAACCGTGAACCTTATTTTCCGCACATCTCGTTGTTGAAAAGTCGGCATTTTTTCGCGGATCTACTTTTTTCGTCCGTAGTTGATTTCGGTGATGCCGAACAACTTGATGACCTGACTCGGTAGCGGAGCAGGATCGGTGTACAAGTTTTGGGGCGATGACGACTGCTTGGCTCTATCGCTTGATCACACGGCCGCTTCGATCACACGACGCATCGTCGGGCGGCGACAGTCACGGCCTTCGTGATAGCGTGGCAACGACTCGATTTCGGCGCCGGAGAGTCCGCGCGCAGCCAGGATTTTCTAGACGGTTTCGGCAACACTTGGACGATCTCGCATCCGGGTTCGCGGCGACGGCAAGCGAAACCCATCGGAAGTTGACCGTTCTTCCCGAAGCGGACTAAAGGCAGTATTTCTGGGCTGCGTTTTTCGCATTTAGGCCAAAAGCAACGGGTTTTGATTCAATTGCGGTGCATTCCTGGCGCAATCCAGCCGCAGTGCTCGTTCTAGCGACTAGCTTATCCTCCAGACAAGAAACTCAACGTCCAACTGAGGCAAAACAGTTCTTAATGCTGGCCAGTTTGCAAGTCGATAAATGGGTTCGCGACTTAGCATCGAGCGGAAAATTAGTGTCGTAGCCATGCTCGCCAGAGCGTGGGATGGTTCACCGCTCACCCACCGTCTGGCGACGATGGCGACACAA
>JAJRWU010000112.1 GCA_024276655.1 Planctomycetota bacterium
AGCTTCGCGCCACGGGAGGGATGTCGATTCCACTGGCGGAAAAACGCGGCCCCGGCGCCAACCTGCGCCGCATCAGCGGCTCGGTCCCAGCCGATTTCCCTCCCTACGTGATGCGCAAGAAAAACCGCAACGAGTGATCAAAAAAAGCCCGGCATTTTCAAAATGCCGGGCTTTTAATTCGTGCAAGTCAATTCCAAACGAATCCTCAGGCAGGCGCCAAGGCGCGCACTTTGGAGGCGTGCCCCACTTGGCCGAAGGAGGTCATTCGGGCGATGCAAACTTGTTTCATTGCTTCGCGGGCCGGTTTGAGGTAATCGCGAGGATCAAACTTCTCGGGATGCAGCGTGAGCACCTTGCGAATGGCGCCGGTAATCGCCAGGCGGTTGTCGGTGTCGACATTGATTTTTCGCACGCCGTATTTGATGCCGAGTTGAATCTCTTTCACGGGCACGCCCCAGGTTTGCCGGATAGCGCCGCCGTACTGGTTGATAATATCTTGCAATTCCTGCGGGACCGAGGAGCTGCCGTGCATGACCAAGTGGCAATTCGGCAGCCGAGCGTGAATATCCTTGATGCGGTCCATGGCGAGCACTTCGCCGTCGGGCTCACGAGTGAACTTGTACGCGCCGTGGCTGGTGCCAATCGCGACCGCCAACGCATCGACGTTCGTCGCGGCGACAAACCGCTCGGCTTCTTCGGGGTCGGTCAGGAGTTGTTCGCGGGAAAGTTTGCCCTGCGCGCCGTGGCCGTCTTCCTGTTCGCCTTCGCCCGTTTCGAGTGAGCCCAGGCAACCCAGTTCGCCCTCCACCGAAACGCCCTTGGCATGGGCCAAGTCGACAACTTTCTTCGTCACGTCGACGTTGTATTCGTATGAGGCGGGCGTTTTGCCGTCGGCTTCCAGGGAGCCGTCCATCATGACGGACGTGAAATTGTTCTCGATCGCACTGGCGCACGTTTCCACGCTGTTGCCGTGGTCTTGGTGCATGACGATCGGAATGTGAGGATACAATTCGGCGGCCGCCAAAATGAGGTGCCGCAAATAGGCGTCTTGCGAATACTTTCGGGCGCCGCGCGAAGCTTGAATAATGACGGGAGAATCGGTTTCCTCCGCCGCCTCCATGATCGACTGGATCTGCTCCATGTTATTGACATTGAACGCCGCGACGCCGTAATCGTTTTCGGCGGCGTGATCGAGAAGCAGACGTAATGGAATCAAAGCCATTTCACTAACCTTTATGTGTTGGCGTCCTTGGTTCGCCGGCGCCACGGAGGCGCCGGCGGTGTATGTGTCGTTATTTTGTGCCGCTTGCCGGGCGGCAACGTCATTAAACCGCTTGTTCGTCAAATCGTCAAACGCGGCCCGGTTGTGATTTTTTTTGCGCGCTGGCCATTGAGAAAGTATGGAAAAACCACATGCCGGTTCAGAAGCCCGGCTTTTTGAAAAAACCGGGCTTCTTATTGCGCCACGGAATGCCAAGCAATACCTAAAATCACTCCATTGACGTCACGATAGGGGACGTAATTCTCTCTTTGGCGAAAAGGTCGTCGTATTGCGTTTGCACCAGCCGAATGATGCAAAAACGTTTTCGCGGTCCTGACGACGTCTCACGCGTGAACATGTTCTGGCCCAGCCCTTTCGGCTGCGGCGTTGTGGAAAACAACAGCATTTGCCCCGGCGCGAGTGTCGCGATGCAGGTTAGGTCGTCGTAGATTTGCCGACGACGGCCGATTTGAAATTCGATTCTGCCATTACGGCCGACATACTGATTTTGCGGTTTTCCGTATTCGATTTCCGGAGTGACCTCCACGCGCACGCGTCCATTGCCTTGCGGAAACGACCGCACCGAAAAAATACAGTGAGCTTCCTTGAAGGTGCGTCCGCCGATGCGCCCTTGCTCGTTCACCAGCACCGACAACTCTCCGCTGCGCCCGCCGAGCAAGATAATTCCTCGGCGGCCAGCCCGATTTTGCAAACGCTTGCGGCTGGGTCCGCCGGCAGACGCCGCAGTTGGCGTTTCGAGGTTGGCGGTCGGCGTCGCCCCGGCGTCGCCCTGTATTTCTCTCGACGCTTCTTGGAACAAACGGTTTATTTCCACGGGCGTTTGAGGACCAAGCAACCCGCAGCGAAGGCCATTCTCGCTCAAACGTCCTCGCACCTCCAACGCCAGATGTTGTTCGTCCACATGCTTCCAGATCAGATATTCGAACTGTTCGATATCGGCCGGCGCTGTAACCGTAGTGACTTCCAGCACGACGGCGTCCGACGGCAAGCGGGCGGCTGGAAGTTCAGGAGCAGAACCTTCGGGTTTGGAAAACGACGAGCAGCCGAGCAGCGCAACGCCAGCGCACGCCCAAACCGCGAGAGCGCAAACCGATCTGCCGTGGGCGAACCTCGCCATGCTACTTTGCCGTAAGAGGTGCGTCGAGATAAGACAACAATCGCGGCGGAGGGTAGCGGAACTCCCCTGGCGAAGTCAACGTGAATTCCGCCTGCTAGCATCGGGAATTTGAATCTGACCGCGTTTCGGTTGTCAGCTCAGGGGAATTCTGCAAAATGAGGGGAGTGTGGAAAAACGAGAGCCTCGGTTCAGAAGCCCGGCTTTTTGAAAAAGCCGGGCTTCTCAGGCGTCAATTCGAGATCTATTTTGTTCTGCTACATTCCAAGTTGAATCGCCCGGCGAGCCCAACACTCCCTCCTTGATAGAGAACACGATGAGCCGCATTGTCACTTTTGGCGAGATCATGGCGCGGTTGGCGCCGTCGGGGTTCCTGCGGCTGGCGCAAAGTCTGCCCGGCTCGTTGGACGTCACGTTCGCCGGCGCGGAGGCGAATGTGGCGGTGTCGTTGTCGCTTTTGGGGGCGGACGCGGTGTTTGTTTCGGCCTTGCCGAAAAATCCCTTGGCCGAAGCGTGTATCGCGACCTTGCGAGGATTCGGCGTCGAGACGCAACACATTTTGTCGTCGGAGCGGGGCCGCCTGGGTTTGTACTTCGTGGAAACCGGCGCCAACCAGCGGCCCAGCCGCGTGGTTTATGACCGCGAATATTCGTCGATCAGCCTAACGCCCGCCACCGCCTTCGATTGGGAGAACATCTTCACCGGCGCCGACTGGTTTCATGTGACCGGCATCACGCCGGCGCTCTCGGAAATGGCGGCCGAAGCAACTATCGAATCCGTGCGGCAGGCGCAAGCAGCGGGGTTGACCGTTTCGTGCGATCTTAACTTTCGCGGCAAACTTTGGCGTTGGGCGGCGAAGGCATCCACCCGCGAATTAGCGCAGCGCACCATGCGCGAGGTGCTGCCGTATGTGGACGTGCTGATCGCCAACGAAGAAGACTGCGGCGATGTTCTCGACATTCGCGCCGCCGGCGCCGATATCCATTCCGGCCAACTCGATACTTCGCGTTACCCCGATGTCGCCCGGCAAGTGGTGCAGCAGTTTCCGAATATCAAGCTGGTGGCCACGACGTTGCGGGAGAGCGTTTCGGCTTCGCACAACAACTGGGGCGCCATGCTGTTTGAAGCAGAGCAAGACGCAGCCCATTTCTCGCCGCGACAAAACGGCGTTTACGAGCCCTACGAAATACGCAACATTGTCGACCGCGTGGGCGGCGGCGACGCCTTCGCCGCCGGGCTGATTTTTGGTCTGACATGCGACGACTACCCCATGCCCGCCGACGCACTCGATTTCGCCGTGGCCGCTTCCTGCCTAGCGCATTCGATCTCGGGCGATTTTAATTTTTCCAGCCGAGCGGAAATCGACGCCCTGGCCGCCGGCTCCCGCTCAGGACGCGTCGTCCGCTGAGTCTGAAAAAAAGCGAACGCAACCGGCATCTCGCTGGTTCATTGAGAGAAGAACTACAAGAAAGTCGCGGTAGGTCGGGCAAGTCGCTTCACAAGAAATTGGGCGAGTCGATTATTGGAGCAACGATGAGTCGTTGATTGAATCTATCCGTGACATCCGTGGTTAAAAAAACGTGAACCGCATCCCGGTCAGGCGAGATAGACCACGGACATCGCTGATGAACACGGATAAGAAAGACATGATTTATCAATAGTTATTTGTCAATTTTCCGAGGAAATCGCTAAACCGCCTCTGTTTACTTGGCGGCTTGCCGGTTACACCCAAATAAAGCGAGCGACGCCGCGCCCGCCAACTTCACTTTTTAGTTGTTGGAATCACTCCTTGAATAAACAATCGCACGCAACGCCGCCGCTACCTTTGCCGACAACAACGTCGCCGGCGCCTCCCACGGCCGACGACTTTGCAGCGGCCATTGCCGTGCTCGAACAAGTAGCAGACCGCCGCGCCCTGCTGGCGTTGCTGCCGCCGGCGGAAAAAAAACGGCTGCTGGCGGCTGTGGGCCGAATCGCGATTCCCGACCGCGACGCCCGCCAACAATTAAAGCGCGAGAATCGCAAACAACGCCGCCACGCGCTCAAAATGCGGGAAGAGCAAGATAAAACGCTGTTGGCGGAAACCGGCATCCGCTCGCAAACCAGCGTGCGGCAGTTGAAAAAGTCGAACGCCCCGGTTCCGTTCACGCCCGCCTTGCCGCCGGCCAGCGAACAACCCGAAGAGGCCGCCGGGCCGCGTTTGCAGGCGCCGCGAAACTGTTATATCTGCAAACGTGATTTTGATCGGCTGCATTTTTTTTACGATTCGCTCTGCCCCGATTGTGCGGCGTTTAATTGGGGGAAACGGCAACAAACCGCCGATCTTTCCGGACGCTATGCTTTATTGACCGGCGGCCGCGTCAAGATCGGCTTTCACGCGGCGCTCAAATTGTTGCGCGCCGGCGCGTATGTGGTCGTCACGACGCGTTTCCCCCGCGACGCCGCCACACGCTTCATGAGCGAACACGATAGCCACATCTGGAAAGATCGGCTGCAACTCCATGGCCTTGATCTGCGGCATACGCCCAGCGTGGAGGCGCTGGCCGAACACCTCAAACAAACACTGCCGCAGCTTGATTTTATTCTCAACAACGCCTGTCAAACGGTGCGGCGTCCTCCAGGATTTTACGCCCACTTGATGGCGGGAGAGCGGGTTCCGGCCGACGACATGCCAGCCGAAGTTCGTCCTCTGTTGGCGGCGTATGAGTCGTTGAAACACGCCGGGGCGGCGGCGGTGGAATCGTTGGCGGCGGCCAACCTGTCTCCGGCCTTACCGTCGCAAGAAAACGGGAGTTTGCCAGGCCTGCAACATTCGGCGCAGCTTTCGCAAATCCCCTTGGCGCCGGGCGATGCCCGCCATGGCGAGCACGTGTTTCCAGACGGCCAATACGACCAAGACTCGCAGCAAGTCGATTTGCGCTCTGTCAACAGTTGGCGGCTGCGTTTGGCCGATGTGTCGACGGCCGAACTGCTGGAGGTGCATTTGGTGAATGCGGTGGCGCCGTTCGTATTGAATTCGCGGCTCAAGCCGCTGATGCTGCGGCAGCCCTCGCCCGACAGGCATATCGTGAATGTATCGGCGATGGAGGGCGTGTTTTATCGGGCGTATAAAACCGACAAACATCCTCACACCAACATGGCCAAGGCGGCGCTCAATATGATGACCCGCACCTCCGCCCGGGATTATGTGTCGGACGGAATTCATATCAATAGCGTCGACACCGGTTGGATCACCGACGAAGACCCGGCCGATATCGCGCGTCGAAAAACCGCAGAGCTTGACTTCCACCCGCCGCTTGACCAAATCGACGCAGCCGCCAGAATTTGTGATCCTATCTTTTCCGGCCTGCTCACGGGCGAACATCTTTGGGGCAAGTTCCTCAAAGACTACCAAGTTGCGAATTGGTAGCGGCGCGCCGCTGGAGTTGATGCATGATAATGTTTTCGTAGACGACAGTTCCGAAATACATTCCCGGCCGGTAATTTGTGAACGGAAAATCGCGCATGCCTTAGGCGAGAGGCATAAAATAATTTACCCGCACGTAGCAGGAGACCGTGAGTATTTTTTGGGTTCCCACCCACGCGGGAATGACCGTTTGCTGATTCACTCGCTTGCGCTTCGTGCTTGTATTAGGTAGATTTTCACCCGCCGCGCGCCTGACAACACAAACCCGCCTCGCAATATTTGTCGCCTTTCGTCCCGCGAAAGAAGACGCTCATTGCTCGAACGGTCGTTACAGTGTTTCGGCGTCGATTTCAGGGTTTAGGTGGTGTGCTTTGGCGAGGTCGGTTCGGGCGCGTTTTTCGTGTCCCAGAGCATGGTGGGCCAGCCCACGCTGGAGCAGGGCTTGCGGCCAATGCGGGTGGACGGCCAAGGCTTCGTTGAAATCGGCGATGGCCTGGGCGGGTTCCCCCAAGGCGGCCCGCGCCCTGCCGCGAAAGTAGTAGGCTTTGACATCGCGGTTATCGTGATCGAGCACACGATTCAAATCGTTCAGGGCGGCGGAGAATTCGCCTTGCAGCAAGAGCACCGACCCTCGCGTGCGCAGGGCGTCGTGGTCGCGAGGATCGAGCGTCAGGGCCTGCTGGCAATCTTCTCGGGCTTGATCAATTTCGCCAAGTTCGAGCCAGGCCAAGGCGCGTTGCTGGTGGGCTTCGCCGTCGTTGGGGTTCAACTCCCGGGCGCGGGTGAAATCGTGTACGGCCTGTTCCGCAAGGCCGTCTAGAAAAAACGAAACGGCCCTGGTGAAGTAATCGTCGGCGTTTTGCAACTCAGGCAATTCGGAAAACTCTGGCAACGCGCCGCCCGCCGCCGCATCAGTCGGTTCGCCCCGCTGCCCGGCGGAGTGCTCGTTCGCGCCTTGAGAAACACTCGCTGGCTGCCGCTGCCGGGCGACATGCGATGGTATCCACCGTGTGAGGTCGATTCGATAAAAGTCCTGCAAGACGGCATGGAGTTCGGGGTGTTCCTGGTGCAAGCGGTGCGGTTGTTCAAAGAACGTTTCGCTGGCCACGGAAAAAAACTCGGCCCGATTCGTAGCGCCGTAAGGATCGAGCAGCGTGGGCTGGCCGCGTTGCACAGCGCCCAGATGCCGCGTGTATTCCATCTCGCTGATCTCCTCCCAACGCTTGCGCAAAGCGTGCTCGAAGATCGGTAGGTCGCCGTCCATGCCGCCGTTGATGTCGTCAAGCTGGTGTGCGAATTCATGCACAACCAAGTTCCGCCCGAGGCGCTGCCCGCGAGATTCCGCCTCTATTTCCCGCCACGAGAGCACCACCGGTCCTCGGCTCCAGGATTCGCCCAGTATCGCTCGCGGGCCGACCGGGCCACTTCCGGAACCTCCAAACAGATTGATCGTGGCTTGTGGTTGGTGAACGTAAGCCGCGGGGTGTACGAGTATGCTTTGTACGGCGCCGAAGTAGAAATCTTCGACGCCCAACAGGAGCAAGCTCGCCTTGCCGGCAATCGTGACCTTCATACCTTCGCTGAGTTTCAAGCCCTTGCAGCCGACCCACGTTTTTTCCCGGACCATAATCGTCACGCATTTGCGAATTTTCCTCTGGGTTTCCGTGGGTAGGCATTCGTATTGCCAGATGTTTGCATTGAGGGTGTCGAGCCAAGCGTCGGGGAAAGCTTGGTCCAGCCAGCGACGCCGGCGGCCGTCTCGCCACCATGTGAAAATGCTCATTGTTTTAAAGATCCGAATTATTGGCTCTACTTGGCGGCTCGCTCGGCGCTGAGAATATTGGCTAATCCATGGCGGTAATCTGGAAACTGAAACGACGCGCCAAGTTCTTCTCGCAGCCGAAGGTTGGAAACGCGTTTGTCGGTGGCGGCGCGTTGGGCGGCATGGCTTGAAGCTTCGGGTGTGGCGAAGGTTGGCGGCGGCGATTGCAAGAGCCGGGCGAGTTCTCGAAAATAATCGGCTCGCTGCACTGGGGCGCCGTCCTACACATTATAGATTTTCGATAGCCGCTGGCGGTCGGCCAAGGCCACGGTTCGCACAACACGCGCGGCGTCGTCGACATGCACCAGATTCAAAAAGCCCGCGGCGGGAACGGGAATCGCCTCGCCATGTTCGATTTCCCGGCGGCGGGGGATTCTTCCTGGTCCATAGAGTCCGGCGGCCCGCAAAACAATCGCCCGCTGGCCCAGTGGGTGCTGAAACAATAGCCGCTCGGCGGCCAAACAGGCTTTTGCTCCAGGACGCGTAGGCTGGCAAATAGCATTTTCATCGACCCACTGGCCGTCGTTTTGCCCGTAGACGCCCGTGGAGCTGATGTAAATAATTCGTTGCGTTTTTTTCGGCAGCCGATCGAGCACGTTTCGGAGTCCGGCGACGAAAACAGATTCAATCGTTGCGCCGGCTCGGCGGTCGAACCCTACGGCGAACAGGACCGTATCGGAAAGAGGCAACGCACCCAGCGATTCCGCGTTGGCAACGTCGCCCACGCGGGGTTCGATTCCCTCTTGTTTCCAGACAGCAGCGCGTTCTGCAAAACGTGTGACAGCAACAACTTGCTGTTTGTTCGCGAGCCAAATGTCGGCCACGCGCCGGCCCAGGTATCCGCCTCCGAATAGCAACAAAGACGCCACGAGAATCAATGCTCCGCAATGGGTTGCAGGGAATAAATACGGCAAAAAGCGGCCGATTGGGAAGAGTGTCTTGCCGATCTAAAAAAGTCGAAAAAATTGAAAAAAGTTTGTCAGAAGCGGCTTTTTAAGGCGTCAAACTTGTACCGCGCAAATAAATCAGACTCAAAATGACCGGAAAAATGTTCCGAAATACATTATTATGAAGGCACATGTCTTGTGACGCTGTGTTCCGGCGGCGCCTTCGCAAAAACTTGGCTCATTTAGTGTGATCAAAATGACTGCAATGCTCTTTGTACGACGATTCGTGTTGTTCGTCCTGCTGCTGTTGCTTGCGGCGGGTCGTGGACGGGCGGCCGAGATCGAGCAGATCTTCGCCGGAGCGGCGCCGGAAAGCGTGGCCGACCTGAAAACGATGCAGAAGCGGGTGCAGCGTATCACAAAGAACGCAATTGAGGCTACGGTTGCTGTTCAAGTTGGCAATGCCCACGGCAGCGGAGTGGTGATCAGCAAAGATGGATATGTTCTTACCGCCGGCCATGTGGTGGGGCGGCCGAATCTTGATGTGTTGTTCACATTTGCCGATGGCAGCACGGCCCGTGGAATCACGCTGGGCCGCATTTCGGGGCAAGACCTGGGCGTCATTCGAGATTCAGGCCTGTTGAAAATCACCGACAAGGGCGACTGGGTTACCGCCGAATTGGGCGACTCCTCCAAACTTCGCCCCGGCCAATGGTGCTTGGCGACTGGCCACCCCAACGGGTATATGTCGGGGCGGCGTCCGGTGGTTCGCGTCGGGAGGATACTCGTAGCGAATTCGATGTTGATCGCCACCGATTGCACGTTGGTCGGGGGCGATTCCGGCGGCCCCTTATTCGATATGGACGGCAAGGTGATCGGAATTCATAGTCGTATCGGGGAGGAGTTGAACCAAAACATGCACGTGCCGGTGAATCGTTTTCGGCGAAATTGGGAGCAACTGGCGCACCCCAACCGAAAACGGCCGTTCCTTGGCGTGCGCGGCGGTCTGAGCAAGATCGGCGCCGATATTGCCGAAGTTCACGAAGGTTCGCCAGCGGAGCGGGCGGGACTTCAAGTCGGCGATATCATCATAGAATTTAATGGCGTAACCATTCCCAGTTTTGGTAAACTGGCTGAGTTGGTTCGCGGCGCCAAACCGAACGATGTCGTAACACTTCACGTTCTTCGCGGCGGTGAAACCGATCCTGCCAAAGCGATTGAACTGCAACTCAAAATTGGCGGCAAGTAGTTTTTCCGGATGTGAAATTTCAGAGCAGCCCGGCTTTTTCAAACAGCCGGGCTTCTGAAAACCGAGTGGCATACACATTAGGAGCAGAGGCGAATGATCCGTAAACGACCTCACGTTCTCTTTCTTTTGGCGAGCATGGTTCTTCTCTTGGGGGCCGTGGCGTTACCGGCCCACGCCCAAAAGAACGCGCATGAGCGAAATCATGCGTCGGTCAAGGCGGCGTTTCGCGATGTCGTGGCGCAGACGCACAAAAGCGTGGTGATCGTCTATTCCGACGGCAACCCGATCGCCATGGGAGCCATTGTTCGCAAAGACGGCCACATTCTCACCAAGGGCAGCGAACTGCACGGCGATTTGGAGTGCCTGCTCTACGATAGCCGCCGCTTGCCGGCAAAACTGGTGGGCTACCAGAAGAAAAATGACTTGGCCCTTTTGAAAATCGACGCGCAAAACCTGTTGCCCGTTACCTGGGCCAAAAAAGACACGCCGGTGGGAAGTTGGCTCACCACCCCAGGGCTCACCAAAGACCCGCTCGCCATTGGCGTGGCGAGCGTGAAGCCGCGCACGATTCGGCCGCAAAGCGGTGTTTTGGGAATCCAATTTGATCCGCTGGAAATTGGCTCCCGCATCGACGCCGTATTTCCCGGCAGCGGCGCCCAAAAAGCGGGGCTGCGGGTGAACGATATCATCCGGGAGGCCAACGGCAAGGCGATCGAGAATATCGTTCGTGAGGTGGAGGGGCGGGAAGTTCACAGCCGTGTTTCGCTCAAGGAAATCATTGGCGGCTACCAACCGGGCGAACGCGTGCATTTGGTGATCGAGCGAGGCCAGCAGGAGCTGCGCGTCACCGCGACGCTCGGCTGGCTCTCTTCGCTGATGCAATCCGACTCGCACGCGAATATGGATATCACGCTTGGCGGTCCGCTCAGCGAGCGACGCGCCGGCTTCGAAAAGGTGCTCCAACACGACACGATCTTGCGGCCCCGCGATTGCGGCGGGCCGATCGTGAACCTCGATGGCGAAACCGTGGGGATCAACATCGCACGAGCAGGCAGAACCTCAAGCTTTGCCATTCCCGCTTCCGTGGCGCAAGCCGTGTTGCCCGACCTGCTTTCAGGAAAACTACCCCCTCCCGACGGGTTCCTGGAAGAGTATACCGCACGCGGATGAAAATGTCGTTTTTTTCGTTTAACGGCAAGCCGAAGGCGGCTGTGTTTTGAGCCCACGCGTTCGGACAGAACAGAAAACGCAGTCGCCTTCGGCTTGCCGTTAAACGAGCCATTGCCAGCCGCG
>JAJRWU010000113.1 GCA_024276655.1 Planctomycetota bacterium
AACGTTCGGCGACTTCCGCGAGGCGATCGAAAAGACTCTGAATAACCTTAACACCACCGATCAAAACGAAATCCATTCCCTCATCACCCGCAACTTCCAACTCTTCGACGATCAGACATTCCTAGCCGCGTGAAGTATAGCTGGCAAGCCTCCGGCTTGAGGAGAATTTCATAACACCATCGCACGGAAATAGATCTTGGTCAGGTGCTTCAGGTGCTTACGGCCGGCAGCCGGGCGTTCAAAAATGCAGGACGTTCGTTGTCTATTACACCCATTTCAATTGGCTGCCGCCGCGAGGCAGGTCGAAACAGACAACGCTTTGTTCGGCATGATGGAACCAGGTTCCCGCTTTCAGGAGCTTCGCCGATTTTACTTGCGTCAGCCGGGTTTGTTGGCCTTGGAACGCAAGCTGCGGCGTTTTTCCCGGCGCGGCTGGCAACGCGACGGTCATCTGGGGACAGGCGAACGGCGCGTGAATATTCCAAGCGTCGTCGGCAAGATTCCCGGGCGGCCTTTTCCATTGGGTCAACTCCTTGGCGGCCCAATAACGAGAGATTTCGCTCAACTTCATCCACTGCAGATGATCGTATTTGGCATGCAGGCGGCGGACGACTTCCTGAAAAACGTGAAAACCGATTTCCTCGCCATTGAAATAGATGCCTGTCCAATGGCAGACGATAATCGCTGGTTCACCGCGCTCGATGACATCAATCATGCGGCCTTGGGTGAGGTCGGCGTTGATGAAGCGATCAAGATCGCCGTGGCTGGAGCAATCCCAGCCGCCGGTCCAATCGCCGGTGCAGCCAATAATCGAAACCACGCAGCGAGGATTATCGGTGTCGAGCCCGGCGGCGTATTCCACGCGCGGCGCCACGCTGCGTTCGCCGTCGGCGTACAGGTGGCGAAAGTAATGCGGGATTTCCGTCTGGTAGACGTCGCGACATGATTCCAACGTCGCTTGGGCCAACTCCGGCAGCACCCGGCTGGCGAAACCGCCCGGCGTGGTGAGCCCTTCACATGGCAAGCCGACGTTTCGCAAGATGTTCAGACCATAAGACATATAATTGGCGAGTTCGTCGACCGACTTCCCGTCGGTCCAACGCCAATTTTCCATGTGCTCTAAATCTTGTTGTGGGTAAGGGTGGCCGGTTTTGGTGTTGATCACACGGGTGTGGGTGACCATTTCAGGATGGATATCCCAGTTGGGCGTGAGTTCCTCGCGGACCAACTTCAGGCTGTCGTTCAGTTCACGGGCCGTCCAGCCGGGAAGCACTCGGTCGACGCGCCCCACGCAGGCGGGAAAAGGGACCACGCTGTACTTTCCCTTCACGCCATTCTCTGTGCACCATTGCCCGAATTTCCGCACAAAGGAATCGGGGATTTCGTGGGGCATCTTCCGCCAGGGCTGACTCCATTTGCGTTCAGGAAATGCTTTCCAGGCGGCGGCGAATTGGGGAATGGCGAACCGGTTGAGATTCACCAGACACGTGGAGTCGTCGATGATCAACGATACCGGAACGCGCCCGCCAGGATTGAGCACTTTCACGCCTGCGGCTTGCGGCGGGCGCACTCCCGGAACCTGCGCGAGTAACGAGTGGTCGGTCCAACATGCGGTGGTGGCGGCCGCGGCTGCTCCGGCGGCCGTGGTGAGGAGAAAATCTCGGCGTCGCATCATGGGCCTCGTTGAAAGAGAGCTGGGAGAAATACCGATAATAGGGGAAGTGCGCGTTGTGTCGGCCCCGTATTCTAGCCTGAACGCGCGCCGGTTCTCTACCTGTTTCGACCGTAACGTAGAGTTTTCCAGCGTAGCGCGCCGAGCACGCCAGATGCATTCCATACCGAAAGCGACTGCCCACGCGAGGAACACAAATGATCGACACATCCGCCAACAGCCGCGCCGCCTTTCGTGCATGGGTATCGGGGGCGATGGTTCTTGCGGCCGTATTTCTGGCGTTTCAGGCGCGAGCGGCGGCGCCAAGCGGCGCGACGTCAAGCGCCTCGGCGCGAAAAGAAAAGTCGTCTGCGAATCGTGAAGACCTGATTCGCGAGGGAACCCTGCTGGAGCGGCAGGTCGGCGTGTTCCAGTCGGCCGGCGATCGGATCGTTTTCGTCTACGACGGCCAACGTCTGTTGGGCCTGGAAAATTTGGCCTTGGAAAGAGTGGTGCAGATCGTGCGCGACCTGCCTACCGCGCTGCAATGGACCGTCGACGGCGTTGTCACTGAATATCAAGGAACGAATTATCTTCTCGTGACCAAAGCCCAGATCAAACGCCGACGCAACACCGCCGCGCCAAGCTTTTAGGCCCCACATGCATCAAACATGCGGCGTCCAATCAAAATCTCTCCGCCCCAACCAACAAAAAGCCCGGCATTTCGAAAATGCCGGGCTTTTAATTCGGGACGGTTCCTTACTCGAGTAAATCTATTTCCGCCGCCGGCCTTACTGGACCTTGGTCGGCTTGTATTCGTGGCCCCGATCACGAATGACTTCCACCGAGAGCATGCGGTCGGGGGTGGGCAGCGGCGGCTTGGCTGTGGGATCTCGCCGTTGGAGTTTCGCCAGGACGTCCATCCCCTTGATGATGCGTCCAAACACCGTGTGTTGCTCGTTGAGAAAATGCGCGGGTGTGAATGTGAGGAAGAACTGCGAGCCGCCGGTGTCGCGTCCGGCGTGGGCCATGCTGATCGAACCGCGAAAGTGCTTGCGGTAGTTGTCTTGATGCGACTCGCAAGGAATCTTGTAGCCGGGGCCGCCCGATCCATCTCCGACGGGGCACCCGCCTTGGGCCATGAAGCCGTCGAGCACGCGGTGGAAGGTGAGGCCGTCGTAGAACTTTTCCTTGACGAGGCTGATGAAATTCGCCACGGCCATGGGGGCTTCGTTCTCGAAGAGTTCGATTTCGATATCTCCCTTGGTCGTTTTCATCAAGATGCGGGGGAGGTCGTCGGCTTCGGCTTCCTTTTTTCTTAGCGATTGCTCTTCGGCCCAGTACTTTTTGTAGTCGTCGACGACCGATTCGTAACCGCCGACTGATTGGAATAACTTGCCAAAATCTTCTTCCTCAAGTTCGGCGCCCTTGCCGAGTTTGGGCTCCGCCTGATTGAATTCTTCAAAACGTTTTTCGGCCACGTCAAAATCGTTCAATACAAACGCACAGACGCCGGCAATTCCGTAGAGCGACTTGCTTTCCGCGCCGGCGGCGAGCATGGCTTCGGCGATCTTCCGCGCGGCCTCGAATTCGTCGCGTTTGTAGGCGTCGCCGGCCAACTTAAAGACGAACCGACTCAGTTGCCGGTCCGATTCCGGCGCCGCGATGTACGCCTCCGTTGCGGCGTCTCGCAGTTCGGGCAAAAGCTGATTTCCCTGGGCGACGGTTTTGTCCCAATCGGCTTGTAGTTTCTTGGTGTTTTCGTCGTCGGCGGTTTGATAGGCCACGCGAATCTCGCGAAGTTTCTTCAGGATTTCCTTCCATTGGGTCAATTTTTGCTCGTAGGCGGCCTGAGGCGCGCCATCGGCGGGGGCGTCGGGAGTGGGCTTGCTCGCGGAAGGGGCGGCCGCCTCGCCGGCTTCTTTTTCGGGTTTGGGGGCAGCTTCCTTGGCTGGCGCGGCCGGTTTCTCTTCCGTTGCGGGCGCCTCTTTGTCGGCTGCTTTTTTTACTGGCGGCGTTTCTTCTTTTGCCGGCGGGGCCGGCTCTTTTGGATCAGCCGATGTCGCCGGCTGGGGGTCTTCCGGCGGGGGGGCGTCGTCGGCGGAAACGGCAAGGCCTGCCGAGATAACAAAAATCGCCGTTAAAACAACAAAAAAATGATTCCAACGTTTGAACATGCTCAGAATCCTCGGTGTGCGAAGTCGTATCGGCCGAAACGGAACGGCCCCTGTGGGGAGGCCATCGACCAAGTAGAATACGTTGTTCCCGGCCGTCGCAAAAGGCGCCACGGCCGAATTAGAATACTGTAGTTTACGTAATCAAACCCCTCAACGGTTCGCGCCGCGAGTGAATCTGAGAGGGATTTCCCAGAAGAAAACTGAATTCACCCGTCGTTCGGCCAAAATTGAAGTTTTGCGCTCGTTCGATGCGAGAACACAAATTCAGGATGCCCGAAATATCTAGGAGTGGCCACGCCCCCCATGAGCGGAAAACGCGTAAACCGTGGAAAATCGGAAAATAAAAGCGATGGGGTCGATTCGCAGCCTCGCATCGTGGGCGGGAAATGGCGAAGCCGTAAGATAGCCTATCACGGCGACCCCCGCACAAGGCCCATGAAGGCGCGGGTTCGGGAGGCGGTGTTTAATTTGGTGGGCCCCTCGATCAAAGGCATGCACGTGCTCGATCTTTTCGCCGGCACGGGGGCAATCGGTTTGGAAGCGCTCAGCCGGGGCGCGGCGCGAGCCACCTTCATCGAACGCCATTTCCCCACCGCCGACCTGATTCGACGAAACGTCGCGCAGTTTCACGTCGAAGCCATCACGGAAATCATTACGTTTAACACCTTCCATTGGGGCCGCAACTCGCTGCAAGCCTGGAGCGAAGCTTCCGCCGCGGCGGCGAGCAATCCGCCACCATGGGTGATTTTTTGCTCGCCTCCCTACGACCTCTACCTCGACCAAACCGACGACCTCTTGCAACTGCTCGAAGAACTATTGCACCGCGCGCCTTTGGGCAGCGTTTGCGTGGTTGAGGCCGATGAGAGGTTTTCTTTCGACCTGCTACCCGGCGAGGCGACCGAGTGGGATGTCAGAACCTACTTTCCGGCGTTCGTCGGCATTCGCCGACTGACCGATGCGATCGCCCAAGACTAACGCCAAACGACGCCAAACGACGCCGAACGACGCCGAAACGTTGGAACTGTTTGTACTTCAAGCCGCTGAAAACGCGTTTTGAGTCAAACCGGTTGGGCAAGACTGAAAACGCAGTCGCCTTCGCCTTGCCGTTAAACGAAAAGACGCCATTTTCAACCGCGAGCGGTATATCGCATTTCCATACGAACTGGACGGAAGTCCAGACGTTGCTCGGCGGTTTCCGGGTGAAAATTTCAACGCCGAGAACGGTCGAGTAGAGGAGGGGCGTCATTGACGCTCCTCCTCTACTCGACCGTTTCTCTTCTTCGCACAGAATGCCGGAGCGATTGCCCAGCGGATACCGCCGGCGAGCCATCGAAAACCGCTGGCTCAAGACTGCGCGGTCATCACCCAGGTAGTCTGGCAACAAAGCTGTGTAACCGTTCACGATTTTCACCGGTCGTAAGAACGCAATCCTCCGTTCTCGCTCGCGTTAACTCCGCGTGATACGAATGGAACAGGAGAGAACGGAGGAAACAGAGAAAAGTGCGGATAAACCGGGCCCTTTGTCTTTATGAACTTCGATGGCGGAACCAATCACATCGTGCGTCATACTGTTTGCGGAGGAAAACAAAGCGTGCCTCGAAATGCCTTTCATGCAGCGGAAACGAGGAAACAAACAAGATTCTCCGTTCCCTCCTGTGAAATCAAGCCGGCATAACGATGAACATTCCAATCAAACTCCATGAACGGCTACAAAGCCGTCAACGTCAGCCGACGTTTTTAACCGACCAAGTCCAGCCTCGCCCGCAGCGCCGTGCATGCCTGAACACACAAACCGCGAGGTGTGCTCGGCGGAGTATGCTGATTTCAAAAAAGAGGCGCCTTACGCATCGCCCTCGGGGCGTTCGATTTTATAACGCCGAATTTTCCGATCAAGCGTCGAGCGTTCAATGCCCAAAACCGCCGACGTCTTGCTCTTGTTCCATTGAAACGCTTGCAGCGTGGCGGCAATATGCCGGGCTTCCATGTCGGCCAATGAAAGCGGCTCGAAGGCGGGCGGCGTCAGCGAAATTTCAGCGGAATCGCCCGCCGTGGCTAGGTTGGTGAGCGCTAGGTCGTCGACGTCGATGTATTCCGATCGACCCAAAACCACCGCGCGCTCCACCACATTCTTCAACTCCCGCACATTGCCGGGCCAGCGATACTGTTGCAGACGCTTGAGCGCCTCCGGCGTGAAACTCTTAAAACGGCGCCCCGTTTCCGCGTTGAATTTCTCCAGAAAATGTTTCGACAGATCCAAGATATCTTGAGGACGGCGGCGCAACGGCGGCACGACAATTTCCACGACGTTCAAACGGAAGAACAGGTCGCGGCGGAAGCGTCCTTCGGCGACGGCCTTCTCCAAATTGCGGTTGGTGGAGGCGATCACTCGCGTATCGACTTGAATCGCCTTGCTTCCGCCCACGCGTTCAAACGGATGCCCTTCCAACACTCGCAAAAATTTGGCTTGAATCGAGGGACTCATTTCGCCGATTTCATCGAGCACCAACGTGCCTTTGTGAGCCGCTTCGAATTTTCCGTGTTTTCGCTCCGTGGCGCCGGTGAAGGCGCCGCGCTCGTGTCCAAACAGTTCGCTCTCCAGAAGCGATTCGGTCAGCGCGGCGCAATTCAAACATTTCAACGGCCCCGACTTTCGCGCGCTGGCGAAATGCACGGCCCGCGCCACCAACTCCTTGCCCACGCCGCTCTCGCCGCGAATCAAGACCGTCGCCCGGCTGGGCGCCGCCCGCAGCACCTCTTGCTGCACTTTCATCATCAACTCGCTGGAGCCCACCAATTCGCTTTCATCGCCCAAACGCTCGCGAAGCTGAACAATTTCACTGTTCGACTGGTTCAGGTTCTCCGCCAATTCCTGCTGACGCTGCAAATTCTTCAACGCCAAGGCGAGGTTTTCGGCCAAGGCCAAGGTGAATTCCAAGTCGTCGGGGTCGAGCGGACGGCGGGTGTCGGTGGCGTACAAATGAATCAGACCAACAACTCGCGAATCTTGCCGAATGGGCGCACAGATGACGCTCGTGGCGAGGATTTCACCCCGGCTATCTCGGAGCCCCAGCGTGCTGTCGTTCTCGACATTGCGCGCCAACACCGCCTCTCCCTCCCGGAGCACGGTGTCGGTGAGAAACTTCGAGACATGATGATACGGCGATTCGCCCCGCGTTTGGGAAGCCATGAGCTCCAACGCATTGCCGGCCGATTTTCCCTGGCTCCCGGAAGGCCGGAGAAAAACGCCCGCCGCGTCGGCGTTGGTGTTTTCCATCAGACCGGCCAGCGCCAAACGCGAAGCCGAAACGGCCTCTGGTTGGTTGGCCAGTTCGAACGCCAGCCGACACAACTCCTTGGCGGCGCGCCCCACACGGGGAACCGAGATGTCGTCGTCGCCTTCGGCGCGTTCGAGAAAGCGGGTCCGCCCCCGACGATGCGTGATCAAGGTCGGCTCGCGCAACTCCAACGACTGTGGGTCTTCCCAGTTCGCGGTCAGTGGGCCGATCGAGGTTTCGTCGCCTTGGTCGGTGGCGGGCGGCGGCTTCTCCAAGTCGGCGAAAGCCGTCGAAAGATTATGCACGTACGCCATTTGCGTATGCGCGATGCGAACGATGTCGCCCGGATCCAGGGGGCGGTCTTCCTTGATGGTTTCCGAACCGACCATCGTGCCGTTGCGGCTTTCCAGATCGCGCACGGTCCAACGGTCTTGCGTTAGAAATATTTCCGAATGATGGCGGCTACAGCGTTCGTCTCGGATCACGATCTGGTTGGTCGGGGCGCGGCCAATGGTGACCGTTCGACCGGGAATCAGCCGATAAACGTCGCTCCATTTCTAGCCTTCTCGTATTACTAAATACGCCAACATATGGCCGCCATCTTAGTTACAGAATCTGGGAATACGTTCAGACATCGCACCAACGCACCGCCTTGCGCAAGGAGGCGATTTTATCGGCCTCGCGCGGAATGAACTCCTGCCCCACATAACCCTGGTAGCCGGTTTTCAGAATCGCTTTCATGATCGCCGGGTAATGAATTTCCTGGTCGTCGTCCAACTCCTGCCGCCCAGGGTTCCCCGCCGTATGGTAGTGGGCGATATAATCCTTGTACTGCCGGATGCGTTGGATCACGTCGCCCTGCATGATTTGCACGTGATAAATATCGAACAAAATTTTCAACCGGGGCGAACCGATGCGGTCACAAACGTCGACCGCCCATTCAACGGTATCGCACTGGTAGCCGGGGTGGCCTTTCATTTCTTCGTCGACCCGCGTGTTCAACGGTTCAATGCAAAGATTCACCTTCTTCTTCTCCGCCAGACTGAGCACTTTCTTCAAGCCGGCGATCATATTGCGTTTGCCCTGTTCATCGGAAAGTTCGCCGCGCATGCCCGAAAAGGTGATCACGTTTTTGAATCCGGCGGCGGCGGTGGCTTCAATCGCCCGCGTGATTTTTTCGCTGCATTCCGCGTGATGCTCCACATGGTTCCAGCCCCGCGTAAAGCTGTGGCTGGGAGTGATCGCACAGACTAGGCCGTTTTTCTTCAACAGCGGCCAGTTCTCCGGCGGCGTCAGTTCGACCGATTGCAGCCCCATTCGCGCTGCGGCGTGAATGAGCGTTTCCACTTTCATTGGTTTGAAACACCAGGGCACGACCGACTGCCGAATCTGACCTTTTTCGACTTTCCAATCGGCGAGCAATTCCTCGCCGCGCGCCACGCCCGAAAACGACGCAGCGGCTACGGCGGCGCCCGCCGAAAGCAAATGCCGACGACTCATCGAACCGCTGGATGGTTTCGTCATAACTCCCTCGTTGGAATAGAAGTCAAGCTTTGTGGAAATGCAAATCTTGCGATCTGCCGGGCGACCATTGGAGCAGGGTGTTTGGGCCGGGCAACCATTGGAGCCGGGTGTTTGAGCCCGTCAAAAAACATTCGGGTATCGTGGAAAACCACGTCCCGGTTCAAAAGCCCGGATTTCCAAAAAAACCAAGCTTCTCAAACGCCAAACAGAAAAGGGCCGCTTTCGGCAATGCACGAAGTGTTGCATAATTATACACTACTGCACTACTAGGTTAAATAGCGGCGAGCCAATTTTAACGGCGGAGAACACTCGATTCCGCACGCTTCGACATCCAACCCTCGTTGGCCCGCCGCCGAAAATCCGAGAAGGGAACTTCCTTCACGCTACAAAACGAATGTGGCCGGCCGCACAACCAGGAAGACTGGGCAAGTCGCGGAGGATCCACACGTTTGGCGAAATTGATTGAACCGGCTCCGCAGCGTGGTCGATATTCTGGAATACGCGCTCCGCCCCCACTTCTTAGATCTCGACTCCCAGCCGCGTTTTTTCCTCGGGCGGCCAAAAACGTGAGTTTCGGCCGCGCGAAGTGCATGGCCAAGGCGAAGTCATATTGCTCCGCATGGACGCGGAACGATACAGTATGCCAAACCGAAAATGCGGCGAAACGCTTTTTGGGTCGGCTGAAAAAAACGGACTAGGGAGTAGTCTGGTGCGAAGAATCCGCCCGGCGGGAACAAGGATGTACAAAACGCTGACGCTCATACTCGCAGGCTGCCTGCTTTTGACGGCAGCCGCGCTGGCCGAAGCCGGCCTGGCCGACGATCAATACGACGTCGCGGCGGGGCATTATCGCGATCAGCGTTGGAAACTCGCGGCTGAGGAATTCCAAACCTTTCTCACGGAATACCCGGCCGACCAGCGAACGGCGCAGGTCACCTTCTTTCTGGGCGAAACGTTGGTCCAGTTAGAGCAGTTCGCGGAAGCGCGACGGCATTTCCAAGAGTTTCTGCGGCGGGCCCCAAAACACCGGTACGCGCGGCGGGCGGAGTTTCGTCAGGGCGAAACAGCGTATCTTTCAGGGCAGGCGGAACTAGCCAAGCGCGACTTGCAGAACTTTGAAAAAAACCGGCCCGACGATTCCTTAAACGGATACGTGCTGCCTTACCTGGGGGAGTTGGCGTTCAACGAAAACGACCACGCCGCCGCGAAGGACTATTTCACGCGGGCTCTGCGGAAATATCCCGACAACACCATGGCCAACGACTGCCGTTTCGGTTTGGCGCGCGCCTTGGAAGGCTTGGGCGAAGTCGACGAAGCCGCCCGTTTTTATGGTTTTTTGATCGACCAGCCCAACCAACTGCTAGCCGACGACGCCGCGCTGCGTTTGGGAATGCTGCAAGCGGAGGCCCAACGGTTCAAGGAAGCTCGGGTCGCGCTGGCCGATTTCGCCACGAACTATCCTGATTCCCCTTGGAAAATCCCCGCTCGCTACTGGCTGGCCAAAAGCCTTTCGGCGCTCCAGGAAGCAAAGGCCGCTCACGATGTTCTGAACGATGCATCGCAACAGGCGCCGCCGGTCGAACATAAATTGGCCGTTGCGTGGGCGATGCTTTCGGCGGAGGCGGCGCGGCAGTCGGGCGATGCGGCGGAGGCGCGCCAGGAGTTTGAGAATGTCGTGAAGCAATGGCCGCGAAGCGAATGGGCCGACGACGCACTCCAAGCCGCCATGAACATCGCTTCAGAGGCGAACGACCTCGCCGCCGTGGAATCCCTCACAGCCGATTTTCTCGTCGATTACCCTGAAAGCCCGCTGCGTACGTCGGTGCTTCGCCTGCGCGGGCGAACGTTGCTCAAAACAAACAACAACACAGCGGCGGCGGCCGTCTTTGAGCAGATTATCGCCGCGGGAAACCAAACCGCGTACGACGCTTATTACCTTGGCTTGGCGCGTCTGGGTGAAGGGCGGCCTGAACGCGCCTTGGAAGCCTTGAGGCGGGTGGGCGCCGAAGTGGAGCAGGAATCGTTGCAAGCCGGTGTTCAAGCGGCGCTTGCCGCGGCGCTGGTTGCATTGGAGCGTTGGGACGAATCGATCGAACCGCTGCGGAAGTATTTGGAACTGGCGCCCCAAGGCGCCGACGCAGCCAAAAGCCGCGCGCAGTTGACGGTCGCTCTAGCCCGAATAGGCCGAATGGCGGAAGCGGCCGACGTCCACGCCGAATTGAGTCGTTTGAATCGTTTGAATCGTGAGCAGGAAAACTACCTGCCCACCACGCACTACTTGGCCGAAACGGCTTACCGAGCCGGTGAAATCAACTTGGCGAAAAAGCTCTTTGAAGAACTCGCCGAACAAAAAAACTCGCCGGCGTTTCAGGAAAAAGGATTGGCCGGACTCGCCTGGCTGCAATTCGAAAACGAGCAACACCAAGACGCCGCCGCCACGTTTGAGCGGCTTCTGGCGGAGCATCCTGAGAGTTCGTTGGTGGCGGAAGCCGCGCTGATGCGCGGCAAGGCGCTGGAGAAAGCCGACGCCCCCGGCGGCGCGCTGGCCATGTATCGGCTGGTGTATGAAAGCCATCCCGAAGCCGACGTGGCTTACGATGCAATGCTCGCCGCGGCGCGCATCTATGACGATTCCGACCAAGAGGAAGTCGCGATCAGCCTCTTTGCGCAACTCGTGGCGCGAAAGCCGAATGCTCCGGGAGTCGGCGGCATTCTTTACCAGTGGGCCTGGGCGCTGGTCGATTTGAAACGCGTGCAGGAAGCCGATCACATTTTCGCCAGGCTCTCGCACGAACACGCCGAAAGCCGCTTTTGGGCCGACGCCACCTACCGCGTGGCCGAACGCGAAGCGCGCGGCGGCAACTATGAAGCCGCCCGAAAGATCGCCCAGCAAATCACCGCGGCCAAACCGAGCGACCAAAAAAACGTCGTCTGTAATGCGACGTATCTGTATGGGCAATCGTCGGCCGCACTCAAGGACTGGCCCAACGTGAACGCCGCCATGAAGCATGTGCTGGAAATCTGTGGACCGGGCGCTCTCAGAATACCGGCGGAGTATTGGGTGGCGGAATCTTTGTACCGCATGGGCCAATATGAGGAAGCGGGCCGGCGTTTCGACCAACTGCGGCAAAAAACAAAAGACCACCCCGACGCCTGGTTGGCGATGGCGCCGTTGCGCCAAGCGCAAGTTCTGGCGCAGCAGAAGAAGTGGCCGGAGGCGTATCTGTTGGCGTCTTCGATCGCCGAGAGCTTTCCCACGTTTCGGCAGCAGTATGAAGTTGATTATTTGATGGGGCGTTGTTTGGTCAGCCAGGCGAAATTCGAGCAAGCACGGCGTTTGTACCAACAGGTGGTGCGGTCGCCACGGGCGGCAAAAACGGAAACCGCCGCCATGGCGCAGTGGATGATCGGCGAAACCTACTTCCATCAAAAGAATTTCGACGAGGCCGTAAAGGCGTATCACCGCGTGGTGCACTTATTCGCTTTTCCGCAGTGGCAGGCCTTGGCGTTATTGCAGGCGGGCAAATGCCGTGAAATGCAGGCTGAGTGGAAAGAGGCTGTCGAACTTTACGCACAATTGTTACGCGACTTCGGCGATACGAATGTCAACCAGGAAGCCTCACGCCGACTACGCGTCGCGCGCGAACGCTTGCAAATTGCCTTCTCCGCCGCCGACGGAACTGCGAATCGCGAAACCCGCTAAGAAAAAAGGTTGTGTCGCCATGTGGGCTCCCTCGAAAACAAAACTGGTCGTGCTGCTATTGGCGGCGTTGTTCATGCTCGGCGGTTGGACGTCCACCGCCTCAGCTCAGCAATCGAAGGCAACCGCAGCCGCCGCTGGTGATTCGACTTCCAATGAAGCCGCCGACGCAATCGGCACCAAGAATCTTTGGCAGGTCATCTGGGATGGAGGCCTGCTGATGGCGCCGATTGGCCTCTGCTCATTCATTTTGTGCGTGTTCGTTTTTGAACGCGCGATCAGCCTGCGGCGCGGGCGCGTGGTGCCGCGCCCGTTCGTGCGCCGGTTTTTGGAACAACTCCGCGAAGGCCGAATCGACCGCGAAGAAGCACTCGAACTATGCGAAAAAAATCGTAGCCCGGTGAGCCAAGTGTTTGCCGCCGCCGTTTCCAAATGGGGAAGGCCGGCGGTGGAAGTCGAGCAAGCGATCATCGATTCCGGAGAACGCATGGCTAACGAACTGCGGCGCTATTTGCGAATGTTCAACGGAATCTCGACCATTTGCCCGCTGTTGGGACTGTTGGGAACGGTGCTGGGAATGATTCGTGCATTCAACGCGATTGCCACGTCCGACGCCATGGGTCGCCCCGAATTGTTGGCCGCCGGCATTGGCCAGGCGTTGCTCACCACGGCGGCCGGACTGACCGTGGCCATTCCCGCCTTGATCGCCTACCTGTTTTTTGTCAGCCGGGTCGACCGGTTGGTCATGGATATCGACGCGCTGGGGCAACAGGTCGTGGCCGAAGTATCGGCCGACGCGCCGCCCAAACGCGCCGCCGCGAAACCGTCCAAAACCCGCAGCCGCGCCGCGTAGTTAGCGAAAGAACTCCTGCCCATGCCCTTAAAAACACACCTCGACGAGCAACCCTCGATCAACCTCACGTCGATGATCGATATCGTCTTCCTAATTATTATTTTCTTCATGGTGGGTGCTGAGTTCACCGAAATGGAACGCGACATTTCGCTCCACGTTCCGGAAGTGAGCGATATTCGCGCGCTGGCGGCCGCGCCGGAGAAAAAAGTCATCAACGTGTTCGGCGATGGCCGCATTTCGCTCGACGACCAGTTCGTCACCCTGGGGGCATTAGAAGCAAGGTTGGCGGCCGCCAAAAGTGAATATGCCGACCTGGGCGTCGTGGTTCGGGGAGATTCGGAAGGCCGGTTTCAGGAAGTCGCCTCGGTGTTGAACGCTTGCCGCAAGGCGGGAATCTCGGACATGGGAATCTCGGTTCGCATGGCGGCGGCGCCCAAGGGATCAAAAAGGTGACCAGTTGTCGCTCGAAAAAGCCCGGCATTTTCAATATGCCGGGCTTTTAATCCGTTTGAAACATTAGCAACAGAATGTATGTTCACTGATATCGGGAAACAATTGGCGTCCGTGGCGTCCGGGGGATTCTCGGTCTCGGCGTTGCTCTGCGCGGGTTTGGCGGTTTTGACACTGGCGTTGTTGGTGCTGATGCGCACGCGTTGGGGCCAAGCCAACCCGCTTGCAAAGTGCATCGTGCTTTCGGTTTGGGCCCATTTTTTGTTGTTCGGCTATGCATGCGTCACTCAGTTGTTCGTCGAAGCGCCGCCGACAAAACGCGGCAACACTTTCGAAGTTGCCTTTATTCAGGACGACGCACAGCAGGAGGCGCAGCCGAATTCTCCTGAAAAACAGCCGCCCTGGGAAAACCTAGCTGCTAACGAGTCGACGCCTCCCACGCCGGTTTCGCTCGACCGTTTGCGTGAACCGTCGTCGGCACAGGCGCTGCGAGAGGCCGATTTCCAACCGCCCGAACTAGCCAGCACGCAACCCAACCTCTCGTTCGAGCCGACGCCGCCGACGCCCAAAACACGCACTCCCCAACCGCCGCCGCTCGCCGCGCCGCAAACACCGCGCCGCGCCGCTAACCTCACACCCGCGCAGATGGCGCCCCGGGAGACACCCAGCCAACGAACCGACTCCATGGCGACGCCCACTCCCGCGACGCTCGCCCGGCAAGACCAGCGCCCGCAACCAAAACTCCTGCGCCGCTCGGATATTGATGAAATCGAGCAGGCGTTGCACGACGTGCAAACGCTGGTTGAGGCGCCCCATGTGGCGCGAGAAGCCGACGCCATGCAAGGCTTGCAAGATCAACTCGCCGCAGCCGCGACAGCCCCCGTCGAGAATGAATTCGGTCCGATCAAAGCCGCACCTCTCAGGCGGTTGGGCGATGGCGCCCTGATGCCCGAACTGTTTCAAGACCGCTTCCAACCGCAACGGCTGGCGTTGGTGCTGCGACAGGGCGGGAGCGAGCAAACCGAGGAAGCCGTTAGCGATGCCTTGCAGTGGCTGGCCGCCAACCAAGCCAATAACGGAGCCTGGCGGGCCGCCCATTTCGGCGCTGGGCGGGAAATGCGCGTCGACGGGCAAGATCGCGACGCCGCCGGCGCAAGAGCCGATACTGGCATCACCGGTTTGGCTTTGTTGGCGTTTCTCGGCGCCGGGCACACCCAAATGGAAGGCGACTACCGGCAAACCGTCGAGCAAGGACTGAACTATCTGGCGTCCTCGCAACACGCCAATGGCAATCTGGCCGGCAACGCCTCGACCTTCGCCGCCATGTATTGCCACGCCATGGCCGCGCTGGCCATGAGCGAAGCCTTCGCAGTCACCGGGCAAGCAAGCTTGCGAGCGCCGCTGGAGCGGGCCTTGCACTTTTCGCTCCAGGCCCAAGATCCTCAAACCGGCGGTTGGCGTTACCGCCCCGGCGACGCCGGCGACACCAGTCAATTCGGTTGGCAGGTGATGTTCCTCAAGAGCGTGCAGTTAGGCGGCTTCGAGACGCCCGCCGCCACGCGCGCGGGAATGCGGCATTTCCTGCAAAGCGTCTCGGGCGGAGAGGCCGGCGGACTGGCGAGTTATCGCCCTGGGCAGCCGACTTCGCCCACGATGACGGCCGAAGCGTTGGCCTGCCGATATTTTCTCGGCGAACAGATTCCCGCCGCCGCTTTGCGAGAATCGGCCGACTTGCTGGTTTCGCAACTGCCCAATCAAGACAAAGCCAATCTGTACTATTGGTACTACGCCACGCTGGCCCTCTTCCACCACCAAGGCGCCGCCTGGCAAGAGTGGAATGCGGCGCTCCAGCCGCAATTACTCGAACGCCAGCGGCGCGATGGCGACTTCGCCGGCAGCTGGGACGCCAACACCGTTTGGGGCGGATACGGCGGCCGCGTCTACAGCACCGCCATGGCCGCACTCTGCCTGGAAGTCTATTATCGATACTCGCCCGCCGGTTTGGGCCGCTAGGCGATCGTCCCGAAATACGTTCGCGGTTGTCGCTCGGGAAAGCCCGGCATTTTCAAAATACCGGGCTTTTACACTCCGCACGGTATACTTCGCACGATTGGGAATGGCTCGTTGAACGGCAAGCCGAAGCTACAACATTTGACACCGATATTTCCCGCCGCCTACAATCGTTAAAGAGAGCCTTTGTATCGAGGCTCTTTCCCCCAGGCCAAACCCACAAGTCCTCCAACCCTGCGGAGGTGGCCAGTGCATGTTCTGGTAACAGGCGCAACGGGCTACATTGGCGGTCGTCTGACGCCCCGCCTGCTGCGCGCCGGACACACCGTTCGCGTCTTGGCTCGCAATCCTAGCCGCTTGGCGGGTAGACCGTGGGTTGGGCAGGTCGAAGTCGTTCAGGGCGACTTGCTGGACCGAAAATGTTTGGACGGCGTTTTCGACCAAATCGACGCTGCGTACTATCTGGTGCATTCGATGACTTCAGGGCCCGACTTCGCCCGTCGCGACCGCCAAGCCGCCACGAACTTTGTCGACGCCGCAGCCGAGGTGCGCCATGTGGTTTATTTGGGCGGTTTGCAACCGGTGGGCGCGAAAGTCTCTCGGCATCTTCGCAGCCGGGCTGAAATTGGCGCCATTCTCGCCGAACACTTGCCCACGACGGAATTCCGCGCCGGGCCGATTATTGGGTCTGGCTCCGCGTCGTTTGAAATGTTGCGGTATCTCACCGAACGACTGCCGGTGATGATCGCGCCGCACTGGGTGCGGAACCAAATACAGCCGATCGCCGTTCGCGACGTGCTGGCCTATTTGGTAGAGGCGCTCCATCGCGGGCCGAGCCGCGTGGTCGAGATCGGCTCCGATCGCCTCACCTACATGGAAATGATGAAAGTCTATGCCCGGGTGCGAAATCTTCACCGGGCGATTCTCACCATTCCCGCGGTATTGCCCGCGCGGCTGGGCGCCCGCTTCATCTCGCTCGTGACTCCCATTCCCAACGCCCTGGCCCGGCCGTTGGTGGAAGGCATGTCGCGGCCGCTGGGCGCCGACCAAGCCTGGGCGAGGCAACTCTTCCCCGAAATCTCGCCCATTTCGTATGAAAAAGCGGTGCGGCTGGCGCTGTGCCGCATTCGAGAGCAAGCCGTGGAAACACGTTGGAGCGGCGCCCTAAATGATATGCCGGCCTACGAATTTCAAGACCGGCAGGGACTGATTCGCGAAGTGCGCTCGTTGCACGTTGACGCGCCGCCGGAGGCGGTCTTTCGCGTCGTTAGCGGACTTGGCGGCGAACGCGGTTGGCTTACGTGGAATTGGGCCTGGCGCATTCGAGGCCAGATGGATCGACTCCTGGGAGGCCCCGGCTTGCGGCGCGGGCGGCGAGATCCAACGGAATTGCTGGCTGGTGAAACGGTTGATTTTTGGCGCGTGGAGCGCATCGAACGGCCAAATATTCTAAGACTTCGCGCCGAGGCGAAGCTGCCCGGAAAAGCCTGGCTGCAATGGGAAGCCACCTCCGAGAAAGGCGGAACGCGTTTGATCCAGACCGCATCCTTCGTGCCCACCGGGCTCTCGGGCGCCCTGTATTGGTACATGCTCTATCCGTTTCACAAACTGATTTTCACCGACATGATCGAAGCCATCGGCCGCAATGCCATGCAAGGCGTCCCGCAGAGCCGGTGATTTTTTTCGAGCGCCGTAGGGTGGTTGCTTGCAACCACTCTACCATTCATTCAGGCAGCCGCCGAACCGATCCCGGAACGATCGGCCGTCCTTGTTCGGCGCTGGCCACGGCGGCAAAACACAGCTCCAAGCTGCGCAGGTTTTCCGCCGCATTGGCGGTGGGCGAAACACCGCTTTCAATGGCACAGAGCAAATCGCCCATGGCGCCGTGGAAGCCATCGGAAAACCATTTGCCCTTTAATCGCGGCTCAAATTCGCCATCGGCGGTCGTGATCACCAACCGCTGTTCGGAATTCCCCGGGCCGCTGCTGCGAATCGATCCTAGGGCCCCCGCCAACATCGAGCGATCTTGCCGGCCGATCGGCGTGTGTGCATCGAAAGCCAACGTGGCTTGGGCATGCTCGAATTCGATCAGCGCTTGCCCCAGCAGCGCCGGGGCGATGGTTTGGGTGGGCGTGCGAGCCGTGGATGCGAACACGCGTTTCGCACGCTGCGGCGCAAGCAGGCAAACGACCATGTCGAACCAGTGAATCGCGTAGTCGTAGAGAATCAGATGTTTGACTTTTTCAAACGGCGTGCCGGCCACCCAGGAATGATCCCAATGGACGGACAGATGCACGCCGGTCAAATCGCCGAGCAGTCCGGCTTGAACCGCCTGCCGCATATAACTGAAGTGCGGCGCCCAGCGGCCGTTTTGATTCACCGCCAGCAACACGCCGTGCGAGTCGGCCAGATCGACCAGCCGCTGGCCGAGTTCGAGGTCGAGCACGAACGGCTTTTGGCTGAGCACATGCTTGCCGGCGAGGATCGCGGCTTCGATAATCGGCGATCGCTGTAGCGGGTGCGTGGTGATATCAACCACTTCAATATCTTTGCGCCGCAACACCTCTTGATAATCGGCGTAGATATCGGCCGCGGGAAAAAACTCGGTCTGGGCCGACTTGGCCCGCCGAAGGTCAATATCACAGAGCGCGGCCACTTGGTATTTCGCCGCCCGATAGGCTGTCAAATGATGTTTGACGATGCCGCCGCAACCAATCACGCCGATCTTGGGACGGTACCGCGCCGGATCGTGAGGTTGGTAGTCGAGTTGCAGCGCGCGAGGGATTTTTCTGGGCATTACCGGTTTATGGGGCATAACGAAACAACGACTCAGGAACCGTCCTGGAACAAGTTACCGGTTTCACTGCGAAAAGCCCGGCATTTTCAAAATGCCGGGCTTTTAATACGGCATGTAAATTCAGGACGGTTGCTCAATCGAACAGGCGTTGGTCGGCTTTGGTCATTCTTCCCGCCGGGCGAATGCCTTTACCGCGTCGTTTGGTGAGACGGTCGCCTAGGTCGAGGCGTGCTTTCTCGGCCTGTTGTTGCAGACGTTTGACAATTTCAGGATGCTGGTCGGCGACGTTCGTCGTTTCACCGCGATCATGCTTCAAATCGAACAATTCCAAACCGATTTTTGCCTGCGAATAGGAGTTCGGAACGCCGCCTTTGCCGCCCGGCTTGCCGGCCATGGTTCGGTACGAATGCGGGAAGTGAAGCTTCCAGCGGCGATCGCGCACGGCTTGCAGTTGGCCGCCGGCGTAGTAGCAATAAAAAGCTTCGTGGGGCGACTTGGCGCCCGCCTGGCCGAACATCAGGGGGCGAATATCTTGGCCGTCGATTTTGTGTTGCGGCAGTTCCGCGCCGACCAGTTTGGCCACCGTCGGCAAGATGTCAATCGTGGAAGCCAGTTCGTCGGTCGTGCTGCCGGCGGGAATTTTTCCAGGCCAACGCATGATGGTCGGTTCGCGAATGCCGCCTTCAAATTCGGTGCCCTTGCCTTCACGGAACGAACCCGCCGAACCGGCGTGGTCGCCGTAGCTGAGCCAGGGGCCGTTGTCGGCGGTGAAAATCACGAGTGTGTTGTCGTCGACGCCCGCTTTCTTGAGAGCGCCGAGAATCTGGCCGACCGACCAATCGACCTCCATCACGACATCGCCAAACAGGCCCCGTTTACTCTTACCCTTGAACTTCTCCGAAACAAACAACGGCACATGCACCATGCTGTGCGGCACGTACAGAAAAAAGGGCCGAGCTTTATTGCGTGCGATAAAGTCGACCGCATGCTCCGTGTACCAGGTGGTCAGATGCGTTTGTGCTTCGCCATCCACCTTGGGATTCACTATTTTATTACCCTCGATCAACGGCAAATCGGGGAAGCCGCGTTTGCGCTTCGCCGCCGCCGCCGGCAGGTTGACATAAGCCGGATGGAACGGCCACATGTCGTTGGAGTAAGGCAGGCCGAAGTATTCGTCGAAACCATGCGCCAGCGGAAGGAACTTCGGATGGTGCCCCAAATGCCACTTGCCGAAACAGGCGGTGGCGTATCCTTTTTGCTTGCAAATTTCGGCCAGCGTGACTTCATTCGCATTGATGCCGATATTCGACTTCGGCCCCAACGCCCCGGAAATCCCCACCCGACGATGGTAACAGCCGGTCAGCAGAGCCGACCGGGAGGCCGAACACACCGCGCTGGAAACGATGAAATCGGTAAACTTCATGCCCTCGCTGGCCATGCGGTCGAGATGCGGCGTTTCAATGCCTTCCACGCCGAACGGACCGATATCGGCGTAGCCCATGTCGTCGATAAAGATCACCACCACATTGGGCGGGCGTTTGTGCTCAGCCGCCAAACTGGAGCCAACTAGCAAGCAACCGGGCAATAGCAGGCCGGCAAGTGGCAAAACGCAACGTTTCATGGCATCGACTCGTGCAGCAGGGAAACATGCAGTAACCGAGAGACGCCTGCATTCTAATCTGCTGGAAGCACGCGGGATAGTCGCACGGCGCGATCCCAGCGGCGGGGCGTGGTTGCCGGCAACCGCCAAATCCAGCAGACCGCCTTGCGATGCAATGGGTGGTTGTCGGCAACCAGCCCACATTCTCCGACCGCGAGTGAACCGGAACCGGCGGTTACGGCGCCGAGCGAAAGGGCCGAGGCGTCGCGACCGCCGACGACATATTGTTTGACATCATCCACAGGCCGCTTTAACGCGCACTGGCTTTGCCCAATAGCGTCCGGGAATTTCTTCATCGTTTTTGAGTGGTTTCTTCATCGTTTCTTAATTTGCGCTGGGCGCCGTGATTTGGTAGAAACTCACGCATGGCAAGCAAGCGAACGAAATTGCGAACCGATG
>JAJRWU010000114.1 GCA_024276655.1 Planctomycetota bacterium
ACTAAAGAAGCTCCGTGGCGACCGCTGAGTCTGCGTGTGCCGACCGACGAAATGCCTTTGGTAAGCCGGATGCGGGAAATCCGCACGTCCGGTTTGATGAGGGGGGAGGGGCGTCATTGACGCTCCTCCTCTACTCGACTGTTTCCGTTCTTGGGCGAGCGGCAGATGAAAATTCACCTAATACAAGCACGAAGCGCAAGCGAGTGAATCAGCAAACGGTCATTCCCGCATAGGTATGAACCCAAAAAAATCACGGACTCCCGCTGCGCGCGGGTAAGTTTTTATCTGCCCCACGCCTAAGGAAAAAAGGCCGGTCGCGAAAAGCAACCGGCCTTTATGGGGATTCAACGAATCGAGCAAAATCTTAGCGAACGGCGATGCGATTGAACGCGGCATCGTTTTGCGCCACATATTCGGCCACATAATGACGATCGGCATCGCTCAACCGTCGCAGCGGGACGTTCGAGAAAGCGCCGTTCGACTTCAGCAGTCGGACATGCGAATCGGTCACGGAAACGAACTTCGCCAAGATCTCAAAGTTCCCGGTGTTGTCGACCCAACGGCGTTGGAGCGCTGGCGCCGCCGGTAGAGCGGGCGCATCGCCGAAGAGATCGTCGAGGTCGTCTTTGGCGGGTTCTTCTTCCGTAGCGGGTTTTTCCTCAGCCGCAGGCTTTTCCTCGGCCGCAGGCTTTTCCTCGGCAGCGGGCGCCGCTGGTTTGGCGGGCGCATCGCCGAATAGGTCGTCGAGGTCGTCTTTGGCGGGAGCAGGTTCCGCTGGCTTGTCTTGAGCGGGCTTTTCTTCCGCAGCAGGCGCTGGTGTTGCCGGTTTGGCGGGCGCATCGCCGAAGAGATCATCCAAGTCGTCGCTCGCGGGTTTGGCGGGCGCCGGTTTTGGAGCCGGTGCGGGCGCCGGTTTTGGAGCCGGAGCGGGTGCTGGTTCCGGTGCGGGCGCGGGTTTTGGAGCCGGAGCGGGTTTTGGAGCCGGAGCGGGTTTTGGAGCCGGAGCGGGTTTTGGAGCCGGAGCGGGTTTCGGCGCTGGAGCGGGCGCCGGTTTTGGAGCCGGAGCGGGTGGTGGTTCCGGTGCCGGTGCTGGTTTCGGCGTCGGAGCGGGTGCTGGTTTTGGAGCGGGCGCCGGTGCTGGCTTTGGCGCCGGAGCGGGTGGGATTTCTATTGCAGCTGGCGGGGGCGGCGGTCCAACGGAATCTGGGGCGGCATCGGCTGGCCCGATTTCATCAGCCCCGATTTCACCAGCACCGCCATGATGGCACGGCGCCGGCGGGCACACAGTCCGACAGCACGAATGGCTACGTTTCACACGGCGACAATGCCTGCCGCGTAGCCCGGCCAACGCCGGTTGGAAGGTCAACAATAACACGACCGCCCAAACGAGAGCGGGTCTGGCAACGCGTGTTGCTTTCAGCATGGGAATTTTCTCCCCCAAGTCAAAGAGACATTCTTCTTATCCAACAGCACGGCGAACGACGCCCTGTTACGCACTACGAAACCACCCTGTTTTCAACCCTTGATGTCTGGCCGATTTGAAAATACGGCGTTACGAACCTTGGCGGGCTGAAAAAGGCGGGAGGGCTACACATTTCGCCACGGCGAACATGCGAAAACCCGTCGGGAAAACCACCCGTTTGGGCGCCATCCCGGGAAACACGAAAAAACAAACACCTACCCCACTATGCTAATCCGCCTGTCTTAACTCCGCAACTGTTTGGCGATATTCTTTTTGCCGGCGTTCCACCCCTAGGCGAGCCTTTGCCTTGACCGGCCTGATTATGACCGGTAATATTCCTCTGAACATGAGTTCACTGTCAATTTACCCAGCTTTTCCCGAGGCGCGTTCGCATGAGCTACGGCAATAATCCTTACGAGTCTCGGCAAGCGAATCCTTATAGCGAGCACGGCATTGCCGCGACCGCCGTCGCTTCGGAACGCGCTACGTTTATCCGCCAAACCTATTGACATTTGGGTTTGGCGATGCTGGGTTTTGTCGTGCTGGAGGCCTTGATCTTCTCCCTGGTTCCCATGGAAACGTTATTGGCTGCGACGCGGTTCGCCGGCGGTTACACCTGGCTGTTGTTCTTGGGAGGCTTCATGGTGGTGAGTTGGGTGGCGCGTGGCTGGGCGGAATCGACCAGTTCCAGGCCGATGCAATACGCCGGGCTGGCGCTTTACGTGGGCGCCGAAGCGTTGCTGTTCGTGCCGCTGCTGGCGATTGCCGCCTTCTACACCGACGCCAATCTGATTCCCGCCGCCGGCGCCATCACTCTGGTGATGTTCGCCGGACTGACCGCGGTCGTCTTCCTCACCGGCGCCGATTTCTCCTTCCTCCGCATGTATTTGTTCTGGGGAGGCCTGATGGCGATCGGTTTAATTGTGTGCGCCGTTATTTTCGGACTCTCGATGGGAGTATGGTTCTCGGTGGCTCTGGTGGCGCTGGCCAGTGGATACATTCTCTACGACACGTCAAATATCCTGCATCACTACCGGACCGATCAATACGTGGCCGCATCGCTGGCGTTATTCGCCTCGGTGGCCTTGCTGCTCTGGTATGTGTTGCGAATTCTGATCGCTCTCCAAGGCCGCGACTGAGTCAAACGATAGCCGCACTATGGTCTGTTCGATCATTGGCGGTCGGCAGAAAAAAAATTACCCGCACGCAGCGGGAGACCGTGAGTTTTTTGGGTTCTCGCCTACGCGGAAATGACCGTTTGCTGATTCACTCGCTTGCGCTTCGTGCTTGTATTAGGTAAATTTTCTTCCGCCGCGCACCTGATACCCCGCTTCACACCGTCACTCAAAAAACTTGTCGAGTGTTTCTTGGCTGGGAGGACGCGTGAGCAGCGAGACGAAAACCAGTGTCGCGGTTGAGAGCGCCACCAGCGCCACGACCGGCATCATCGGCGGTAGCGTGGCCACGCCCAACGAAACCGGGTCTTGAGGGAATGCGTAGAGGCTGTCGGCGCCGAAGTTCGATTGGGCGAACATCACCGCCCATGCGGCGGCCACCGCCAACACACAGGCAATCGCGCCGGCGGCCGTCAGCCGTTTCCAATACACCGACGCGAATGCCAGGGGAAACAGCCCGGCAAAACCGCTGAAACACCAAATGCCCATGCTGAAAATTGCCGGGGGCGCCACGAGGCTGAGTAGATACGTAATCGCCACCACCGCCACAATGAACGAACGGGCGATCAGCACTTCTTTTCGCTCCGAGATCCGTTCGCCGCGATGATAATGATTCACGATGTCGTTGGTGAGCATCGTGCCCAGGCAGAGAAACTGGCTATCGAGCGACGACATAATCGCGGCCAGAATTCCTGCCGCCAACAGTCCGCCCAACATGGGTGAGGCGAGTTGATGCACCAACGACGCCAACACGCGATCCTTGGGGATTTCCGCCGCCAGCAATCCTTGATATCCGCTGGCCCAGACGCCAATCATCACGCAGGGCAGCCACACGACCATGATGAAAATAGGATGTGCGATGATCGGCAACTTGAAGGCGTTGGCGTTGCGCGCCGTCAGCCAATGTTGGAACACGTGTGGAAACATCGCCACGGAGAGCGGAATCAGCAGGAAGGAAAAATAAACTGGCGGGGGTAGTTTCGTGCGGGCGAGTTGCGTGGGGTTGTTTTGCAGAACGGTTTCCGACGCCGCCCGCATGCTTTCCCACAGAGTATCCTTTCCACCCAACTCCTGGGCGATCAACACAAAGGTGATCACGCCCATGGCCATGAAAAACATGGTTTGTAGTGCGTTGGCCCAGGCCGTTCCGCGCATGCCGCCGAAGAAGACATACGTCATCACGACCAAACAGACCGCCAACGACGCCGCCCAAGCGGGAACCAATCCGTCGGTGACTTGAAACACCAAACCACCAGAGGAAATAACGCCAATCAACAAATACGGAATGATCAGGCCGATCAAAACGGGAAACAACAGCAGGCCGATGAAATCGTTTTCCAACCTGGCTCGGAAGAATTCGATTTGCGTGGTGAAGCCGAATTTTTTTCCGAACGACCACATCTTGATGCCGATCAAAAAGAAACACAGCGAATGGATAATGCCGCTGGCCGAAGCCAGCATGCCATACACGCCCACGCCCGCCGCGAAGGCCTTGTTCGTGGAGCCCACCAAGGCGAAGGCGGTCATGGTGGTGCCGAACAACGACATCAACAAAAAGAAAGGCCCGATCGTGCGGCTGGCGAGCATGTAGTCTTGGGAGTCGCCGCGAAACCAATGGTTGGCCAAGGCGCCCACGCCCAGAAGCAGCAACAAATAGATCACGATGATTACCAACTGGGTCATGACGGCGCCTCCTCCGAAGTGGAAGGAGATGCAGTCGCCCCGCGACCGCTCAGAAGTTCGCCGCTCGATTGTTTGTCGTCCAGCGGCCAGCAAAACCGACACGCCCAGGCCCAGAAAACCGCCGCCGCAATCGACAGGCAGGCGTGGTAGGCCAATGCCTGGGGCAGGAAACCGAAACGGAGCGTGGCGTCGTCCCATTGCCAATAATCTTGGTGCAGCACGATGAGCAACGCCAATAGCGGCCAAAAGAGGTATTTCATGGAGCGTCTGGCAAAAGCCGAAATGGGGTAAAAGGAAGATGTCTATAAAAAAACTCCGCCGGAGGAAGCACAAAGCGCCCCTCCGGCGGAGTCAATCGTCTACGGATCGAGAATCAAATGCAAGCACCGATGCTGAAAAAATCCGGCAGCGGGTTGCGAAAGCAATTACTTCTTGGCGGTCACGTGGAAACCAGCGTGGAAGAGCGCCTTGGCCACGGCTTGGGCGTCGAAGTTGCCTTCCACCACGATGCTGCTCGACTTCGGCTTGGCGGTGTTGGCGTCGGCGCCGGCGACCGAACTGATCGCTTTTTGAATCGCCTTATTGCAACCGCCGCAGCAGTTATGCACGCCGGTGAATTCGATGCGGCTCACCTTGCCCGCTTTCACGCTCGTGCCTTTCATGGCGATGGCGGCATTATTGCTGTGGCCGTGCAGACCGGCGGCGGCAATCGCATCGACTGCCTTCTGGGCGGCTGCATCGCTGGAGGCGGTGATCGTGGCGCTGCCGCCTTTCTTGTTGATGGCAACCGAGGCGCCGTCAACCGAGGCGACCGCTTTATCGACCGCCTTGGTGCATTTCCCACAGCAAAGGTGCAAATGACTCAACGTTACTTTTGTCTCTGCTTGCAACGCGCCTGCGGCGAGAAGCACCAAGGCTACCGAAAACAAAGACGTACTGGTGCGAGTTCTCATGGGGGGATTTCCTTACAGGAAAAAGGAGCGGAAAAATTTGACCAACACGATCAAATAACCGGCGCCAACAACAGCGCCAAAAGTCAAACCAAAACGACAACAACGGAGGGAATCGGGTCCAAACGCGGCCGGCCCTCCGGAAGAGGTCCCGACTTGTAGGATGCCCGTTGGCAGGCGCTCATTGTAGGGCGCCCAAACGTAGGGAGTTCAGTGGTAGGATGCTCACGCAGGCTCACGCCCGCCGCCGGTCGACGACCGATTCAATCGCCGCCAACCGTTTCATACCTTCATATCCTAGATGGTACGCGTTCGCTCGGCAAATAGTTCAGGCAGGAATTTTTCCGCCCAGGCTCGCGCCAAAAGAGATACGCGATTTCACGAAACGGGTCTTTTGTAAGATACCTCACACAATGCGAGGCAGGCGCTCATTGAGGGCCGGGCGGCGGATGAGAATTTGCCTAATACAAGCACGAAGCGCAAGCGAGTGAATCAGCAAACGGTCATTCCCGCGTAGGCGGGAACCCAAAAATAGTCACGGACTCCCGCTGCATGCGGGTAAGTTATTTTCTGCCGCTCGCCTAAGGCCGGGCGGCGGATGAGAATTTGCCGAGTTAAAAGCCCGGCATTTTCGAAATGCCGGGCTTTTTGGCGACCGAGAAAAATGCGGTGGGTAAAATCTCTTCTGCCGCAAGCCAAATGTCTGAACTCCAGCGCTGTTGTGGAACGCCACGCGGCGCGTGCATCAGTCGGGCGAGGGGGAATCATCAATACACCGCCGGTCCGACGGATGCCAGAGCGGCAAACCCTCGCTGACCCGCTGTGCGAGGATATCGAGTTTGGCATCGGTGCCGGGAAGCGCTCCTGTCGAATCGAAATGGCTATCTGTTTGGACATCGCGGGGTTCGTAGTCCCAGATTCCCATACGAATCGCTTCAAGAACCGACTTAACCACGTTGTTGCTCCCTTTTTCGTTGGAGAAGTTCGCCTCGTTGGAGGATTCATTTGCCGAAGGCGCCAGCTGTTGTTCACCGCCAAATCGCAACGAGACGCCAGTATCCGGCCCCCAGCGTGGAATGTCAAGAAAATTGGTAACTACTCAGCGATGATCGCAGGATGCTTTTTGCGAGAACGACCAATGGACACAAATTCACACGAATGAATTTCCACGGGCTCTCTGGTTTTCTCCTGGAAACAAGTGACGCCCGCCGTGCCATTACGTGGAAAGCTCGCTGCAAGAATTCGTGTTCATTCGCGGTTCCCATTAGGCGAGCGGCAGATGAAAACTTACCTAATACAAGCACGAAGCGCAAGCGAGTGAATCATCAAACGGTCATTCCCGCGTGGAGGTGGGAACCCAAAACCATTCACGGACTCCCGCTGCGTGCGGGTAAGTTATTTTGTAACCGTTCTCAGATTTTGATCTATCGGCTGGATGTTATCGCAAATTCCCGCGGCACAGGCGGAAGTTCAGACAGTGCTAGGCGGTTTCCAGGCGGGCATTTCAACGCAATGAACGGTTCATCTTTTAAGAAGACGGCGCTTCGGGTATTTGCCCGATGGCGCGGAGCAAACGAGCCTGGGCGCGGTTGAATTGCACCACGGCGTGGGTGTGGGCGTCTTGGGTTTCGCCACGGGCGCGAATCGCGTGTAGCAACTCCAATGGCGAACCTTCGCCCTCCCGGATACGCTGCAAGTTGCGTCGATAACTGGCCGCCGCCGATTCGGCGCCCGCCACGGCAATGTCGATTTGAGTTTGAAAACTCTCGGCGTCGGCCATGGCGGCCGCGACATCGGTCACGACCCGGTCGCGCCACAGCGACAGTTCTGTTTGGCGTTGGCGGAGTTGGCTGGAGCGTTGGCCTTTCTTGGCTTGATTTCCGATGCCCAAGTTGCGCAATTCCCACACCGCGATCAGTTCGACATCGCCCCGCCCTTTTTGGTTATCAAGCGTACCTCCTTTACCGCCGCCAAACGCTCCACCCGACCCGGCGGCTTGCAGGTTCGGCAGCCAGGGCCGCCATTGTTCCATGCGATAACGTTCAACGGCTTCGCCGATCAAGGCCTGATGTTGCGTGAGTTCCGGCCGCGCCGCCAGGGCCTGGGCAATGAGTTCGTCGAGTGGTCTTGATCGCTCAATCAACGTTACGGGCGCCACGCCGGCTTCCGCCGGCAGGAGTTGCATGGAGGCGTCGAGCCGCAGTAGGCGAATCAGTTCGACGCTGGCGGCGCGCGAGCGGCGGCGACTGTCTTCGACGGCGATCCGCCAGCGGGTTTCCTCGGTCGTGGCGCGATCGACCTCCGCCAACGACCCGCCGCCCTCTCGGGCGAAAATCTCGACCAACGCACGCATTTCGCGAATGGCTTTCAAACCCTCTTGGGCGTTGGCCAATTTCCCTTCGGCTTCGAGAAAATCATAATACCGTTCGGCGATTTCCAATAGGGAGTTGTTGCGCGTGGCGAACGATTCCGCGCCAGCCGCCTGTAACCGTCGCCGGGCCGCCAAGGGTTTAAAGTATGCGTCGGAGAGCGAGAGGTTGACAAACAACCGGGGCGGTCCGCCCGCACCGCCGAGAATCGGCGCGTCGCCCAAACCGGCGCCGCCGCCCACGAAAAGCGAGTTGCGGCCGGATTGAATCACTTGGCCTTGCGTGCGTTGAATTTGCCCGTCGTGCCGGGTGTAGCCCGCCCCGACTCGCAGCGAAGGGAGCCACAAAGCGCGGGCTTCCCGAAGTTTTTCCTGAGCTTCGATAAACCGTTCGCGAGCCAGCGCCACTTCCCAACTGTTGGCGCCGCCCAAAGCCAAGGCGCCGGCCAGATCGATCACGTGTGAGTTTTCGCCCGACAGCAGATCGGGCGGCTCCAATTCAAAAACTGAATCGGATGGTTCGTCGACCGCCTCTTGCCAATGCGAGGCCAACTGAATTTCGGGCGTGCGAGGCGCCGCAACCGGCGGTAAACGCCGGAGCATGGCGCGATCGCTTTTCGCGGCGGCGATCGAGCCTGAAACGCCACCTGACTGCGAAACTTGGCGCGCCGCTATCGGGTCGACAACCGCGTGCTTCGGCGCCGTGCTTGCGCAGCCGGCGCAAAAAACCACCCACAGCACCGCCAAACGCTGCACGATCGATCGACTTGTGTGTTTGTCGTGAAGACGCATACCGATTCGTTTCAATAGTCCTGCAATTTCAAGTCGCGACGGCTGACCAACTGCCCGTGCTGCAAGCCGCCGGGATCGTCGGCGACGATGGTTTCACCGCCTTCAAGACCGCTGGAAATTCCCGCCAAGCCGTGTTCACTGACCGCGATCTCGACATTCCGCAGCGCCAGCGTGTTATCCGCCAAGACAACCATCACGTATTGGTCGTCGCCCTTGGTTAGAATCGCGGCGGACGGAACGGTGGGAATGTCTTCAAAGCGCCGCAGCGCAATCGTGACCTTGCCGTAGTCGCCGGGCAGCAACGGCCGCCGTTGCGTTTCGGGGTCGAGAAGATTTTCCAGGTCGATCTCGGCGCGCATCATGCGCGTGTTGCGTCCAAAAGCCTTGGCCCGCCGCGTGATCTGGCATGCAATCCTGGCGCCCGGACGAGCGGGCAACGAATGCAAAACAGCGGGGTCGCCTTCGGAAAGATCAACGGCGTTTTCCATCGGCGCGTACAGCACGACGCGCAATCGGTCGACATGCACAATTTCGAACATGCCCGGCGTGTCGTCGGCGGAATCGGGGTCGACCAGATCTCCAGGATTCACGTTGCGGCTGACAATCACTCCGTCGAACGGCGCGCGAATCGAGCGGAACGAAGCCATGGTTTCGCTCTTCTTCACCTCCGCCCCAGCCACGGCGAAGGCCGCCGTGGCCGAATCACGATGCGCCTGCGCGGTTCGGATATCGGCTTCGCACCTGGAAACGGCCGCTTCGGCCGCCGCACGCGCGAATTGGGCTTCGTCCAGTTTTTCCTGCTTCAAGGCGCCCGCCGCGACGAGGTTCTTGGTCCGCTCGTATTCTGAATTTCGCAACGTGAGCACGGCTTCTTGCTCGACGATTCTCGATTGCGCCTGTTCGACCTCCGCGGCGCGGCTCTTGATCATGAAGCGGGCTTCCTCGGCGAGTTCTTTTCGCCGTTGCACTTCATCGGCCAACTCAGGCGCGGCGAGCGTGGCGAGCACATCGCCCTGCTTCACTTCCTGGCCGATATCGACCAGCACCGATTCGACGAGTCCTGCAATGCGAGGCGCGAGTTGCGAATGCTCGTAACCTTCGACGCTGGCCGGAACTTCAATGGTTTTTTGCAGCGTGCTTTTGCGAACCATCACGACGGAAATCGAGGTTTCCACGGCGGGCGGCGCGGAGGACGTTGCAGCCGGGCGTTGGCAGCCGGCGCCGACCAGCGCAGCCGCCAAAACATAACCGGCCACTCCGAGCGTTTTTTTCATGGCTGTTCCTCCGTCGCGACTACTGTTCCAGCAGGCGGTAATTCTGAAGGTGGTGTAGCGTTCACGTCGCCAGGGTTCCCGCCTCGTAGCGGGCGTTTGATAATAATGTACAAACAAGGCACGACCACTAGGCAGAGCACCGTGGCGCCGATCACGCCGCCGATGATCGCGCGAGCCAGCGGCGCGTTCGCCTCGCCGCCGCCAAAACCGATCGCCATTGGCAATAACGCCAGCCAGGTCGTCAAGGACGTCATCAGAATCGGCCGCAGCCGCACCTCCGACGCATTGAGAATGGCCTCGCGGCTCGATGCGCCTTGCTCCATCTCGCGGTTGGCGAAATCGACCAACACAATGGAATACTCCACCACGATTCCAACCATCATAATAATGCCCATGAAGGCCATGATCGAAAGGTTCGTGCCGGTGAGCATCAGCATCACGACCACGCCGATAAAACCCAGCGGCACGGTAAGCAACACAATTAGCGGGTCGAGAAAACTGCGGAACTGAGCCACCATCACCAGATAAACCAAAATCGCGGCGATCACCAAACCGCCGGCGAACTGGCTGAAGGAATCTCGCATGGACCGCACTTCGCCCATCATGCGGAAGGTGATTCCTTTGTACTCCTTGGCGTTGGCCAGCGGTTGTTCGGCCCATGAAGGCGCTGCGCCGGAGGCGACGGCCGCTTCGGTGGACGAACCCAAACGAAAAATATCGCCGCGTTCGTCGGTCGTGGGCTCCGCGCCGAGCACGACCAACGCCTGTTCGATTTGGCCCACGATGCCGCCAATGTCGTAGCCCGGCAAGACGTTCATATAGACGTCGGTCACGCGGGAAATGTTGCGATGGTTCACCACCGCCGGGCCGGTGCCGCGGCTCAGCGTGGCCACGTTGCCCAGCCGGCGCGGCCCGTTTTCATCGGCGCCGACGGGAATGTTCAACAGCGTCTCGAAACTGTTCAGGTCCTCTTCCCGATACTGCACGCCGAAGAAATAGTGGTTGCCTTTGTTTTTGTCGATCCAGAATGAAGGCTGGAAGTTGATCGAACTGTTGGTGGCGGCAATCAGGTTTTTCATCACGCCGTCGGGCGTCAAACCTTGGCGGGCGGCGAGATCGCGGTCCATGTTGACTTGCAGAATCGGGTAGTCGATTCGCTGGGCGATGCGAATATCGGTCGCGCCTTCCACATTGTGGGCGACGTCCACGATGTGTTTGGCCACTTTCTGCGCCCGCTCCAAGTTGGAGGCTTGAATTTGAAAGTGGATCGGCGCCGGTTCGCCCATGTTCAAGGCGGCGGTGAGCATGCCGCCGGTGTCGAAGGCGAATTCGACGTCGGGGAATTTCTGGTTCAAAATTGTGCGAAGCTGCACGGTGTATTCAAAGATATTCGGCTTGCCGGCCTGGCTTTTTGTTTGCACGAGCATGAAGGCGTCCATCGGACCGGTATTCGGCGTGTAGGCCGCCGGCCAATCCATCAAGACGCCGATATTCGAGATCAGCAGCGACAAGTTGGAATCGGGCTGCTCTTCATTGCCGACGGCGAAGCCGGGGTCGGGCGGGCCGATGAGTCGGATGATTTCGGCTTCGATTTCCTTGATTTTTTGTTCCGTGACTTCAATGCGCGTGCCGGTGGGCATGCGCACAAACAGCGAAACTTGCGAGGAGTCGACCTGCGGAAAGAGTTCCTGGCCCATCCAATGGGTCATGGCGAAAATCGCGAGTGCGAAGCCGCCCGCCGCGACCAACACCACGGCGTAGCGCAGGTGCAGTAGACCGCCGAGCAAGGTGCGGAATTTTGTCGCGATACCGTTGCCAGTCTCTTCATGCGTTGCGTTCGCGCTCACATCAAGAAACTTCGCGCAATACGCCGGCACCAGTGTGATGGCCATGATGTACGAGGCGGCAATCGCGATACTGGCCGCCACCGCCAACGGCGTGAAGAGGAACTTCGCCAAGCCGGAGAGAAAAACTACCGGGAAAAACACGATGGCGAACGTGATCGTGGCGACGAGCATCGGCATGGCCACTTCGCTGGCGCCGTCCAACGCGGCTTCGGCGGGCGTTTTACCCATTTGGCCGTGGCGCACGATATTTTCCAGCACCACGATCGATTGGTCGACCAAAATGCCAATCGCCAAGGCCAGTCCGCCGAGTGTCATGGCGTTGATCGTATCGCCGGTAAAATAGAGGCCGAAGATCGAGGTCACGACAGCGAGCGGAATCGCGAGCACCACAATCAGCGTGAAGCGGAGGCTTCTGAGGAATACCAGCACCACCATGCCGGCGAGTAAGGCGCCCAATCCGGCGGCAATTTGCAAGGAGCGGTTGGCCCGCTCCACGCCGACCGATTGGTCCATCGCGACGGAGAGCACCAGCGTTTCCATTTTGGGATCTTCGGCGCGTTCGACTTTCAGCCGCGTTTCGATCGTGCGGAGTTGGGTTTTGATCTGTTTGACGATCGAAATCGTGTTGGCGCCCGGCTGCCGATAAATCGGAATATACGCCTTGCGCGAACCGTTGACCCGCACGATATTCGATTGAATTTGCGCGGCCTTGCCGTTCACGTAGCCGACGTCGCGCATCAGGACCGGCGATTTCCCCGGCACGGCCTTGATCGGCACATCGTTCAACTGCTCCCATTTTTCGACATTGGCGTTGGTGAAAATTTGCAATTCCTGCTGGCCGATTTTGATATTGCCGGCGGGAATCAGCACATTCTGCTTGAGTAACGCTTGCTGTACGTCGAGCAGCGTAAGGCCGTGTGCTTCGAGGCGTTCGCGGTCGACATAGGCCAACACGCGGCGTAGTTTGCCGCCGTACACCGCCGGCGCGATCACGCCTTGAATCGACTGCAACTTGTTCCGCAACTCGTAATACGCAATGTCGTACAGCTCCTGTTCGTTCATTTCAGAATTCGACACCACCACCAAACACAACGGCACGCTGGCGGTGGGGTCGAACGGCATCACCATGGGCGGAATGGTGCCCGGCGGCAGGTAGAACATGTCGCTCATGGCGTAGCTGCTCACTTGGGCCATGGCGTCCGACATCGGAATGCCTTCGCGGAAGAAGTCCTTCACGATGCAAACGCCTTGCATCGCCTTGGCTTCTTGGTGCTCAATACCGACCGATTGGCCGGTCCAGCGTTGGAGGCGGCTCATGATGTCTTTTTCCATCACTTCCGGCGGCATGCCAGGATAGAAACAGACGATTTGCACGGCCGAGGTCTCGAACTGCGGAAGCAGATCGGCGGGAATTTTCGTATACGAGTACGAACCGAGCACGACCATCGCCAAGGCAATGACCACCACGAGATGCGGATTCTTTATCGCGGTGCGAATCACGTTCGGGTGCTTCGGGGTTGAGTTTCTGCTCGTTTACAGTGGGCGAGTGCGCGAAGGAGCACACCTACGGGAGTTGTCGGCCCTTGCCAGCCGTTAAAGCCAATACAATCGTCAGAATTGATTGAATAAGTAGAAATGGCGCCAGATCTCGGATTTTGAGCAATAAAAACCCGGAATTGCACGCCCTTTGCCTTCCAAGGCGAGAGCGGTAGATGAAAATTTACCTATATACAAGCACGAAGCGCAAGCGAGTGAATCAGCAAGCGGTCAGTCCCGCGTAGGCGGGAACCCAAAAAAACTCACCGACTCCCGCTGCGTGCGGGTAAGCACCGCTCGATAAATAACTGTCGCATTTGTGTAGCCATCGTCGCCAAACGGTGGGTGAGCGGTGAACCATCCCACGCTCTGGCGAGCATGGCTACGACACTAATTTTCCGCTCGATGCTAAGTTATTTTCCGCCGCTGGCCTAAACGCTGGAACCGTTGGTGTTGTCAGGTGTTAGCGACAAACGAGCCGCTTAGGAACAGTCCTGAATTAACATACCGAATTAAAAGCCCGGCATTTTGAAAATGCCGGGCTTTTCCGAACCGCAATCGGTAACTTATTTCGGGACTGTTCCTTAGTCGGGTGGAAATCCTTGACACCCTGTTTCCCCCTGTTTATCATCGATTTGCAGGCGCGTACTCTTTTCATTCCGCTCTCTCCAGGCGTTTGACGCTGGCGAAAGGCCCTATGGGTTCAGGTCTCATTGCACAGTTGGGTTTGGCCCTGCTGGTCATCGGTTTTATCGTGGCGCTCGTGTACAGTGCGAAGCGCTGGCGTGCGCTAGATGTGGCGGCAATGCTCTTTGTGTTTTTCTCCGCGCTGGTGTTTACCTTTTATGCCGCGGCGACATTGAAAACGCACGACTTTTGGCGGACCAAGGTCAACAAACTTCAGGCGGAGTTAGATACTGAGCTTCACGACCAGGAGTTGCTCGAATTCGGCGACCTTTCTGAAGTGGTTCAAACCACCGATTCATTGGTCAGCCAGCAGTTGGCGTTAAGAAATATCATCCTTGACCGGGGGCGAGTTTGGCGTAATTGCACGTTAGGCGGCGCCCAGGGCGAACAACTCTCCATTGTTATTCCGCCTCGCACGGCAGACGCCGCCGCCGCGCCCGCCGCCGCATCTGATGACGCCGCCGCACCTGATGACGCCGCCGCACCTGACGACGCCGCCGCTGTTCCCACGCACCGCATTGGCGTCAAATCGACGCTCTATGCTTTTAAGACACTGCCCGCGACCAATGGCGGCACGCCTCCGATGTTCTATTTGGGCAAGTTTTTTGTGGGCGCGGTTTCCAACAACTCCGTCACGATGGCGCCGCTGCTTCCGCCCGATCCGATCCAGATCAACCAGATCAACTCACCGCAAGGCTCCTGGACGCTTTACGAAGTCATGCCGGTCGATGCGAACTACAAATATAGTCATCTGAATCGTGCGGAAATTGAAGCACTCTTTCCCGCCGACGTCATGGGAGTGTCGGCTGAGGTGCGCGACCGCATGCTCGACGAATTTTTGCGCGACGGCAAGCCCGCTCGGGAAGATGATCCGCCGGAACGCATTTGGATCAATGTTGAGTTTGTGCAAAAGTACACGATGGCGGTTGACGTCGGCGGCGGCGAAGCCACCGAACTGACAACGCAAAACTTCGATTCGAGTGGGCGGGCTCTGGCCAATAAACTTCGCCAAGGCGCGGAGACGACTTTTGAAGTGGGCGATGTTGCTTTATTTCAATCGGTGGTTGCCGAGCAGTTGATCGCCCAAGGGGTCGCTAAACGAGGCGAGGCGATCTACGTTCGAAAGCTGCGAGACTACGATTTTCTTTTTACGAATATCGCTTACCGCATGCAACTTTTGAGCGACGGCATTCAATTGGTGGAGGAAGACACCAAAAGATTGAACGACGCTATCGCCAAGGCGCAAACGCAAATTGCCTATCGCGAAGAAGAAAGGACGAAACTCGCGGCTGATTTGGAGAAGTTCCAAGAGGAAGTCGCCGCGATCAAGTCGTATCAGGGTGTACTGGCGGAGGCGTACGCGTCAATTACGGCGAACACGCGCGATCTTTATGCCTCGAACAATCGGCTCGATGCGGAACTCATCGAGATTGAGCGACGCCTGACCGAAGAAATCAACACGCGCACCGTCAGAGCGGGCGCCGGCGAATAAAAACAATTGCCGCATCTCGGGCGAGCGGCGGGAGTCATTCGTCTTGCGCTGGTTCGTCGTACTCCAGGGCGTCCAAGGCGTGTTCGGCGGGCGTCGGCTCCTCTGGCGAAGATAAATACGGCGACGCCACGCATGCATGACACACACAGCCCTCGAAGTGCGTGTACGGCAAGGGCGGGGCGGGGCAGTAGTTGCAATTGATGTAACAATCGGCGTAGTCGTAATACGCGGGCGCGCAGCCGACGGCGAGAAGCATCGCCAGAGGCGCCAGTTGGCGAACAATTGTTTTTGCTTTGAGCATCGTAAGAACCTTCTTTTGGCAGTAGCACAAGGCTGCGTCGTTTATCGGTTTGGCGGTTTCGGTTTTGGTCGGAACACGTTCGGCGCTATTGCGTTGGCGGCAACGGCAACACGGTCTCATCCGGTTCGAGCTCCGGTAAATTGTTTTGCAGGGCCGTAAACCCACCCACCACGCGTTCCAGTTCGGCCAGGGTTTGTCGCAAGGAAGCTTCCAGACGGCGGTAACTGATCTCGAACCGGAGCAACTCTCGCCAGTTGTCGACCAACTGCAAGAAGTCGACCTCGCCGGTGTTGTACGCCCGGCTCGATACTTCGAGTGTTTGTCGAGCCTTCGGCAAAATGTCTTCCTTGAACAAGATGACCAGATCTTGCTGGCTGCGCACGGTCACGAACAGGTCCATGACTTCTTCGAGCGTGGTGTCGCGTAGTGAATCATAGGTGCGGGCGCTCGAGACCGCTTTCGCCTCCGCCGACCGCAACGATGCATCGAGCCGCTTGCGATAAATCGGCAGGTTGACGCCCGCGGTGATGAGGAAGGAGTCTCGCCCGTTGGCGACGCCGCTGAGCCCGGCGGTGGATACGTCGATCCAGGTTGCTCCCAGGGTCACGTCGGGCATGTAGTCGAGCCGCGCCAGTTCGACGGAGTCTCGGTCTCGTTCGAGGGCCGCCAGTTGTGCGTGCAATTCCGGTCGGGCGGCCACCGCCTGACGCTGCAACGCCTCCAGATCATGCGGGATCTGCTCCGGCGCCACCTGATTGAACGCCCGCACCTTGGTCTGGGGCGCGATATGCAATTCGCGCGCCAACCGGGCTTGGCCGCTGTCGAGTTGCTGCCGCAATCGGATCAGTTCGTTCTCCACGTTGGAAATTTCCAACTCGGCTCGCAGCACATCTTGTTGGCTGCTGGTTCCAGACTTATATCGCACGTTGGCAACATCGCGAATTTCGGCAAGAAGCCGTTGATCTGCTTCCGTGACCATAATGGCTTGCTGGATGAAATAGAGTTCGTAATAGGCGTTCTTCACTTTTTGGATCGTCGCCAGTTCAACTGCGGCGAGCTGTGCGCGGGCCACATCGGCCTCCGACTCAGCGCGTTCGGCGCGTGTGCTGAGTTTTCCTCGCCAGGGAATCTTTTGGCTCGCCGCGAGGGCGAATTCCTGCTGCCCGGCCGCTGTTTGCACTTGCTCCGGGAAGAAGGTCGCCCCTAAATTCGGGTCTTGCAAACTCGCAGCCACCGGAATTTGAAGGGCCAGGGCCTCCATTTGCTTGCGAGCCGCCTGGATATCGGGGTTTTGGCCCAGGGCGAACTGAATGTACTCCTCTACAGGGTGGGCCCCTTCGAGTCGCGGAATCACTGGGTTTACGGCCTCGGGGTCGGAGGCCGACATCCTCATGGCCTGATTCACCGACCAGGCGACGTGGGCGTATTCGGGATCCCGCACTTGTTGGGCGGTCTTGCAACCGGCCATTAGAAGGAATACACCTAGAAAAAAGAAAATCGAACGTCGCACAGCCATCAGCGGCCCCCCATCTCGCAAACGAGAACTACGTATTACTACCGTCGATATCGGCTCGAACCGATTCACCGAAACAGCCTGTTCGACTAGAAGCACCGGCAAAACTGGGTGGCGCCGTGAGAATATACCGATTGTTTCGATTGTTTTCGGTAACAGGAGATCGATGTGACGCCATTCTCAGCCGCCGACTTTTGGTCGATCCTGCGGCTTTCGCTGTGGATTTCGGGAACGGCGGTGCTCATCAGTTCACTCGTGGGAATTCCCTGCGGCGTTTGGCTGGGGATGTCCCGGCGGCGGGGAAAGCGGCTACTGGCGGCGGTCGTCCACACCGGAATGGCGTTGCCACCGGTGGTAGTGGGGTTGGTGCTGTACCTGTTGCTTTCCCGTAGCGGGCCGCTGGCGTTTCTAGACAGCCTGTTCACGGCCCAGGCGATGATCGCCGCGCAAACGGTGCTGGCCTTGCCGTTTGTGGTCGGCATTACGATGTCGGCCGTTGCGGCCGCGCCGGCAGAGCTTCCCTTGCAGCTCAGATCGTTGGGCGCCAGCGATTGGCAATGCCGCTGGACGATCCTTCGCGAAGCGCGGCATGGCGTTCTGTTGGCGGTGGCGGCGGCCTTCGGCAGAAGCATTTCCGAAGTGGGCGCCGTGCTCATCGTGGGCGGCAACATTCAGGGCCACACCCGCGTTCTGACAACAGCCGTCGTACTCGAAACCGGCAAAGGCAACTTTGAGTTCGCCTTAGCGCTCGGCGGGGCGCTGCTCCTGTTGGCGCTGTTGGTGAACTTGTTCATTGTCGGATTTTCAGGAGGCCGCCCGCCGGCATGACCAACAAAACACGCTACCAGTTGCAAAACGTACAAAAACGCCAAAACGCCAACTTCGCGCTTCATATTCATCGGCTCGACGTCCAACAAGGCGATGTGTTGGCGCTGCTCGGGCCGACCGGCGCGGGAAAGAGCACCCTGCTCCGACTACTGGCGGGATTGGAGCCGCCAACCGCCGGCGACATCCAGTTCGACGACGCTCCCTTGCTCGCCGCCGAGATGACGTTGGCCACCCGCCGACGCATCACCATGGTTCACCAGCGACCGCTGTTGTTGGGCGGCGCGGTGCGGACGAACGTCGAGTATGGACTACGTTTACGAGGCGGCCAAAATCGAACACAAAAAGTAGACGCCGCGCTCGACCAACTCGGCCTGACCCCCATCGCGGCGCAGGCTGCACAAACGCTCTCCGGCGGCCAGACGCAGCTCGTCGCCATGGCGAGGGCGTTGGTCCTCGAACCGGAAGTGCTGCTGCTCGACGAACCCACCGCCCACCTCGACCCGGCGCACGTGGCGCTCGCCGAGAAGGCGATCCGCCAAATTTGCCAGACGCGTCAAACGACGATCGTCTGGGCGACGCATAATCTGTTTCAGGCGCGCCGGGTTGCGAACCGCACCTGCCTACTGTTGAATGGACTGTTGGTGGAAGCTGCCCCAACCGAAGCGTTCTTCACGAACCCCGCCGAGCCTCGCACGGCGGATTTTGTCCAAGGGCGAATGGTGTACTAACAAAACGGGAACCCGTTGATGAAGTGGATGCAGCTTGTCGTTCTGATCGTCGTGCTTACCGGCTGCGCGCGGCCTCAACATGACGCACCCACCCTCACGCTGGCGACCACCACCAGCACTCGCGACAGCGGCCTGTTGGACGTCCTCCAGCCGATGTTCGAGCAGGAAACCGGCATTGCATTGAAGGCCGTCGCGGTGGGCAGCGGGCAAGCCCTGGAGCTGGGCCGACGCGGCGACGCCGATGTCCTCCTCACCCATGCACCTGCGGCCGAGGAAGAATTCATGGCCGCGGGCTACGGAGAACAACGCCGCGCCGTCATGCACAACGATTTCGTGCTGGCGGGTCCGGCGTCCGACCCGGCCGGAATCAAGGAGCCGATGTCGATCACGGAGGCTTTTGGCCAAATCGCCCGCAGCGAATCGGCCTTCATTTCACGAGGCGACGATTCAGGAACGCACATGAAGGAGCAGAAAATCTGGCAAGCCGCGAACATCGATCCGCAGGGCGATTGGTACGTGCAAGCCGGCGCCGGAATGGCCGAAGTGTTGAGGATCGCCAGCGAAAAACACGCCTACACGCTTGCCGACCGAGGAACGTTTTTAGCCCAACGCGACCGACTTCACCTCACGATTCGCTCCGCCGGCGACCCGCTGCTCCGCAACCCTTACACCGTAATCGTGATCAGTGCGGCGAAGCACGGCAATGTAAACCGCGAAGCCGCGCAACGGTTTTCCGACTTTCTGGTATCGTCCAAAGTGCAACACGTCATCGAGAAGTTTGGCGTCGAGCGGTTTGGGCAACCGTTGTTTTTCCCCGACGCACTGCCGGAAAAGTAGGGTGGTTGCCAGTAACCACCAACAATAAACAACCCGCGTTTGCAACACATTGGTGGTTGCCAGCAACCACCCTACCGAGAATTCGTCCCATGCCATCTTCGTTGAGCCGCGCCCGTTACGCCGAATATCGCCAAAAAATCCGCGAAAAACGGCAATCGGAAAAAAGCGAATCCCGCGTCCCTAAGCAGCAGCGTTCGTTTGGCCGCCTGCTGTTGGAATTTGTGCGTTTGATGCGCGACCAACGCCCCGCCGTGGCGTTCGCCTTGGGAACGCTGACCATTTCAACGTTGCTCAAACTCACGCCGCCCGCCGCCAGCAAATTCTGCATCGACTACGTATTGGCCGATGAGCCTTACCCCAGCTGGCTCGCCGCCAGAATTCCTCCCAACATCGACCGCGCCACGCTGTTGGTGCTGGTGGGCTTGGTGGTGGTGGCGGTGTTGTTGGTGGAAACGATGATTCATCTGTGGGGGCGTTGGGCCGCCACCAAGGCCGCGAACCGCATTCAAGCGGCCACGCAAAAGCGAGTTTTTGAACATGCCGTTCGCCTGCCGCTGCACCGGGTGTATCAATTAAAATCGGGCGGGGCGGCGAGCATTTTGCGCGACGACGCCGGCGGCGTCGGCGAACTTGTATTCAGCTTGTTGTACAATCCTTGGCGAGCGATCATCCAACTTCTGGGCAGTCTGGTGGTGTTGACCATCGTCGATTGGCGGCTGCTCATGGGCAGCCTGTTTCTCTTTCCGATGGTCTACTTAACGCAGCGCACCTGGGTGCGGCGCATTCGGCCGCTGTATCGCGATATTCGCCAACGCCGCCAGGAAATCGACAGCCACGCCACCGAAGCTTTTGGCGGCATGCGCATCGTGCGGGCGTTTGGCCGCGAACGCAGCGAAACCGGCCGCTTCGTGAGGGGCAATCATCTCATGACCCGCCAGCGTCTGTACGCCTGGTGGTGGACCCGCGCCATCGAAGTCCTCTGGGCGATTTTGCTGCCCGTGGCCTCCACCTGCCTGCTGATTTACGGCGGCATTCTAATTCTGCGCGGCGAACTCACGCTTGGCGATCTGATCATGTTCCTCTTTTACCTGGGCATGTTGCTGGGCCCGATCGCGATATTGGCCACCAGCGCGGCGCAGTTCCAGAATAATTTGGCCGGCTTTGAACGTGTGCTCGACCTGCTGGAGGAGACTCGCGAAGGCGACGCGGCAGCCAAGACGCGCGTCGGCGCCACGGCCCCGCCGGCGGGAGAAATTACCTTTCACGATGTGAGCTTCAAATATCCTAGCGGCGATGAACCGGTGCTCGAAGCGATCAACCTGACGGCGTCCGCCGGCGGCGTCATCGCCTTGGTCGGCGCCAGCGGCGCGGGAAAAACAACGCTCTGCCATCTGGTCGCCCGTTTCTACCAGCCGACGTCGGGCCGCATCGAATTGGACGGCGTCGATCTTGCCGAACTCGATTTGGAATCGTACCGGCGTTTGATCGGCGTGGTCGAGCAAGACGTGTTCCTCTTCGACGGAACCGTGGCGGATAATATTGGCTATGCGGGTCGAGATGCGACGCGGGAGGAAATCGAACGCGCTGCCCGCGTGGCCCACGCCCATGAGTTCATCCAGGAATTGGAGCGAGGCTACGACACCATCATCGGCGAACGGGGCGTCCGACTCAGCGGCGGGCAACGCCAACGGCTGGCCATCGCCCGCGCGATTCTCGCCGACCCCAAAATCCTGATTCTCGACGAAGCCACCAGCAACCTTGATAGCCAAAGCGAACGCCTGATTCGCGAAAGCCTGGGCCCGCTTTTGGCGGGCCGCACCTGCTTCATGATCGCCCACCGGTTGAGCACGATCCGGCATGCCGATCGAATCGTATTGCTCGATCAGGGCCGCATCGTGGATCAAGGTTCGCACGAACAGTTGCTCCAACGCAGCGAACTGTACCGCCGCATGGTGCAACTGCAAACCACCGACGCCCAAGAACAGATCGACCCGCCCGTGAAAACAGGGTGAGCAACCGCCCGGAATTTGTTGGGTGAACTAACAGCCAGGCATTTTGAATACCGGGGAAAAGTTGCCAAACGGTCGGGCAAGCCTCATAATCACGGGCGTGGTTTCCAATCTCTCTTCCCTTCCGATAGGCGGGCGTGTTCATGAACGAAGAACGTCAGTTTTCAACAACGGCGCGACTCCCGGGCGTTTCTCGTCGCGACTTTGTCAAAGTCGTGAGCGGCGCGGCTGCTGCGGCATCCGCCGGCGCCTTGGTTTCCAGGCCCCAGCCAGCGGCCGCCGCGCCCACTTCGAAGAGCGCCGCCGAGACGACCATCAAACAGTTTTACGAAACGCTGTCCGACTCACAAAAGAAAACGATTTGCTTTCCCTTCGATCACCAGTTGCGGAAAAAACACAGCGCCAATTGGGCGATCACCGAACCCACCCTCGGCAGCGACTTCTACACCGAAGAGCAACGCAAGTTGACCGACCAGATTCTTCGCGACACGACCAGCGAGGAAGGCTACGATAAATTCCACCGGCAGATGAAACATGATCGGCCCGCCGGCTTCGGCGCCTTTCATGTGGCGGTGTTCGGCGAACCCGGCTCCGGCGCCTTCCAATGGGAATTGACCGGCCGGCATCTTACGCTTCGCGCCGACGGAAATTCCGTCAGCAACCGCGCTTTTGGCGGTCCGCTGGTGTACGGCCATGGCGCCGGCGATCCGGCGAAAAATGTTTATCATTATCAAACGCAAAAAGCCAACGAGGTATTTGCCTCGCTCGACGCCGAACAGGCGAAACAAGCGTTGCTCGCCAAACCGCCGCGAGAGAACCAGGTTCCGCTGCAAGGTGAAAAGGGATCGTTTTCGGGAATTTCGGTCGGCGCCTTGTCAGACGATCAGGCGGCGCTCGTCGAGCAGACGATCAAGGTTATTTTGGCGCCGTATCGCAGCGAAGATGTCGACGAAGCCCTGGCCGTGTTGAAAACCGGCGGCGGACTGAAATCGTTGCACATGACGTTCTATGAAAAAGGCGACCTCAACTCCGACCACGTCTGGGATATTTGGCGACTGGAAGGGCCTTCGTTCGTCTGGCATTTCCGCGGCGCGCCGCATGTACACGCGTATGTGAACATCGGTGTGAAACCCAGTTAGAACTGCTCGCGGAAGAATGAGCGATTGACGCGCCAA
>JAJRWU010000115.1 GCA_024276655.1 Planctomycetota bacterium
ACAAATCAGGGCCGCCGCTCTCAGCGACGATGACCAACTAAAAAAGCACATGCAATCTCGCCCAGGCAACCCATTTCGCCCCAACGTCAAAATAAAATCAGCCGCCACCGCTGCCTAAAAAGTGCGTTCCTGCACCCCTGGGGTGTGCGTTTGCAAGAAAGCGAGTGGCGTATGATTGCCTGATTTGGCCGAGGGTTGGGCACGCGCCGCGTTTCAAAACGATTGCCCCGAAAGATGCTCGCTTCCAAACTCATTGCTCGCAACGGCGCAACAACTCCAGGAACTGCTCGCGCAGGAGTGTTTTTTCCAACCCCGGCGGCGCGGCTTGCAGGTAGCGAATGAACTGCGCCGCGCGTTCTTTTTCGCCCAAGGCGAAGTAGCAGCGGGCCACATCGTACTTGGCCCGATACCAGCCGCCGGTTTGAGGGCGGCTTTTACTGGCCAAAATCCGCCATTGCGCGAGCGCGGCGCGGCGCGTCGCCGGCGCGTCGAACAGAAATTCAGCGTACGCATTGCGAACGGCGGCGTTGCGAGGATGCTGGTCGATCAGGGTTTCGTATTGACGCCGGGCCGCGTCGTTCTTACCCGTGGCCCCATACGCGGCGGCGCAATGCGTCATCAGCCGCACGTGCCGCGACTGCGGCATTTTCGCCAGATGGGCCTCCAGCAGCGACGCACATTGCAGCACCATGCGGGCGATGGCCGCGTCGGGCTTGGTGTTCGAATCGGGTTGGTTGTTCATGGCCGCCAAACCTTCGAGCAGCGCGAATAGATCCTCCGGCGCGGGGTCCGCTATTTGTTGGAGTATTTGTTCCGCTTGCTGGCGTTTGGCGCCTTGGCCGGCGAGCGCCCAAACAAGCTTGATGCGCGCCGCGGATTGCCCGCCGACGTCTGGAGTTGCGTCGGGCATGTTTCGCAGCAGCTTTTCAGCGGCGGCGTAGTTGTCGTTGGTGAAACGCAAGAGCAGGTCGGCCGCCGCCAATGCGGCAAAACGTTTCAGTGTCTGTTCGGCGACCGAATCCGGCGCTGCGAGTTTTTCCAGGAAAGCCGCCGCTGCTTTCGCTTTTCGAGACAAGTCCTCTCGGCTTTCGCTGGAGGCGGATGCTTGCAATTGCCGCTTCCAGCAGCGAGCCAGACCGCGCACCGCCGCCTCGAAATGAGGCGATTCGGCGGCGACTTGCCGATAGAGCGCGATCGCGTCGTGATCCCGATTTTCATGCTCCCGCATGGCGCCCAGCCAGAGCCGAATCTGGTCCGCCGTATCGTGGGAAGACCATAACTCCAGGTGCTCTTCCAAGGCGGCCAAATACTCAGACATCGCGGCACCGTTCTTGGCGGCGGCGCGGCTCAAACTGTAAACCGCCAGCAGATGGGTTTTGGCGGCCTGTTGGTTGGTCTGGTATTTTCGGGCTAACTTTTTCAGCCGCCGCCCCGCCTCCAAAAAACGCGACTGCTGGTACTCCACCAAGGCCGCTTTTTTCCAAAGCATGAACGCCTGATCGGGTTGACGCGATTCCGCCGCCCGCGTTGCGGCCTGTTGGTAGGCGCCGATCGCTTCATCGAACTGCTGGCGTAGATAAAGATCGTCGGCGGTGCGTTCTAAAATCGCCACGTTGCTGGCCCCGCCGCCCGACGAAGCCATCTGGCGGACGCGCGTATCAGCCAGCCGACGCCAATAGACGCCATGCCTTTGATCGATCTGCTTGAGCGTTGCGGCAATCTTTTTTTGACGCGCCTCGGCCGCTGTTTTATCTTGTCGACCCTGCTCAACTTTCCATTCGGCCAAATAGGCTTCCAGCCGGGCCAAATCGAGTTCCGGAGAAGCCACGACCAAACCGCTCTGCTCGGCCGCGCGCACCGCTTCAGCGAGTTTCTTCCCGGCCAACAGAATGCGAACTTTCTCCGCACGCGCTCGCAGCCGCAACGCCGCCGGCGCCGTGTTAAAGTTCGCCAGCAAACGCATGGCCGCGTCGAGCCCGCCCAGCAGACGCCGGCAAGCCGCCTCCTCCAACCTGGCGCGCCGCGCGAGCGGTTCGGTGGGCGTGAGTTCCTGGCGCAGCTCCTCCAACCGCTCCACGGCAACGGTCAGTGCATTCAGGCGGTCGTCGCTTGCCGACGGGTAGGTCAGCGCGATATTTTTCCAGACACTGGCGTAGCGCATGCGAAGATGATCGCGCAGCGCCGCGATTTCGCTGGCGGTAAAACCTTCGACGTTTCGCCGCACGGGCTGCAAGGCGTTGACTTCCTGTTCCGTTTTGTCCAGGAGTTTGCTGGCCGTTCGCAGCCGCGCCCGCGCGCGTTGGCGGGCGTCCGCTGGGTTGGCGCCTAGCTCCGCCTCCTGAACGAGCAATTCGCCTTCCAGTCCGGCCAACAGAGCCGCCTCCACCGACAGCAACACTTTTCGCGGGTTGTCGTTGTGCTCGGCGCGATATTTTTTGAGAGACTCGCTGGCTGCTTTCCAATGGGCGGCCCGCTCGGCGGGCAACACGTTCATCGCCTGCTGCGCATGCGTGCGAGCCAACTCGAGGGCAAATTCCAAACGCTCGCGGTCTGACAGTCCCGGCTGGGCCAGCGCTTGCTCGCAAAATCGAACCGCCACCGAAAACAAACGACGCGTCCTCAATCCGGCGAGAAATTGCTGGTCGAAATCGTCGGCCATGACCGCCCGATTCGCCGGCAAAAACAACAGGCAGGCGAGCAGCAGGAACCGCCCGGCGCGCAACGCGCCCAGCCGGCGCCTCGCGCGCGGTGGAAGGCTTCTGGTTCGTGTTGTTGGTTTCTGGCCCATCTCGACGGCCCCTCGGGGTTATAGCTCGGCCGACGTGGCGAATTGAACCTTGCTAAAATGCTCCAACCGCGCCACGTCGTAGACATTGATCACGTGGCCCAACGGCACTTCCGCGTCGGGATCGATCACGACCGGCGCATCGCTCTTGATTTTTGCGATACCGGCGAGCCGCGAACGTAGTTCCGTCAGACTGCCAACAGGCGCCTGGTTGATCGTCCAGGCGATGCGCCCGTCTTGCCATAAAAGCCGCACCACGACTTGCTCGAAATCAAGTTCCTCGGGAGGGATTTCAACTTGCGAGGCGGCGCCGGCGGCCGATTTTTCCATCGAAACCGAACTCGGCAACAACTGCTCCACGATTTGAAAGCTGGCGGTCCAGACGAAGAAAATCAGCAGCAGGAAAACGACGTCGATCATCGGCGTCATTTTGATTTCCAACTCGCCGCTTCTTTGTGCATAGATCGATGGTCGGCGCATTAGCGAACGTCCTCCTCTCGGTAGACGGAGAAGACCACATTCCACACGCCCGCTCGGGCGGCGGCCAGCATCACCGGCTCCACGGAGCGGTAGGCGGTGGCGCGGTCGGCTCGAATGCGAACTTCCAAATCGGCGCCGACCTGCTCGCGCCGGGTTTGCAGGCGGCTTTGCAACTGGTTGGGGGCGACGGTTCGTCCGGCCAGCCGCACTTCTCCGCTGGCGAGAATATTGATCGTGACGCGCGGCGCGCTAGTTTCGGTCGGCTCCAAACCGCTCTTCGCCACCGGCAGCGGCAATTCGAGTTGGGCCTCTTGCTTGGCCAAATGGCTGGAAACAAGAAAGAAAATGATCAGCAGGAACACGACGTCGATCATCGGCGTCATATTGAAGCTGACTTCACCGCCAGACAAATGGCTGGGCACGCGCATCAGGGAGCCTCTTGTGGCGGCGGCGGCGGCTGGGAGACTGGCGAAGACATTTTGCGTTTGGACGAACGCCGTTTCAGCGGCGAAAACACATGCAGCGCCAAATAGGCCGCTTCGGCCACGAATTGATCGACGCGGCTGCGGAAAATCGCGAAGGCGCCAAGCGACGGAATCGCCACGATCAAACCGCCCACCGTCGTCACCAATGCCTGATAAATGCCCTCGGCAAGATCGCCCGCGCCGGCGGCGCCTTGCGTGGAGGCAACGCTTTGAAAGGCGAAAATCATACCGGTCACCGTGCCCAACAGCCCCACCATGGGAGCAATGTTGCCAATCACCGACAGATATTCAATCTTCCGAAACAAGCGGGCCGCTTGCTCGGCGGTGGCGTCTTCCAATGCTTTTTCCATATCGGACCAACCGCCTTCGATCTCGGCCAGGGCGTGCAACAACACGAACGATAAAAAACTCGGTTGTTCGCGGCAGGCTTTTTCCGCTTCGGCAACCCGCCCCTGAACGAGCAGTTCGCGCACGGTGTGATCAAGCCCCGGCGGCATCAGTTCGCTCCGGCGGATCGTCATCAGATGATCGAACACCAAGTAGGCGGCTGTCACCGAGAGCGCCAGCAACAACAGCAGGATGGCGAATCCTACCACGCCGCCGGAAAACAGTATCGCCACGAAGCCGTTCGACTCGGGTTGTTGCGCGACGGCGGCCTCGCCTTCCTGGGCTTGGGCCCATTGAAAGGCCGCAAGCTGCGCTAGTGAAGCCAGGCCGAAAATAATGGCTCGATTTTTTGGCGGCAATGCTTTCTCCTCGTTTCGATTTCCGATATCGGTTGTGTCCGATGAGTGCTTCTATTGGCCGGCGGCCGCGGCTCGAAGTTGTTCCAGACGCGATTCAACAACCGGCAGCAGTTCGCCGTCGTCGTCGAATTGCAACGCTTCTCGATAAAGCCGAATGGCGGTGGCCTGATCTCCCTGTCCGACATACTCCCTCCCCGCCAGCAGCAACGCCTCGCCGGCCAATCTTCGATTTTGCGGGTAATTGATCGGCTCGCGAAGGTACGCCAGAATGGCGTCTTGCTTCAAGCCCAACCGCGACGACGCCTGCCCCAGCAAATAATAGGGGCCTGCTCGCAGCTCCGGCGGTAGGCGCCGCACGGCGCTCCGCCAGCGGTCGAGGTCTTCCTGCCTGACCGAAACGATCTTGGTTCGCCACTGCTGCATCTTCGCCAGTTGTGCGATGCGCGTGTCTTTATCTTGTTCGAGTTCTTGAAGCACGGCGATTGCCTCGGCCCGCTGCCGCGTGGGGATCAGCCAACTTGCCGCGATTAACCGTTCGACCGGCGTCCCCTCGGAGAGCCAGCCCCGCGAGATGGTTTCCATGTCGAGGCTGGGTTGTTGCGTTCGCCAGGCCAGGGGAATGGCCTGAAAATCTTGGCTGTGGGCATCGGACTCCAACATCAAGTGAAAGGCCTGCGCGGCCTTTCGCCAACTTTTCGTGGAACGATAACACCAAGTGAGCTTGGCCAGTATGCGGCGTTTGACCCACTCTCTTTTCGCTACTTTGTACGCCTCCACATACTCGGCGGCTGCTTCGCGGTAGGCGTGTTTTTGGAAGTGTTCGTCGGCTTTCGTCATGCCGGCGGGCCAGTTCGTTTGGACATCTCGAACGCGCCCGAAGGGAATCCTGGATTCACGCCCTGAACGGGTGCGCAAGGTGAGTTCGCGGCCGGTAAAATCGAGGATTTCACCCGAGGCGCGCGATGTTTTCCCACCCGCTTCGCCAAGCACGACCGTATCTTCGGCCAGCACACGCGTGGTGAACGCCGCCCCGAATGCGGCCGTCCAGAATGTCGCAGTCCCGAACACGACGCCAAAAGCCAGCAGCTTCCAAGGGAAAGAGGCGGCGGGTCGAACCGAAACGTTGGTGTTCGGCATCAGCTCCCCTCCCGCGACGCACTGGAAGATTCGGCCGCGTCTTGGGCGGCCTTCCCTTTCAATGGCAGACGCGTCACGTCAACATAAACATGCTTGCCGTTGTTTTGCTCGGCGAGTCGGACCAAAAAGTTGAGCTTTCCGCTGCTCAAGCCGGCACCAAACTCAATCGTGTGAATGGCCACGCCATAACTCTCGTTGAGTCTGCGAATGCGGGCCAGTTCGGGCAGGGAGAGCACCGGCTGTTCGGCGTCGGTGAGAAAAAAGAGCACGTCGGGCCGCATTTTCAAACCGGCCATAATGGCCTCCATGTGCCGAGTGCCGCCGCGGGCTTCGGTTCCTTCCACGAATGCCTGGGCCAGCTTTTTATCGCGGTCGTTGCCGTAAAGCATGCGCGGCTTGGCTGCCGGGTTTCGATTACAAAACGTAGGATGTTCGTTGTATAAGATAATTTGAAATTGATGCGTGCTCGAAAGGTCGCGAACGCTGGCGATGAGTTCGCGTTTGGCCGCCGCCAGCGGACGCCCCTGAAAGCCCGACATACTCCCAGACCGATCAAATACATAAACGAACCTGAAGCCCTCGCCGCTGACGCCGAAAACGCCCGTTCGGACCGTGCCGCCAGCTTGCTTTCCCCGCCCCGGACCTTGCGTCAGACCGCCAGCACTTGGCAACAGGCTGTTCAAGTCGAGTGCGCTGTCAGCCGCACTTGCTGAACTGGGAAGCGCGCCGAGGGTATCGAGCGAAACCTCCGATTCCGAAGGCAGGGCGGCGGCCACGTTTTGCGGCGCGCCGGCTTCGCTTTGCGAGTCGTTTTGTCCGTCGCCGTCTTGGAAATATTCGCGGTCGCCGCGAAAGTGCTGCGTCAAGACAATGCCCACTTCCCGTGAGGGCGCAACCGCGGCGCCGCGCGGAACGGCTCGAAGGGTGAGCGCCAGCACGATCACCAAGACAAAATGAAAGGCCACCGACAAAAGCCAAGCCGGCATACGATGAAGCTCGTCTAATTCCCGCTCCACCGGAAGCGGCGACGTTGGCGATGATGATGATGATGTGGGAAGCGCGGTCGACATCGCTCATATAATCAACGGAAAAGGGAAGCAACTTGTTTTTCCATAGAGGAAACTGCGTAATTCCAGGTCGCGCTCGCGCCGTCGTCAACGAAGCATTCGCCCGAAACATTGTTCAAAACACGAGTTAGGGCGATATTTCAATTGTCTTCCGAACAGGCGGTCCGACCAACGCGCCGCCGCCGATTGCCAGTCTTTCACGGGTTTTGATCTGTCGGCTGGATTGTTATCGCAATTTCACGCGGCGCCGGGGGAGGTTCAGACATTGTTCGGCGTTTCCCGGCGGGCATTTCAACGCAGGGAACGGTCGAGTAGAGGAGGAGCGTCAATGACGCCC
>JAJRWU010000116.1 GCA_024276655.1 Planctomycetota bacterium
CGTTTTTCGCATTTAGGCCAAAAGCAAGGGACTTTGATTCAATTGCGGTGCATTCCTGGCGCAATCCGGCCGCAGTGCTCGTTCTAGCGACTAGCTTATCCTCCAGACAAGAAACTCAACGTCCAACTGGGGCAAAACAGTCGCTCGAATGCAATGAGATTATACGGTGGGTCGTGGATAGCCAGCGTCGCCAATTCGCCCGTTGTTAGGGCAGCGATTTGCTCCTCGTCCGTCGCATCTGCGCAAGCGACTCGATGCCCGCTCACCGGGTCTGCCCATACCTCCCCCAGAGCGAGGCGACAATGGGGCAACAGCAGCTCTCGTGTTTCTAAATCCTCGTCGAGTCGAGGTAGTGGGTTGTTTTTCATCGTCAGAATCTTTTGTGAAATTCAAGAGGCGTCCACGCAGGTGTCTCGTTTTACCTTCCCTGAGGCAAAGAAGTCAAACCCCTGTTGTCGCATCAAGCCGCCCCCTGCCCAATCTCGGTGTATTCTGTAGATAATTCGCAACCCGTCCAACGGAAACCCTCTTGCAAAGCGGCAACCCCGCCAGACAAGAACCGGCGAATGGATCATTTTACCTACGGCGCTCCAATACTCCTAATTGGTAGGAAGTTTCCGCGCGAACCGGGGAAAATCGCGGTTGACGCCGTTTACAAATGTAAATACATTTACATCCGTAATCGATTGGTGTCTGGGAACGTGTGTGTGAATGGAGGCTGTGCTTTGTCGAACAAACCGAATATTTCAGACGCCGAATGGCAGGTCATGCACGTTATTTGGGAGCGGCAGCCGGTGACGGCGCAGGCGATTATCGCCGCGCTCGACGAGCAGGTTGATTGGTCGGGAGCGACGATCAAAACGATGCTGCATCGGCTGGTCAAAAAGAAAGTGCTGCGGTACCAGCGGGAAGGCAATCGGTATTTGTATCGCGCTCGCGTGGAGCGCTCGGAGAGTCTGCGGCAAGAAAGCCAATCGTTTTTGGACCGCGTGTTTGGCGGAGAGGCAGCGCCGCTGTTGGCCCACTTTGTTCAGAGCGGCGACCTCACCGAAGCCGAAATCGAAGCACTGCGAAAACTGCTCGAACAGGCGGGAGGCGATTCCTAATGGACTGGCAAGACACACTACACGGCGGAGTTTTCATCTTCCTGCAAGTCGCTTGGCGGACCGCCGTTCTGGCGGCGGTCGTGTTGCTCATCCAACGCTTGCCGAGAAAATGGCTGAGTTCGAGTTTGCTGCATCTGCTCTGGTTGGTGGTGGCGGTCCGACTGCTGCTGCCATGGGCGCCGGCCAGTTCGTACAGCGTGTTTAATCTTTCGCCCTTCGGCGGCAGCCAACAAGAATCTCGATTTTTGTTGACGATTCAACTCGAAGCGAATGACGCCCTCGCGCCGGCTGTTGATCCTACGAACATGCTCGACCGCGCCGACGTCGTGTTCGCGCCTGCCGACCAAACCGCTTCATCCCGACGAACTTGGCAATCCACTCTCTCGAACTTTCTCTTGCCAACGCTTTGTGGCCTATGGCTGTTGGGCGCGGCTTACTTCCTGGCGCGCACCTGTTACGCCAGTTGGCGGCTGTGCCGGCGCGTGCGACCGCTCAAGGAAACGCAAGACGCTCGGCTGCTGAGGATACTCAACGCCTGCCGCCGCGAAATGAAAGTTCGCCAAAGGGTGGCGTTGTTGGTCAGCGACGCCACCGGTCAACCGGCCTTGATGGGGCTCTGGCGTGCGCGCATTTTGCTGCCAACGAGTATCGCCCACGCGTTTTCAGACGACGCCCTGCGAATGGTGTTTTTGCATGAACTAGCGCATTTCCGCCGAGGCGATATAGCGATCAACTGGTTGCTGGCGGGCGTGCGAGCGCTGCAGTGGTGCAACCCCGTGTTCTGGTTGGCGTCACGGCAGATTGTGAAACATCGCGAATCGGCGTGCGACGCCGACGTGCTGCGTGTTGTGGGTCGGGAGCATTTCAAACAGTACGGCGAAACCGTATTGCGCGTCGTACAGCACGCGATGCAGTTAGAAGCGTCTTCCACCGCCGCGCCGGCATGCGTGGCGGGTATGGTTTGTTTTTTAGGTCGAAGGACTGTTCTCCAGGAAAGGATTTCCATGTTACACCGTCATTCATGTCGCTCCAGTTTTGCGCGTCGCGCTGCGGGGTATTTACTGGTCGCCGCCGCTGCAATGGTCGGCTTGACCGACGCCGCCAGCCAGGCGCAACCGCCGCCAGCGCAGCCCGCGGCTTCGCCTGCAATTCCGCCAAGCGTCACCCACGGGCCGCGGTTCTTGTTTCAAAATGGCGTATCGCGCAACACGAACGAGCCGCTCGTTGTGATATCTTACGATGTGAAAAAAGTGTTGGAAGCCAGCATGGCGAAACATGGCTTGTCGCGAAAAGCTGCTGAGTTTTCACTGCTTCAGTTGATGACCAGCTTCAAATACCCCAAGGCGTTCGACCTTGCCAGCGGACGTGTTACAAACCCAGATGGCGGCGATGCCGAAAAAACCAACGACGCAGCCCAGAACAAGCCGAGCGCCGCTTACTATGGCGACAAACTCATCATTTCCGAAACGGGGCGAGAGCATAAACGCATCATACAACAGTTGGAAGTGCTCAGAGAGTTCGGAGATAAGCAGATTACCGTCGAGATTCGCTTCCTCACCGTTCCCGATGCGTTCTTCGACCAATTGGGGCCAGGATTTCTGAAAGAGGCGGAGAGCTCTGGTGCGCAGGTGAATCTGAATATCGAAACCATATTCAATCAACCAGAATCGTCGAAGTCGCCGTTTCAGGCGGCAACCGCCACCACCGTTTACTCGCCGGCCGCGGCCATCATGCTTTCTGAAAAAAGTGTCTTTCATCTCATGCAAGTCGCGCAGGCAGGCGCTCGTTCAAATATCCTGATGGCCCCAAAAGTAACGGTGTTTAACGGCCAACACGTCGAGATAGGCGATAGCGTGCAACTGCCGTTCGTAGTGGACGTCGTTCCCGTTACAGTTGGCCATGTGAATGCCAACCAGCCCGTGATCCAGGTTCTGAAAGAAGGTACGACAACGCATCTGCGAACCGTCGCGAACCACGACAACGTCGTCCAGATCGATTGTCGGATCGTGTCCAGTGAGATTACCAATGTACAAACAGTGCGTTTGGCTCGTTTGGGAGTACAGCGAGGCATTTCCATCCAACGCCCCCATTTGCATACCACCAGCGTTCAATTCGCCACGAAGCTCAAGCCGGGGCATTCGCTGGTGATTTCCGGAATACCGTTGAAATCGACGCCGCCGAGGAAGCCCAACGGAAAACCCTACTTTTGGTCGAAGCCCAAACCGAAACCGGAGTCGCGATCCATGCTGATTTTGATCACGCCACGGGTGCTCGAAGAGCCCGATGATCCGAAGACCCTCGCCACGCAATGAAGGCGTCGCGGAAGGAATCGTTAGCGGTCGTTGCTCGAACAAAAGCCCGGCATTTTCAAAATGCCGGGCTTTTTCGGGAGGGCGAGGACGTTGTTTTGAAACGAAAGTAGGATGGCCTTGCAAGGCTGTTGTTTATCCATAAATCGTACGATGTGCAACCGTAGGCCTCACCACGTGACGCGTTCAAGCATTTCCCTGGCCGAAGGTGTATGATATGCCTGAGAATGTGTTTTGAAACGAAAGTACGATGGCCTTCCAAGGCCCGTCGAATTGCAGTGGTTCGAGGCACACGACGATTGCTCCTCTTTCGCCGCACAACCCACGGAACGCCCAACGCCATGCTGGCCAAATTGCAAACCTTCAGCCTGCTGGGAATCGAAGCGTTGCCGGTGGAAGTGGAGGTGGATGTTTCGCCCGGCGCCTTGCCGAAAACCGTGCTGGTGGGGCTGCCCGAAGCCGCCGTGCGAGAGAGCACGCACCGCGTCGAGCGGGCGATTGTCAATTCAGGATTCATGCGTCCTCAAGATCGGATCGTGATCAACCTGGCGCCGGCCGAACTGCCCAAGCAAGCCGCTTCATTCGATTTGCCGATCAGTTTGGGAATACTCATCGGCTCTGGTCAATTGACCTCCGACCGGCTGGAGGAATACGCCGTAGTGGGCGAACTCTCGCTCGAAGGCGGCGTGCGGCCGTTGCGGGGCGCGTTATCGATTGCAATTGCCGCCGCGCAACAAGCCGGTTTGAAAGGCTTGCTGGTTCCCCAGGAAAACGCGGCCGAAGCGGCGGTCGTGGAGCAGATCGACGTAATCCCTATTTCCTCTCTGGCCGAAGCGGCCGGGTTCCTTTCCGGCGCGCTCGAACGCGAGCCGACGGCGCCGGGCGTCGAGGAATTATTCACGGCCTATTCAAGCTACGAGATCGACTACGCCGACGTGCGCGGCCAAGCCATGGCCAAACGCGCCGTCATCTTGGCGGCGGCCGGCAACCATAATTTGCTCATGCTGGGTCCGCCCGGAAGCGGCAAGACGATGTTGGCCAAGCGGTTGCCGACCATTTTGCCCGGCTTGAAAATCGAGGAATCGATCGAAACGACGCGCATCTACAGCACGATGGGATTATTGGAGCCGAAACAACCGCTGATGGCCCGGCGGCCCTTCCGGGCGCCGCATCATACCGTTAGCGACGCCGGGCTGGTCGGCGGCGGCAATCCTCCCTCGCCGGGAGAAATTAGTTTGGCGCACAACGGCGTGCTTTTTTTAGATGAGTTGCCGGAATTTAATCGCCGCACGTTGGAGGTTTTGCGGCAGCCCCTGGAAGATGGCTCCGTCACGATCGCCAGGGCCATGCACAACGCCACGTTCCCCGCGAATTTCATGCTTGTCGCGGCGCTCAACCCCTGCCCCTGCGGCTACCGCAACGACCCGCGCCGCGATTGCCATTGTTCCGTGCCGCAAATCGAACGCTACATGGCGAAAATCAGCGGACCTTTGCTCGACCGCATCGATATTCACATTGAAGTTCCCGCCGTGCCGTTCAAGGACTTGTCGGCCGGAGCGCCGGGAGAAAACAGCGCCAGCATGCGAGAACAGGCGATTCACGCCAGAAAAATTCAAGCCGAACGCTTTCAAGAGACGTCGACCCGGTTCAACGCGCAAATGACATCCCGCGAAGCACGCGCGTTTTGTCCGCTCGACGCCACCTGCCTGGAACTGATGCGCGCCAGCGTTCACGACCTGGGCCTCTCGGCCCGCGCCCACGACAAAATCCTCCGCGTGGCCCGCACCATTGCCGACCTTGAATCCAGCCCCGCCATTCAAGCCGCCCACATCAGCGAAGCCGTCAACTACCGCATGCTCGACCGCCAACTGTGGAGTTGAGCGGGCGCCGCTCGAAATGGAAACACGGTTTCCAGGCAAAACCGCCGGTAAAATAGAGTGAGGATGCTGGGTTCAAACGCGAGTCGAAGTCGCCGGGCGTCGAGGAATTGTTCACCGCCTAGTCGGGCTATGAGATCGACTACGCCGACGTGCGCGGTCAAGCCATAGCCAAACGCGCCGTCACCTTGGTGGCGGCTGGCAACCATAATTTGCTCATGTTGGGCTCGGACCACTCAAGACGCAATCACGATATTCCGCCCGGTGGCAAACCGCCAGAAACCCTTGTAAATTAAGGGCTTTAAGAAATCAAAATGGGGGTGCGAACCATGACATCTTGGCGACCGGGACTACCTTGCCCACGATGCCAACGCGGCAACTTCTCCAATTCTTTCGCAAGGAATCCGACCTTCCAATTGGGGCAATCAAGCCCAATGGGCGGATCGGCTGGCCAAATGACTTGTGACAATTGCGGTTGGAAACAAGGTGATTCAATCGAAGATGACACGAAGGAAGAAAGCGAATAGGAATCAAAGATGCTGACCGCCGAACAGATTTTCTCCCCTGAAGAATTCATTCCCGAAGAACTACGGGAACTTGAAAATCCGCAAACTGCATTGCCCGCGATTGCGAAGGATGCTCGTTTGACCGGGTTGATTGAAGAAGCGGTCCGCCGAATTCCAACCCAACATGATTTATTCTTGGGCGATGCCCGAAGCGTCAGGTTGAAACCGGAGTCCGTCCATCTTATCGTCACGTCCCCACCCTATTGGACGTTGAAGGAATACCGGGATACCGAAGGGCAACTTGGTCATGTTGCCGACTACGAATTGTTCTTGCGGGAGTTAGACAAGGTTTGGAAGCGTTGCTTCAAGGCGTTGGCGCCCGGCGGACGGTTGGTTTGCGTTGTGGGCGACGTTTGCCTTTCCCGCCGGAAGAACAACGGACGCCATACCGTTGTTCCGCTTCATGCTTCCATCCAGGAACATTGCCGCAAGATCGGGTACGATAACCTTGCTCCGATCATTTGGCACAAGATTTCCAACGCGGTCTTTGAAGCAAAAGGCAACGGGGCCGCGTTCCTGGGGAAGCCCTACGAACCCAATTCCGTCATCAAGAACGATATTGAATTCATCTTGATGGAGCGCAAGCCGGGCGGGTATCGAAGCCCATCGGTTGCAACGCGGATCCTATCCGTCATATCGAATGAAAACCACAAGGCATGGTTCCAACAAATTTGGACCGGGCTTACCGGAGCATCAACGCGAAACCATCCCGCCCCCTATCCGCTTGAATTGGCCGAACGCCTTATCCGCATGTTTAGCTTCGTTGGCGACACCGTCCTTGACCCCTTTCTTGGAACGGGAACAACATCCGCCGCCGCCTTGAAAAATGGGCGGAATTCCATTGGTTGCGAATTGGACCCTCATTACTTCGGACTTGCCCACAAGCGGGTTTTCCAAGCAACCGACATGTTTACCGATGCCAAGATAGACGTCCATGAATGACTTTGACGCAAGGGTTGCCGAAGCTATCCGATATTTTTGGTTGACGCGAACCAAACAATCCAAAAACCAAGGAAGCAAGACCGGCCAGCGGGATGCGGGGCATCGAACCGCCGTTACCGGCGGCAAGCATCTTGACGGATTCGTCGAACTATGCCGAGACCTACTCGTTGAATCTGGGCTTCCAGAAGCGGGCGTCTATTGGAACAAGCGGATGGAATTGCCCGGTTTCTTCCGGGCGGAAAAGAATTGGGACTTGCTGGCGGTTGTGGATGGGCATTTGTTGGCGGTCATCGTGTACTGGTTCAGCGTGACGTTGAGTTTTGGTGAATCGCTAGTCGTGAGTAACAAAGCGGACTAAAGGCAGTATTTCTGGGTTGCGTTTTTCGCATTTAGGCCAAAAGCAAGGGACTTTGATTCAATTGCGGTGCATTC
>JAJRWU010000117.1 GCA_024276655.1 Planctomycetota bacterium
GCGATGAGTTGGCCGCCAATAAGCTGCTTGGCTGCGCGGAAGTGTAGGTTACCGGTTATGGCGAGGAAAAGCCCGGTATTTTCAAAATGCTGGGCTTTTAATTTTTATCTGGCGGGTTGGTTCCGTCCCCGGCAACCGCCCTACTGTTTCGCCGCGTCGGGGGCTCTATAATGGCGGCTGAAATTACGAGAGTTGCCTGATGCGCATTCTCTTCCTCTCCGCATACCCACCAGGAGTTTTTGGCAATGGCATTCGGTTTTGGCGTTGTTGGCTGTGGCATGATCGCGAACTTTCATGCGAAAGCCATTGCCGATATTCGCGGCGCGAAGCTCGTGGCCTGCTACGACGCATTTCCAAAAGCGGTCGATCGTTTTTCCGCCGCCAACAGTTGCCAAGGCTACCACGATCTGGCGGACATGCTCGCCAACCCCGCGTTGGATGTGGTTACCATCTGCACGCCCAGCGGGGCGCATATGGAGCCGGCGGTGGCCGCCGCGCAAGCCGGCAAGCATGTGATCGTGGAGAAGCCGCTCGAGATCACGCTCAAACGCTGCGACCGCATCATTGCCGCCTGCAAAAAAGCGGGCGTGGTGCTCTCGGCCATTTTCCCCTCGCGGTTTCATGAGTCGTCGCTCTTGATAAAAGGCGCTATTGCGCAAGGCCGCTTTGGTCGCCTGACCATGGGCGACGCCTACGTCAAATGGTTCCGCACGCAAGAGTATTACGATAGCGGCGCCTGGCGGGGAACGTGGGCGCTGGATGGCGGCGGAGCGCTGATGAACCAGGCCATTCACAGCGTCGACCTACTCACTTGGTTCCTGGGGCCGGTCACTGAAATATCGGCCCAAACCGCCACGCTGGCGCATAAACGTATTGAGGTGGAAGACGTGGCGGTGGCGAATCTCAAATTCGCCAGCGGAGCGTTGGGCGTGTTGGAAGCCACGACGGCCGCTTATCCTGGCGCGCTCAAACGCATCGAAGTTCATGGCTCTGAAGGTTCGGCCGCGATGGTGGAAGAAGATATTGATGTTTGGGAGTTCGCCAAGAAGTCGCGAAAAGACGCCGCCATTCTCAAGAAAATGGACGGTCAAACAGAAACCGGCGGCGGCGCGGCCGACCCCGCGGCAATCGGCCATCATGGCCATACGGCGCAATTCAAAGACGTGCTCGCCGCGATCAAGAACAACAGAAGTCCCTTAATAGATGGAGCCGAAGGCCGCCGCAGCGTGGAGATAATTCTCGGCGTGTACAAAGCGGCCGAAACGGGGCGGCGCATCGCCCTGCCGCTGAAATCCGACCCCGTTCTCAAAGCCCGCCCGAAAAAATGAGGCGGGGCGGGCGAGTGTGGGCGAACAGCATTGTTCGCGATTGTTCGCAACGAGTTTCACTGGCAATGGTGTTATGGAATTCCCACCAAGCCGAAGGCTTGGCGGCCATGAGCAGGCGGTCCCGTGTGGCGTTAGGTCGTCGAAGCGGTTGTTTGGGCGGACTTCGTCGCACGAGAAGTCATCGAAAAACCGTATTGTCAAAAAGACACACGTTCCCGGTGCGCACAAAAGCTGACTGACAAGCGCCTACGGTGCGTCTTGGAGGGCGCCGGAGGGAATGGTAGGATGGAAGTCCAGGATTTATTCATTATCAAATACGCGTGTTTTTCACGTTGGCGCAAAAAAGGGGCGGCCTATGTCGAACGAACTTTGGCGACGAGCAAAGGAGCCCATGGCGCCCGTGACGCTGGATCTTGGAGTCTACTTCGCCAGTCAGGCCCTCTTTCAGCCGCGGCATTTGCTTTTCACGTTGGCGCGTTACAAGTTCGCGGCGAAACTCCTGGCCGACCAAGGGCCGATGAACATTTTGGAGTTGGGGTGCGCCGAGGGGTTGGGGTCGGTCATGCTCACCGAAAATGGCAATACGGTGACGGCGGTCGATTTTGACGAGGAATCGGTCGCCCACGCCAAGCGAACGCTAGAAGGCCGCGTGCCGATCACTTTCCAACAAGATGATTTCCTGGGAAAGAGCTACGGCGCCTTTGACGCCGTCGTTTCGTTGGACGTCATCGAACACATCGAACGCACTCGCGAAGATGAGTTCATGCAAACCATTCACGGCAGCCTACAGCCGCACGGCATGTGCGTGGTCGGCACGCCCAACGATACGGCGTCGGAATATGCCTCGGAGTCGAGCCAGATAGGGCATGTGAATCTGTTTGAAAACGACCGTCTGGTGGCCCTCTTCCAAAAGTACTTCCAGTATGTGTTCTCCTTTGGCATGAACGATGAAATGGCCCATACCGGCTTTCCCGCAATGCGGCACTACCTGATGGTTCTTGCCTGCCACAAAAAAGACCTCGGTTAACGTGAGCGGCGGATCGGAGTGTGTGTTCGTGCCTGAAAAACGCCCGCCAACGTTGTCGGCTGTAATGCCCAACTACAACCACGCGCGCTATTTGGCCGAAGCAATCGAAGGCATCGCCGGGCAATCGCGTCCTCCCGACGAATTTTTGATTCTCGACGATGGCTCCACCGACGACAGTTTGGCCGTCATTGAACCGTATCTGGCGAAGTATCCGTTTATCCGCCTGATTCGCCACAGCCGCAACCAAGGGCTGTTGGCCGCCTTCGCCCGGCTTTTTGAAGAGGCGACCTGCGAGTATATCTTTCTCGCCGCGGCAGACGACATCCGGCGGCCGGGGTTCTTTGAACAGGCCCTGGATTTGGCGGAGCAGCACCCGCACGCCGGGCTGATTTTCGGCCAGATGGGTTTTATCGACGAGCAAGGGCGCCGCACCGGTGGGATTGGCGTCGGGCGTTGGCAGACGCCGCTTTATGCTTCCCCCGCCCAGTTCCTCAACGACTACCTGCGCGTGGAATTGGCCTCGCATTCACCCATTTGCAGCACGATCTTTCGCGCCGACGCCTTCCATGAAATGGGTTGTTACCACCCGCAGCTTGGCTCCTGGACCGACTACTTCGCGTTTCGCGCCATCGGCTTGAAATACGGCGTTTGCTACGCACCCCGGGAATTTTCGCGGTTTCGCAAGTCGGTGGGCAGCTTCAGCCACCAAAGGTCCGCCGAACCTCGCAAAGTGCTCGCTATCATCGCCCATGCGCAAAAGCTCATGCGCACGCCGCCGTATGCAGACTATTTCCCCCCAGATTATGTTCGCCAATGGGGACGCTCCTACCGGCGGTTGGTTCTATGGAACGATTTTTTGGGCGATGAACGCGACGCCCCCGGCGCCCAAAAGAGGGCGTCGTTCCTGCTGCGAAACACGCGCCGCCTGGCGCGGCTGCCGCGCGTGGCGGCGTTGGCCTGCTACCGGCCCGATGTTGCTTCCTCCAACGCTCCTTCGTAGCTGCGCGTAGCGGCGGGTTTTTGCCACAAGCTGGTTCTGGTGGTGTGCGGGCCGGTTAGGTCGAGCCTCTCGTGAAGTTGACAAACATGCCCGGCACACACAATCAGGCGACCGCACTCAGGCCGAAGGCTCTGCTTCGCTGAGTTCTTCCTGAATATCGAACCAGCGTTTTTCCGCATCGGAGAGTTCGGCTTGGAGCCGGGTGACGTCGTTGTGCAAACGCAGCGCTTCCTCGGGATCAGTGGTTTGCAGCAACTGCCGATTGAGTTCGCTTTTTTCTTCGTCGATCTTGGCGATCTTGCGTTCCAGGTTGCTGCTTTCCTTGCGCATCTTGCGTTGATCGCGTTCCGGGGCGCGATGATCTTTTTTTCCGATCCTATCTCGCGGCGCGGCGTGTTTGTTTTTTTGGCTTTCTCGAACACGTTCGCCCTGATCGATTTCCTTGTTCACGGCATACAGGTAGGCGTCGTAACCACCACCATAATTCTTGGCGGCGCCGTCGCGAACTTCGATCACCGACGTCGCGATACGATGCATGAAATGGCGGTCGTGGCTGGTGAAAATGACCGTCCCCTTGTAGGCCAAGAGCGCATTGGCCAGAGCCTCAATGGTTTCCACATCGAAATGGTTTCCGGGTTCGTCCAACACCAGAATGTTGTAGGAGCCGAGCAGAATACCGGCCATGCAAAGTCGGGCGCGCTCGCCGCCCGACAACACCGCGATCTTCTTCCGCACGTGAGCATCGCGAAACAGCAGCGCGCCGGCTTGCGCCAAGATTTCCTGGGTGGTGGCGCTGGCGGCGCAATATTCCAAATACTCCAGCACCGTTTTTTCCTCGGGCAAGCTGGTGTAGACATGCTGTGCATAGACGCCGATATCGCAACCGAAACCCCAGCGTGTTTCCCCACCCAGCGGTTCGAGCGAACCGACGATCGTGCGTAGCAGCGTGGTCTTGCCTTGGCCGTTATCGCCCACGATGCCGGCCCGCTCGCCGTGTTCGATTTCAAGGTTGACTTCCCTGGCCACGATATGATCGGGCTCTCCTTGGCCCCGATAGCCGATCGCCAAATGGCGGCAGCGCACCGCCGGGCCCTTGCGAGGTTCGATCACGGGGGCGCGAATGTGAGCGGTGGCCTCGTGGGTTGCAACTTCGCTGAGTTGCAACCTGGCCAACTGCTTGCTCTTGGACCGCGCCTGGCTGGCCGTATTGGCGCCGGCTCGGTTTTTGTCGATAAACTTCTTCAACTGTTTTTGTTTGACCATGATGGTCGCGTTCACGCGCTGATCGTGCTCGCGGCGTTCGGCCTGGTATTCGAGAAACTCCTCGATTTTTCCGGGAAACAACGTCAGCTTTCCACGCGACAGATCGAGCGTTTGCGAGCAAGTGGCGCTCAAAAAAGCGCGGTCGTGCGAAACGATCAGGCAGGCCTGATTGAAATTTCGCAAAAAATGTTCGAGTAGAATCTGGGTTCTGAGATCGAGAAAGTTCGTCGGTTCGTCGAGCAGCAGCAAATTCGGTTCGTGCAGCAACAGCGCCGCGAGTTTTACACGCGTTTGCCAACCTCCGGAAAGCTCCGCCACGGGCCCTTCCAAATAGGCGCCCTTCAATTCAAACAGCCCCGCCACTTCGCCGCACTTCCAGTCGGGGCGTTTGCTGTCGCGGATAAGGAAATCGAGCGCCGATTCACCCGGCAGGAACGGATCGTGCTGACGCAAGTAACCCACGCGAAGCCTGTTGCTGCGAGTCAATTCGCCGCTGTCCAGCTCTTCGTCTTCCAGCAAAATACGGAGCAGCGTCGATTTCCCGGCTCCGTTGCGGCCAATAAAGCCGATTTTCACGCCATCGTTGATCGTCACTTCGGCGCCATCGAGCAGAACTTGGTCGCCGTAACTCTTGTGTGCGTCTCGAATTTGCAACAACACCGCCATGGAAAAACCGCCGGAACAGGAAAAAGGGAAGGGAGGTTGGTGGGAAGGAATTCTCAAACAACCGATGGTAAAAGCCGCGGCCAGGATCGTAAAGGTGGTTTCTCGCTGAATTTTGCCGCAAACGGCCGGAACACGTCCGAAAAGAACCGCTACAATGGCACACATATTAAAAGCCCGCGTTTCCAAAATGGCGGGCTTTCGAGATGCAGGGAACATCCAAGCATCTGGCGCCAATAGCCGCCAACCAACAAGGAGCAATCATGACGGTGCGGTTTGCCTTCGTGGGATTTCGACATCCTCATATTAACGACATGTACGCTCGCTGTTGCAAACGGCCCGGCATTGAAGTCGTTGGCTGTTGCGAGGAAGACGCCAAAACGCGCGAGGAACTCGCCGCCGCCGCAACAGTGAACATCACGCACGACAACTTCCAAACGCTCTTGCGAGAAGTCGACTGCGATGTCATCGCGGTGGGCGATTGCTACGGACGCCGCGCCGATATCATCGAAGCATCGCTGAACGCCGGTCGGCATGTGATCAGCGATAAGCCAATGTGCATTTCGCTCGACGAACTCGATCGAATCGAACGCGCGGCGCAAAAAGCCGGACGCATACTCGGCTGCATGCTCGACATGCGCGACTTGGCCGTTTTTCTCGGCATGCGCGAGGTCATTCAGAGCGGCCGCATCGGCGAAGTGCAGGCCTTGAGTTTCGATGGCCAGCACCCGCTGCTGTACGGCAAGCGGCCGATGTGGTACTTCGAGAAAGGCATGCACGGCGGCGTGCTGAACGATATTATCGTCCATGCGGTCGACTTCATTCCCTGGGCCATGGGCTTGCAGTTTCAGTCGGTGGTGGCGGCCCGCTGCTGGAACGCCACGGTTCCGCGGCATCCCCACTTCATGCAGTGCGGGCAAGCAATGTTTACGCTCGATAATGGCGCCGGGGTTATTTGTGATGTCTCTTATTTGACGCCCGATACGATCGCCTACAAAATGCCTTTGTATTGGCGGTTCACTGTGTGGGGCGAAAAAGGCGTGGTGGCGGCCGCGTACAATTCCAAAACCATCACGCTGTTTGAGAACGGCCAGTCGGAAGCCGAGGAAATTGCACTTCCCGAGGGCCAACCGGGTGCATATTTGGATGCGTATCTGGCGGAAATCGGCGGCCAAACAACCGGCCTGCATCTTTCGTCGGCCGATGCGTTGGCCGCAGCGCGCATTTCACTGCTGATCCAAAAAGCGGCCGATGAAAACTTGCATGATGTTGCCTTATCGTTGCGATAACACAAAATTAGCGCTGCACGATTTCGTGTTCCGTCGAGACAACGGCGCCGCGCTGGTCAACGAGTGTCAGGTAACAAACATACGGCCGGCTTTCCTCAAAGACCGCCGCAATATCGGCCGTGGCGGTTGTTTTGTCGGCCAGTTCAGCGGGAACGGTTTTCCAGAGACGCTTCGGCCATGGGCCGGCGGCGAGGGCGTAGTGCAGAAACGCTTTTTTGACCGGCGAGCGGCTTTGAAAGGTTGCCGAGAGCGAATTGCCAACACGTTTCATTTTCGACACGGTCGCCAGCGGCGCGCCTTCGCGGAATACGGAATCGATAAACAAACCAATTTCCGGACGAGCCCAGCCGGGTGGATGCCCGTGCGGCATCCGCACCGTGATGCAAAGCGTGCGCGGCCCCCGCACGAGAGAGTACGACTTCTTATAGCTATCGAGCGGGTAGGCGAAATCGTTCGTGCCGTTCATCCAGAGCGTGGGCATGTGGCAATTGCCGAGGTAGTGCGAAGGGTCGAAATTTTCGACCCAGAGCTTTGCATCTTGTTCGCCCAGCCGCTGGAAATCCTTCAGCCACACGCTGTTTTCGTGCAGGAATCCACAGCCGTAAACGGGGACGGCGGCCGAGAGCCGATTATCGACGCCGCAAACAATCGATGTCAAATACCCTCCCCATGAAATGCCAGTAATGCCGATTTTAGAGGGAGCAACATTCGGATGTGCTCGTAAAGCCGATACGGCGCGCACCACGTTGGCCACGGCGTGGTAGGTCCAGGCGTCTTGGACGCCGTTTTTGATGTCGTCGAATTTCTGCTTGTGCGATTGATCGGGCCCGCCATCGGGCAACGGCTTGCGTTTTGGTCCGCGTCCGGCGAGATCCATCGCGATGCAAAGGTAGCCGCGTTTGGCCCAGATTTCAGCCCATTCGGGAAAGGCCGTGCCTCCGCCTCCATGCACCAGCACCATCGCCGGCAATTTTTCGCCTTCGCCGACGCCTTCCGGAACGCCGAAGTGGGCGAACACGCGCGTGCTCTTGCCGCGATAAGGTCCGCCTTCGTAATAGAGCGAGCGCACGAGGCCCTTGGTGTTCACCCATCGGACGTCTGGCGTTTTGTGTAGTTCGTCCAGATTCCACGGCCCCACCATCAGCGCCGGCGGCTTGGCGGCGGATTCGGCCTGCTGCGCGACGGCGAGCGGCTGGAGCAACGCAAATACCAACAGGCCGGGTAACAAGGCTTGCAATAAACGGACAAAATACATTCGCGGAGACCCTTAATGATGTTGAAAAC
>JAJRWU010000118.1 GCA_024276655.1 Planctomycetota bacterium
CGTTTTTCGCATTTAGGCCAAAAGCAAGGGACTTTGATTCAATTGCGGTGCATTCCTGGCGCAATCCGGCCGCAGTGCTCGTTCTAGCGACTAGCTTATCCTCCAGACAAGAAACTCAACGTCCAACTGGGGCAAAACAGTACAGAGGCGCCAGCTTCTTTCGTAGCGAAGCGATGAGGGACGCGTGTTCGAGCGGACGCCCCGTTACGTTCTCCACCAATTCCGAGGGCGTGTAGCATTGCCCCGCTTGGTGAATGTGGCGGCCCAGCCACTCCCGCAGCGGAGTGAATTCGCCTTGTACGAATAACGACGACAAATCGCCCAACTCCTCTTCGGCCGTTTCAAAGAATTGCGCCGCGCATAAATTGCCCAAGGAATAGGTGGGGAAGTAGCCGATCAGGCCGGCGCTCCAATGGATGTCTTGCAGCACGCCGTCGGCGTCGCTGGGCGGTTCAATGCCTAAATACTCTTGATACTTGGCGTTCCAGGCGGCGGGTAGGTCGGCCACCGAAAGTTTTTCGTCGAGCAACGCCTGCTCCAATTCGAAGCGAATGATGATATGCAAATTGTACGTGATTTCATCCGCTTCGACGCGTATCAGGGAGGGCCGCACATCGTTGATGGCGAAATGGAAATCATCCAACTTTGTTTCGCCCAACGCCTGGGGAAACGCCGCTTGCGCGCCGCTGTAAAAGTGCCGCCAAAAACCCATGCTTCGCCCGACCGCGTTCTCCCACATTCTCGATTGCGATTCATGAATGCCCAACGACACATAACTTCCCGGCGGCAGGCCGTACTGCTCCGCCCGCAATCCTTGGTCATAAATGCCGTGCCCCGCTTCGTGCAAAACGCCGAAGAAAGCCGACGAAAAAAATCGTTCGTCGTAACGCGTCGTGATGCGGCAATCGTGAGGACCAAGCCCCGCACAGAAAGGATGCTCGGTAACGTCGAGCCGTCCTCTGTGAAAATCGAAGCCGATGGCGCGGGCCGCCGAAACCGCGAATTCGCGTTGCGCGTCGATCGGAAAATGACGCTGCAAAATTTCCACCTGGGGCCGCCGCGCACTCTCGCGGCAACCCTCCACCAACGGAATGAGCGCCTCGCGCAAATCGGCCAATACGCGTTCCACGTGCGAGGTTTTCGCCTCGGGTTCAAAAAGATCAAGCAGGGCGTCGTAACGCCGTTCGCTGTAACCCAAGGCGTCGGCCTGCTCGCGTTTCAAGGCGAAGGTGTGCTCCAAATGCGGCGCGAAGGCGGCGAAGTCGTTGTTCTTGCGCGCTGTTGACCAGGCTTGTTGCCCCAACACGGCGGCTCGCGTGAGCTCTTCCACCAAGGCTCGCGGAAGACGCGTGCGCTGTTCGTACTCGCGTTTCAATTGACGGATCGTGGCGCCGGCGTCGGAATGCGGATCGGCCGCCAAGGGCGAATCCACCAATTCCTCCAACCACTGGCCCACTTGCGGGTCGGTCGCACGCCTGTGAACCATGCCGGAGAGCATTGTGAGCTGTTCCGCCCGATAACCACCGGCCTTGATCGGCATCAAAGCGCGTTCATCCCAGCCCAAAAGTTCGTTGACTGATTCCAACATCGCGACCTCGCGCGCGTGTCGGCACAGGTTTTCAAATGTTGTAGAAAGGGGGTCGGACATAGCGTCTTCAAATCTCCTATTGTTCTTATATCGCTCACGGTTGAAAATGGTGCATTTCTCGTTGAACGGCAAGTTGAAGCGTACACTCAACCCACCGGGCGTTCATTTCGAGTTGGGCGTTTTTGCGGCGGCGGGCGCGGTCCAGACGGTTCTCCCAAATAGAAAGGAAGAATTAGGGGACGCGATGATAATCGTCAGGGCCGGCAATGCCTGCTGGAGTTGTAAAAGGTGCTCGTCGCTAACCTGATTGCTGCCGACGAGCAACGACCGCAGTGACATTAGCTTTGCCAATGGCGTTACATCGTGGACGTGCGTTCCGCGAAGGTTCAATTGAGTCAGCTTTGTTAGCTTTGCCAATGGCGTTACATCGTGGACGTGCATTCCGCGAAGGTTCAATTGAGTCAGCTTTGTTAGCTTTGCCAACGGCGTTATGTCACTAACTGGCGTTTTCGAGAGCGATAACTTCTTTAGATTGGTTAAATTCGCCAGCGGCGTTATGTCCGAGACTTGGGCGTTCCTGAGATCCAAATGAGATAGCCTCGTAAGCCCCGCCAACGGTGCAATGTCCCGGACTTGGGTGCTCCCAAGATCCAAGTGGGTCAACAGGGTTAAATTCGCCAGCGGCGTAATGTCGCTGACCGGAGCAGCGATAAGGACCAGGCCATGGAGGTCGGTCAGCTTTGCCAATGGCGAAACGTCACTGACCTGCGTGTTGTACAGGGTCAAAAACTCCAGCTTTGTCAGCTTTGCCAACGGCGCAACGTCCGAGATATTTTTTACACCGATGAAGTGCAGCACTCGCAGGCTGGTGAGTTTTTCCAGCGGGGCAAGATCCTGGACCGAACCACCGCCGACATTCAGCGTGTGCAAATTCGATAACTTCAGCAACGGCGTCAGATCATGCGGTTCGTCGTTTTTGAGGCTGACAGACAACACATCGGAAAAAAAGTCGATGCCGATTTGATCGCGCATCCATGCCAAACGCGGCTCGGCAAAAGGGTCGTTCTTGCCGCCCAACGCGTATCCATACCCTACCGAGCCGCCTCTCTTCTGGACCAGCGCCACCACCTCCCGCTGCCGGCGGGCCTTGTTCACTTTCCAACCCAGCACGACACAAGCCACCGTCAACACCAACAAGGCCGTTCGCAGAGAGAACCGAAAGAAGCGGCGACGTTTCGGTTTGACGGGCTGTTCGTTCATGGACGCATTATGCCAAACATCGTGCCGCGAAAGTAGCCAATCATCCTCGAAGCGGTCGGCGCTTTCTAGTTTCCCTTCTTCATCAGGGTGCATACGGCGTACGCATCGCATGGTTTGGCCGAGCGGTCGGAACGCGCCGGAGGTCACAAATCGGGGCTGTTTGGGGCCAGCGGTAGTTCCAGGCAGACGGCTTCGCGGTCGTTTCGCACCAGCAGGCGCGAACCGAACAGACACAACGTATTCCAGCACTTGCTCTGAAAGACCTTGATTTTTCCCAGCACACGGAATTTTTCCGGCGAGGCGTCGACCATGGCAATATCGCCCGACTCCGTTTGCACGAGCAGGACATCGCCCACGCGTAAGATTTGTCCATGGCCGAAGCGGCCTTTTTTCCAAAGCCGCCGGCCTTCCTCCAGGTCGACGCATTCGAGAATTCCATCGGAAAGACCAAACGCATATCGGCCTTCGAGCAGAGCGACGTTGCAAAACTTGGTCTTCAGCAAACGCGGCTCTTTCCAGCGTGAGGCCACGCTCCAGGCGCCATCCTTTTCCGACCAGGTTATGCCCAGCAACTCCGCGCCGCCGCCGTATCCCTTGGAAAGCAACACGGTTTGCTCATTCACGGCCACGGGCTGCGAAACACTTGCATTGGCCGCGCTGCTTCCCGGCCAAGGGTGTTGCCAAAGCACCACGCCGGTTTTTATATCGTGGCTGCTGAGGTTGTCTTCGTTCACGCTCAACACCTGCCGCACGCCCGCCAGCGTGGCCAACGCCGGAGAACTATAACTGACCTGGCGATTGCCGCCGCGCCAAACTTCCCGCCCGGTTTTTTTGTCGTAGGCCACCAAGGAAATGTTGCCGCCGCCAGGGCCGCCGCCAGGACCACCCGCCGGAACGATCACCAGATGATCAACAATCAAGGGAGAACCGGCGCGGCCCCAGGCGATATTCTTGATGTCCGACTCCACCGAAGCTCCGAACGCAACCGGAAGATTTTTTTCCCACAGCAGTTCGCCGGTGGCGCCATCGAGGCAGACAAACACGCCCGTGGCGCCGTGCGCGTAAACGCGGCCTTCGTCAATCGTGGGCGTGCTCCTGGGCCCCAAGCCGCCGAGCACGGTATTGTGCTGGGCGGCGTGCCAGTGCGACCAAAGCAATTCGCCGCTGGCCAGATCGTAGCACGTCACATACTCTTGGTCGCGGCGCTGTTCGAGCGTGACACCGTAGCCATTGACCGCCGCAAAGCCCGACCAACCGGCGCCAATCGGCACGCGCCAGCGTTCTTCCGGCGGGTGCGCCGCCCAATCGTGCTCCAACGAAACCGCCCGATAAACCGCGTCTCGCCGAGGACCAAGAAACTGCGGGAAATCGTCAGGACCGGTCGTTTGTAAGTCGATCGAATCGCCCGAGTTTTGCGGCGGCTCCAGTTGCTCATCGGGGCGTTGCGCGAAACGGTAGGTGAAAATCGGCGTCATTTCACCGGTCACCTGTTCAATACGAAAAAACGTAAGGAACAGCGCCACGCCGAGCATGGCCGCCGCCGGGTAGAGAATTCGTAACAAGAGCGAATAGCCGCTGCGAAAGACAAACCAAAAGCTCAACGAGGAGCCCGCCAACAACGCCAAGACCCAGGTGAAAATATTGCCGAGTTGGTGGTCAAAGATGCCGGGCTGTTGCAGCCAAATGCTGAGCGCCAAGCAAACTACCGCCAATACCATCCACCAACGTGGCGGGCGGAGCGGGGCGATTTTTTTTGGCGGTGATTGGCCTTTCAACGGTAATTGGCCTTTCAACGGTGATTGGCTGTCCGGCGGGTTACCTGGGGGGGCGCCCATCAGTGCGTGCCTTGGCGAAGAGGGTCTGGAATTCTCGCAGCGCGAACCGCCGCTCCGCATGATTCTACGCAGCCCGGCGCGGGGAGGCCACCGCCCCAGGGAATTCCGCGAAACAAGGTGAAAAAACCATTTTTTTGTCATTTTCGCTTTTCACAGGTCGATCTAGGAGCGAAGCCCTCGTTTCGCTAGAATCCCCCTCCTTTTGGAACGAGGGGACCTTTATGGCCGAAGGTTGTGAACGCCCCCATCGAGAACGCCGGCGGGAGAGCAACAATGGACAATAGCGAGATGAAAAAACGCCGTTTCACGCCCCGCGAAGTCCACCCGGCATCTTTCAGACGCGGCATTGCCCTATTGATGTTTTTGGCCAGCATTGCCGGCGGAGAGGCGAAACTCAGGGCGGCGCAAGCGTTCGCCCTGCCCGCATGGTCGGAAGACGCGCAGCTCACCGATGTCGTGTTCATCGACCCCGACCGCGGCTGGGCCATCGGAGATCAGGGCGTTATCTGGCGGACCGAAGACGGAGGTCGGCAGTGGCGGCTCGTGAATTCGCCCGTTTCATGCCGCTTGGAGTCGATCAGCTTTTCCGATCCTCAAAATGGCTGGATCGTGGGCGGGTGGTTCCATCCTTACACGCACCAAAGCACGGGAGTGGTGCTGCGAACGCGCGATGGCGGCCGCACCTGGAAGCGTGCAAGGGTGACCGGCCTGCCGTATTTGAAGCGAATAAAAATGTTCGACGCGCGCCACGGTTGGGCGGTTGGCCAACGTTCGGCGCTTTATCCTTCGGGCATTTTTCACACCGACGATGGCGGCCTGGCATGGTCGTCGACGCCCGCCGCCGGCAATGCGTCGTGGCAAGACATCGCTTTCCCCACGCCCGAATATGGCGTTGCCTTGGCTGTGTCGGGCGCGCTGGCGGTGGCGCACAAACATCGGTTGGAGCGTTCGCCGGCGTTGGGCGCCAACGCCAAGTACGCCCGTCGTATTCGGGTTGACCGCACCGGCCAAGGCTGGATCGTGGGCGATCAAGGTTTTCTGCAACAATCAAACGATGGCGGCGCCCATTGGCGTGCCGCCGTCCCGCCGGCGGCGGCTAGTCAATTCGATTTTCGAGCCATTGCAACGCTTCCCGGTCGTTGTTGGATTGCCGGAACGCCGGGCAGCCGGGTGTTTCATTCGGCCGATAGCGGGCGAACCTGGGAAGTGTTCGAGACCGGCGCCGCCATGCCTTTGCGGGCTCTGTTTTTTCTAGATTCCGAGCGTGGTTGGGCGGTCGGCGACATGGGCGCCATTCTCGCCACCCGCGACGGCGGCCGCACTTGGCGAAAGCAGCGCGCCGGCGGTGAACGCTGTGCTATGCTCGGTTTCTTCTCGCGCGGCGAGTCGGCGCCGCTGGAACTCCTGGCGCAGGCGGCGGGCAACGAAGGCTACTTAACAGTGGTTGAATTTCTCAACCAAGAGCACCCCGCGGGCTTGCCACACCAGACCGCCGGGCGCCAGCAGCGGACGCGCCAAGCCTTGGCCCGATTGGGCGTCAGCGCGGCTTCGTACGACTTGCGTTCTCCCGTGCGGCGCGTCGACCTGCTCTGGCCCAAGGCGGCCATCCTGGAGGGTTGGCGGCAAGCTGGCGGACCCGCGCCGCTGGCGCGTTTGGAAGAACACATAGTGGCCAAAATCAGGCTATGGCGCCCTGCGGTTATCGTTACCGAAGCGGCCGGAGGCGCGAACGACGGCGCCTTGGCAAGCCTGATCAATCAGGCCGTGTTGAACGCCGCCGCCCGCGCCGCCGACCCACGGGCTTATCCACAACAAATGGTTTTCGCCGGCTTGCAGCCTTGGAAGCCGGCGCGTGTCTTTAGCGTGACCGCCGATACCTCCAGAGGATCGGTGAAGATTTTGTCAGCCCAATTGGCTCACCGATTTGGAGAGTCGTTGGGAGCCGTGACCGCCGGCAGTCGAGGGCTTCTGCCGGAATCGTCGTGGGTCGGACCAACCCGACTCAGCTTGCACCAGTTGGTCGGCGGCAATTCGGCCGCCGCCAGCGGACGCAGTCTGTTTGGCGGGCTGGGCGTCGCCGCCGGAGGCGATATTCGCCGCCGCCAGCCCCAGCCAACCGCGGGTAAACTTGAGCAGATGCAACAACTCGCCCAACTGCGGCGCAACATCGAGGGTATCTTAGCACATGAAATGGGCGGTTCAGCCAGCGGCGCCTGGCTGGCCCAGTTCGAGCAATGGTCCAGGAGCCTCACGCCGCAAGCAGCCGGCGACGTGCTCTTTCAATTGGCGAATCGTGAACGGCAACGCGGCAAAACCCGATCCGCATTCGACGCCTTCCATTTGCTGGTCAGTCGATACCCTCAACACAACGCCGCCGAAGCGGCGTTGTTATGGATGATACAATCCGGCGCCAGCGCCGAGGTGCGTCATCGCAACCGTCTTCCCCAAGCCGAAGCAGTGGCGGAGTTGGCGGCGCCGAACGTCGCGCTGGCCGGTTTCGGCCAAACAATCGCGGCGCCCGCCGATGCTCGCATCCAGCGAACGGAATTCCAACTGGCGCGACGTCCTCGAAAAGCCGCCTCCTCCATTGGCAGCGCGTACGCACGTGCGCCCTTGGACCAACTCGCCAAGCGCGCTTCACTTACCCACCCGGTATTGTATAGCGACCCGGTGTTGCGTTTTCCCTGGGCCGCACACCTGCGTGCGCGCGGCGCGCCGCGCGAGGCGATGGCGTTTTACAACATGCTTTCCAAACGCCAGCGAGAAGACGGCTGGGCCAAATGCGCCGCTGCGGAACTTTGGCTGGCCAGCCCGAACGGCAATTGCCCCAAACCGCTTTGGCGGTGCAAACAAGCACGCACGAAACCGCGTCTGGACGGTGTCCTGGATGACGACATTTGGAAAACCGCCCAACGTGTATTATTGAAAAGCGACTTCTACGACGACGACGCTTGGCCGGCGGACGCCGCCCTGGCCTTCGACGACAAATTCCTCTATCTCGCGGTGAGTTGTCGTCGCGCCGAGCAGGCCGACTACTCCCAAGCCCCTGCTCGCAGCCGCAAGTATGACGCCGACCTGGCGAACGCCGACCGCATCCGCCTGAGAATTGATATCGATCGCGACTTCACCTCGTTTTACGAGTTGACGATCGACTATCGCGGCCGCACCGCCGACCGTTGCTTTGGAGATAAAACCTGGAATCCCCGTTGGTACGTGGCCGTGCATCACAATGGCCTTCGCCGCTGGACCGTCGAAGCGGCCATCCCTTTCAGCGAGCTCACAGCCGAAAGGCCGTTGCCCGGCGATGTTTGGGCGGTGAACCTCGACCGCGCCGTTCCCAAAGTCGGCTGGCAAGCCTGGACCCGCCCACTCGCCCCGCGCCACTTCGGCTACCTGCAATTTTCATTATCAAAATAATTTTGGTTGCGTCCTACGGTCGCTCCGCGCCTCGGTGGCTATAATTTCCTCAGGGCTTCCTGTTTAATTGGTATTAGGTTTTCAAAATGCGGCGATTGTTGGAAGACGCGGCCGAGCGAGCGATTCAATATGTGGAGAAGTTGCCGCATCGGCCCGTGCCGCCCTCCGCCGAGGCGGTCGCGAAATTGGCAACGTTCGATGAGCCGCTTTCCGCTGAACCGACCCCAGCCGAGCAGGTGTTGCAACAACTCGACGAACTGGGCTCGCCGGCCACCACCGCCATGGCCGGACCACGCTTCTTCGGCTTCGTGATTGGCGGAGCGCTGCCTGCTTCGCTGGCGGCGCAATGGTTGGCAACCGCCTGGGACCAGCCGGTCGGCATGCATGCGGCCACGCCCGCCACGGCGGAGTTGGAGCGAGTGGCGCTCGGCTGGTTGGTCGACGTGTTGGGCTTGCCCGCTGGCTGCGGCGGCGGTTTCGTCACCGGCGCCACCATGGCCAATTTCAGCGCGATGGCCGCGGCGCGCCACGCCGTGCTCAAAAACGTCGGCTGGGATATCGAAGGGCAAGGGCTGTTTGGAGCGCCAGAGGTGAGCGTGGTGGTCAGCGAGGAAGTCCATCCCACGGTGCTCAAGGGGTTGGGGCTGTTAGGACTGGGGCGGAACCGCGTGGTGCGTGTTCCGGTCGACGGGCAAGGCCGCATGCGCGCCGAGGCCTTGCCGGCTTTGTCAGGACCAACGATTGTTTGCACGCAGGCGGGCAATGTGAACACCGGTGCGTTCGATCCTATCGAAGCCATTTGCCGCCGCGCCCACGCCGCCGGCGCCTGGGTGCATGTCGATGGCGCGTTTGGACTTTGGGCCGCAGCCGCGCCCCAGCGGGCGCACCTCTTGCAAGGCGCCGCGGCAGCCGATTCCTGGGCCGCCGATGCGCACAAATGGCTCAATGTGCCCTACGATAGCGGCGTGGCGTTTGTCAAAGATCCAGACGCATTAAGGGCCGCGATGGCAATCTCGGCCGCCTACCTGCCGCCCAGCGAGCAGCGCGATCCTTACGATTACACGCCCGAACTCTCGCGCCGAGCGCGGGGCGTTGAAATTTGGGCGGCTTTGAAATCGCTCGGCCGCGACGGACTCGCCGAGATGATCGAACGCAATTGCCGGCAGGCCCAACGTTTCGCCCAAGGGCTCGAAGACGCCGGCTGCGAAATTCTCAACGACGTGGTGCTCAACCAGGTGTTGGTATCGTTCGGCGATGCGGGCACAACCAATGAAATCATCGCACGTGTGCAGGCCGACGGCGTCTGCTGGTGCGGCGGAACCGTGTGGCAGGGCCGCACGGCCATGAGAATCAGTGTTTGCAACTGGTCGACCACCGACCACGACATCCAACGCAGCTTGGCGTCGATCATCCGGCAAATAGGCGTTTAGGCGAGCGGCCGATGAAAATTTACCTAAATACAAGCACGAAGCGCAAGCGAGTGAATCAGCAAACGGTCATTCCCGCGTAGGCGGGAAAAAAACTCTCGGACTCCCGCTGCCTGCGGGTAAGCACCGCTCGATAAATAACGGTCGCATTTGTGTAGCCACCGTCGCCAGACGGTGGGTGAGCGGTGAACCATCCCACGCTCTGGCGAGCATGGCTACGGCACTAATTTTCCGCTCGATGCTAAGTTATTTTCCGCCGCTCGCCTAACCCGCGCGAAAGTGCTCATTCCGCCTTATATTGCAAAGTGGCTTGGTGCTGTCTACACTCAATTTGTAGGCGCTGTTGGTTGCAATCACCTTCCGCCGGCGAAATTCCCGCCCGCCGAAAATCCCTCCCCTGTTTTCTTTGCGAGAAACCCCGGTATGAACATTCGTCTTGCTCTCTTGGCGTGCGCACTGGCTACCGCATTCACGGCGCCTCTGGCAGCCGAAGAACGTGGTGATTCGGGCGCCTGGCTGCAATGGCGAGGACCCAACCGGGCGGGCTTGTCCGACTCGCGCGGCTTGCTCCCTAGCTGGCAAGACACCGAGCCCAAGCTGGTCTGGCAGGTTGAAGGCGCCGGCAAAGGATTCGCCGGCGTTTCACTAGCCAACGGCGTGATTTACACCACCGGCAATTTTCCCGACGGGCAGGCCGTCGTGGCCTTCAACGCCAAGAATGGCGAAGTGGTTTGGAAAACGCCGCTGACCGACGAACCACCCAAACATGGTTATTCCGGCACGCGCTGCACGCCCTCGGTCGATGGGAATCGTTTGTATGTCATCACCACCAATGGGGCCATCGCCTGCCTGACCACCGCGGGGAAAATCGTTTGGCAACGCGATTTCAATACCGAGTGGGACGGACGCATGATGTCGGGTTGGGGCTTTTCGGAATCGCCCCTCGTCGACGGACCCTGGGTGCTGTGTACGCCCGGCGGGAAAGACGCCCTGATGGTCGCGCTCGATAAAAAAACCGGCAAAACCGTCTGGCAAGCCGCCACGCCGGAGTATGAAAAAGGCGCTCGCGGCCGCGATGGCGCCGGCTATTCCTCGATCGTTATTTCCCACGGCGCGGGAGTCAAGCAGTATGTGCAACTCACCGGCAGAGGCGTGGTCGGAGTGCGCGCCCGCGACGGCCAAGTGCTCTGGACCTACAACCCCGTAGCCAACTCGACCGCCAACATTCCCACGCCGATCGCCTTCGACGACTACATCTTCGCTTCGACCGGCTACGGCGCCGGCGCCGCGCTGTTGCATTTGGTGCGCGATGGCAGCGGCCCAAAAGCCGGCGTGAAAGCCGAAGAGCAATACTTTCTCAAGGGCTCGACTTTTCAAAACCATCATGGCGGGATGCTGCTGTTGGGCAAGCACCTGTTCGCAGGCCATGGCCACAACAACGGGTTCCCGGTCTGCCTGGATATTGAAACCGGGGAGCTGGCCTGGGGAAAACCGAAACGGGGCCCCGGCAGCGGTTCCGCCGCGGTGGCCTATGCCGATGGCCATCTCATTTTTCGCTACCAGAGCGGTGAGTTGGCGTTGGTCGAGGCGACGCCCGATGCGTACCGCCTCCAGGGCGTCTTCAAACCGGCGTTCCAACAGGGAAAGAGTTGGGCGCACCCCGTGATCGTCGACGGGCGGCTCTACCTCCGCGAGCAAAACGTACTCATGTGCTACGACCTCACCGGCAGCCGCTGAGGGATCGTCCTGAAATAACATACCGAATTAAAAGCCCGGCATTTTGAAAATGCCGGGCTTTTTTGAACCGCAATCGGTAACTTATTTCGGGACTGCTCCTAACCGTCGAGCGATACGGGATCGCCGGCGATTTCCATGTGGGCGTCATGTTTGTAGAAGTTTTTGGCAATTTGCCGGCCGAGAAGGTACAAGAACGTGTGCCGAAAACGGGCTTCCGGCACGTCGTTGATGTATTGCCCGCCTTGCTTGGGGAACGAGAATTCGTCGAGTGATTTGGAGTACACGCGGCGGCCGTGCTGTTTGATATCGAACACCGTGATTTTCACGCTGGCCCGGCCTTTGTACAACGTTTTTCCTTCGTGCAAACTAAACGACAGCAAGTCGATGGCCACGACCATGTCGGCGTCTACGCCGCGGCCGACTTCGGAGTAGTCGATTTCCGACCAGTTGTTGCCGTCGATCCATTCCGTGACTTCGTTTTGATAGATTAATTCTATCTCCTTGACGTTCGCGCCCAGCAAATCCTCCACCGTACCGCTGAGCGAAGCCGCCACCGATCCGGGGTCGTACGATCCTGAATCTGAAACACAAACCACCGCCACCCGCTTCCCCTTGAGCCCCTCGTATTCCGCGGGAATGTCGTTGCCTTTGATGACGTAAAGCATATGGCTTATGGCGCCAATGCAGCCGCAAGTCGCGAGAGCGATTGCACAAACGGCCAGTGCGGGAATGAAACGCCAAACGCGGAACGAATCGTCCATGATTCCACCTTCCAGAGAGATACGACCGCGCCATGCAGTCGAAAAACAGCAGTCGATTTACCGCAACCCAAAATACTCCGCCCACTTCAACGCTTCACAAAAAATGCCGCCTCACAAAAAATGCCGTCCCCAATCAAGGAGCACAACCGCCAACACCACGAGCATGGTCGCCAACACCGCCCTCGAACTTGGAGGACGCGTCGCCCATCGCCCCAGCGCCGCGGAAGCCACAAGCCAGACGCCCGCCAGCGAAGCCAAACCCGCAAGTAAAACGCCTCCCGCATTTGCCTGAAAAGCCGCGCCCACCCGCCCGTGGCTGATCAGAGACCAGGAAGTTGTCATTCCGCACGAAGGGCATCGTATTCCAAAAACCTGCTTGATCGTGCAAGGGCTTAGTCCCAGTTGTTCATGCGTGCCCAGACCGCGAACGTCTGGCACGAGCGAATGCGCCACCAGCAGCAGGCCCAAGGCGCTTATTCCCAGCACGCCCGAAGTGAATCGCACGGTTTTGGATAAATTCGCCGATGGCTGCGTTGGCTGTTGCATCGTTCTTATCGCGGCAATAGGCGGCGAACTCTACTAGGGCCGGATTCCCCCCGCAAGGGCGATTTCCTCATTTTTTCATTGTAAGGCGGGCGGCAGATGAACATTTACCTATATACAAGCACGAAGCGCAAGCGAGTGAATCAGCAAACGGTCATACCCGCGTAGGTGGGAACTTCTCATAAACCTCTCCCCGAAAAGGTGGTTGCGTCTTGCCAAAAACGCCGCGCAGATCAGCCGGAACGCGTTAGCGTCCGGTTCTCCGAGAATGTGGTAAACCGTGAGCTAGCGCTCATCGGCTGATGAATCATCCGGGATAGTACACTCTCGGTTCAGCGTTTCCCATGAATGCCGCGTGTTGATCGTATTGCGTCGATTCATTTGATCTTGCCACGAAGGAGTGGAAGCGTGTATCTAACATAGGAGCGGCCTGAGTTTGCGTTTTGTTTATTTTGTCTGGGGTGTAAAACCTTGGTGGTCATCGCGCGCCATGCGCGCCGGTGGGAGGCTGGGAATGAAGTTGTTCGCCGGAAATCGCCCCACGAAATGGATCGTGCCCTGGGCGCTGTTGATACTGCCTCATTTGGCTGGGGGAATGATCTCGCATTTGGCCGCCGGAGAAACGCCGGGCGACGAGAAAGCAAACCCGCCGGACGCCCGCCAACTTTCGTCCGAGGAAATCGCCGAGATTCTAAAAATACGCCGTGCGTTGGGCGGTCCTGTATCTGCAACATCTGCTCCATCGCAGACCGCGCCCGCGATTCTCTCGGAAGACGAACCCCAGGCGTTTCGCGGGGCCTTTCACCAGGCGCTGCAAGCGGTAAAAGCGACGCCGCCCGCGCCTGTGAGAAACGGCGTTTTTCCCCGCCGTTTGGACGCGTCTCCTACTCACGCACCGCGACCTGCGTTTGTCGCGATGCGCCAAGCGGCCCGAAAGCTGGACGAAGTGGCCGCAAATCTGGAAGACATCGGCAGCTATACGTCGGCGGATCGATTACGCGGCATTGCTGCGTCGTTACGTCTCGAAGCCAGAGCGTTGGCGTCGCCGGGCGGCGATTCCAGCTCGAAAACCGAATAAGGTAACGGTCCTGAATTTACACGCCGAATTAAAAGCCCGGCATTTTGAAAATGCCGGGCTTTTTTGAACTACCACCTTCTGGAGCATCACGGCCGCACGACTACACTGCCGGCGGGGCGACCTCTTCCAGTGGCGGCAACTCCGGCCCATTAAACGGCGCGCCGGAGGGAATATACTGGCTCTCGTAGGGAGTTTCTTCGCCCCAATGCTCGCTGCATTCCTGGCAATCGGCATTGCTGGCGAAACCAGACCATCCGCACTGACGTAGCCTTGCGCAACCGGTAAGACTTGCCAGCGCCACGATTGTCGTCACAAAAAAGAAGCTCTTCATGTTCTTGCATCTCCAATTAAGGCGAATCTAATGACCAGGGGGAGTTGGCGGTTGAGAAAATCTACGACACCCTGGCTGATGTGCAAACGCACCACGCGTTTTTTTTCTCCAACGCGTTTCAAAAAATCAACAACTGGCCGAAAAACGTGCTATTCTTTCTGTAGCTTGCATAACCTCCCTACCTTCGCGGTTCCTTTGACCCGCGTTACCGGTAGATCCGTGCTGACGCCAGAGAGCCACACACGCCCATGTTGTCTTCCGTATTGAAATCATGGCATCGTCCAACAGCCGACCATGCTCTTGAATCGCACCGCCTGTATTGCCGCCGGGCAATCGGTTTTTGTTTGTTCGCGGCAATCGCATTCGGCGGCGCCGTTGCTGCTGAAACGCTGGCCGCCGAAACGGCCCCAGCCAAGGAGCAAGCCGCGCCGGGTTGCCAAGAGGCCGATATGTGGCTGGTCAGCACGCGTTCGCTGGGCTGCTATTCCGACCCCCACAAAATGCTCGTCAAACATCGCGATTCGAACGGGTGCTGGCGGGTTTCATCGTGGGACACATTTTTCGAGGCCTCAACCGATGGCCGCATCACCGTGTTTTACATACACGGCAACAGGACCGACCCTGGAGCCGATATCCAACAAGGCTGGGCGGCGCACGACGCCATGATGCGCTACGGCTCGCCGGAGCCGGTCCGATTTGTCATCTGGTCTTGGCCGTCCAGCCAGATTCGCGGGCCGATACAAGACGTTCGCGTCAAGGCCGCCCGGACCGCCGTCGACAGCCGCTTCCTGGCCTGGACCATGGCCGGAATCCCCGCGAAAACACCTACCAGCGTGGTCGGATTTAGTTACGGCGCCCGCATTGCCACCGGCGCGCTGCATTTGCTTGGCGGCGGGAAATTGCTTGGGCGGCGGCTCGAGACTCCGAAAGTGGCGACGGAGGACGCAGCGAAAAACCACCGGTCGCTTCGCGTCGTCTTATTAGCCGGGGCTCTGAATAATTACTGGCTGAATCCCCATGCGCTTCACGGCCGGGCGCTTTCCCAGACCGATCAAATGTACATCACGGTGAATCCCCTCGACAACGTTCTCAAGCGTTACCGACTGGTCACGCCGCACGCCAACCCGCAGGCCTTGGGGTTCACGGGGTTGGCATGCCCCTGGCTGTTGGGCGATGAGCGAGAACGCATTCAGGTGCGAAATGTTTGCTCCATAGTGGGCCGTGAGCACAGTAATATCGATATTTGGCGGTCGAGTCTGGCCAAGGATATCCAGCGTTATGCGTTTTGGCTGCCGATCCGCTGACAAACAGCGGGAGCAGGGGAATCGCTGTATGGCCGAATCGAGGTTATCCCCTTTCGGCGTTCGCGGTTAAAATGAGAGAAGGTCCGTTCCCCGAAAGATCGCCATGTTTGCCGCGAAATCGTCCGCCGCCTCAATATCACTGCCTGGTCCTGCTGAACGGCCGGGGGCCGATATCGTTATTTACGATGGCCATTGCCGCTTCTGTACCGGACAGGTCGAACGGCTGCACCGTTTCGACGGCGGCGCCCGGCTGGCGTTTCTTTCCTTGCACGACGACGAAACAGGCCGCCGTTTTCCCGACCTGAGCCACGAACAACTCATGGAGCAGATGTACGTCGTCGACCAACAGGGAGTGCGATATGGCGGTGCGGCCGCCTTTCGATACCTCTCGCGCCGGCTGCCTCGTTTGTGGATCTTGGCGCCGCTGATGTATTTCCCCGGCTCGCTTCCGCTGTGGAGTTTTTTCTACCGGCAAGTCGCCAAGCAACGCTACCGCTGGGGAAAAACCCACGACTGCGAAAACGGCGCCTGCGCCGTGCATTTCAAAAAGTAAGACGGCGAGTCCGAAAAAGACGTCTTCAAACGCGCTGCGTCGTTCGTGAAGCGGCGCGCCCGCGTGATCACACCCCTGTTGTTTATACTCAAATGCACGGAGACAACGTATAAACGACAAACCGCAACCTTATGAAAAAGAGTTGTTCATGCCTGACAAACTTCATTCGTTCGTTCGCGTAGGCGGGTGGCAAAAACAACACGCGTCGCCTGCGACCGGTATGTTTTTCTCCCGCTGCTTCCTGGGGATTTTCCTGGCCGCCGCGTGCCCCTTGGCGGTGTTCCAGCCGGAATCTCGCGCCGACGACGTAACCGCGGCCGTTCAACTCGCACGGCAATACCTGCAAAGCGATGACGCCGGCGAGCGGAGAGCGCTGTCTGGAAAACTCGCGCCCTTCGACAAACACTGGCCCCGCGTGCTCGCCGCGTTGCGAATGCAGCCGCAACAAAATGCGCAGCCGGGGTATTATGCCGAAGAGCGTTTCACATCGCCTCGGTTGCGGAAAAAACACCCAGACGACCTGCTGTACTTCATCGTCCCCCAGAGTTATCAGCCGGAGCGAGCCACGGGGTTGGTAGTGTTCATGCATGGCGGCGGCAAGGGCAGTCCGCGAACGTCGCCGGCGCGTTATATGCGCCCCGACAAGCCGACGGCGGCTTATATTGGCGACATCTTTGAACAGACCGGCATGATCGGCGTGGCGCCTTCGGCTCCTTGGAATCCTGACGATCATTCGCGTTGGACGTTGCCGGAAACCGACGACTACCTCGCCGACGTCGTCGCCGAATGCCAGACACGATTTCATATTGATCCCCACCGCGTGATTCTGTGGGGCCATTCCATGGGCGGCTTCGGCGGCTTCCACCAAGTGCAGCGGCAACCGGATCGATTCGCCGCAATCATCGCCAGCGCCGGTTCCTGGACCTTGGCCCAATGGCCGGTGATTCGCGGTACGACGTTTTGCATTGTGCATGGAGTGAAAGACGCCGGTCGCGGCGTGCGAGATCGACACACCGATATCCAGTTCGCGCGGCAGGCCCACTCGCTGCTCAGCGAATTAAAAATCCCGCACGTTTTCATGGAGCACTCCGGGCCGCATCCCGTGGCCGAAGCAAAAGCCCCCGTGCTGGATTTTTTGCAGACGCACGCCGAACTGCGGCGAAACCCGTTTCCCCGGCAAGTGGCGGTCGCCTCGCCGGTTGGTTTTCGAGCGGAGAAATGTTTTCCGAAAACGCACAGCTATTGGCTCTCACTGAACGAAGCGTTTCCGAATAGCGAATTGGAGTACGACGCCCTGACCGTCCCCCGCCGGGGTTACAGCAAAGACAGTTCGGCCGACGACTGGAGCCAATGGAAGCTCACGCGCGGTAAGGAGAAGCGGCCCGGCGCCATGATCGAAGCGACGAACCTGGGCGGCAATCGGTTTGAAATCGAAACGAAGGGTGTTTCGCGCTTCACGCTGTGGCTGCATCCTCGAATGATCGACTTCAAAAGGCCGGTTGCAATCACGCTCAACGGCGTGAAACGCATCGAGCAACCGGCGCCGCCAACCCTCGCCACGTTGCTCGACTCCTTCGCCAGACGCCACGACTGGGAGCTTGTCTATCCCGCCAAAATAGTGGTGTGCGTGTCCGAATGACCGGTTGTCGCGGCGGAAGGCCTCCATGATATAATCAATTCGCCTCGTGTCGGATTTTTTTGCCCAGCCGCTCACGGTTGAAAATGTCACAATCTTTCGTTTAACGGCAAGCCGAAGGCGACTGCGTTTTTCTGTCTTGCCCGAACGGGTTGTCACAAAACGCAGCCGCCTTCGGCTTACCGTTAAACGAGCCCATGCTAGCCGCGCGCAGCATAACGACGCTGGCTCATGGCGAGGAATTCTCGAAGAACCGCCAGATGGTTTTTAGGCCGTCGAAGTCGCCACACGTTTTGCCGATGATGCGCTCGGGCAGGTATTGAACGCCGCCGGGAATCGTGTGGCCGCCGCCTTCGATGCGGTAGAGAACCACTTGGCTGCCGGCTTTTCCGCCCGACCAGCTTCGCCGCACAACGCGGCAGCCGTCGTGCGGGTTTTTGTCGGGAAGGCGTTCGACGCGTGGTTTTTTTCCGGCCAGCCCGTTGAAGTGCAACCAGAGTTTGATCGCGGCGTCGGTCGACGAACCCGCGCCGCGCTGGAAGTCGTGCGTTTTGGAGTCGATCAATCGCGGCATCAAGTTCGGCGTGATCGGGCCGCCGTTGTACGGCACGAACGGGTCGGCGGTTCCGTTCATAAACAGTATCGACATCGGCCTTTGGGGCTGGAAGTTTTTTTCAAACGGCTTGGGCAGCGTGGCGATCAGAACCGCCACGGCGGCGAACTTGTCGGAGGCGTCGATCGCCAGCCGATGACTAAAAAAACCGCCGTTCGACGCCCCCGTTGCGTACACCCGCGCAGGATCAATGCGGAATTCATGCTGGAGTTTTTTCAGCAGCGCCAGCACGAAGGCCACGTCGTCGATCTTCGCGTCTTGCTCGGTGAACTTCTTCGATTTTCGGCCATCGTTCCAATGTTTGTTCAATCCTTCCGGGTAAACCACGATGAAACCCTCTTGCTCCGCCAGCGGTGAAAACCCCATTCGGGAGGCGACTTCCGCCGTTCCGCCTCCGCCGTGGAAGGAGAACACCAGCGGAATGCGCGACTTGCCGTCGTACTTTTTGGGGACATAAATCCGATAATGTCGTTGGCGGCCATCGTGCATTAGCGAAACGCGCTTTCCGGTGGGCGCCTTTCGCTGCGCGGCCACGTTCGCCAAGCGGACCGCGCCCGCCGAAAACAAAACGAGCAAAGCGGCCAGCAGAATCCACCGCCGACGTTTCGGCTTCGCTCGCGGTTTGAGTTGTTTCGCCGGCATGATTCACCTTTGGCAATGTCCACGACCGATCAACAGATTCCGGAGTCAACAAAAATATTATACCGCCCACGGCTGAAAACGGCGCCATTTTTCGTTTAGGCGAGCGGCAGATGAAAATTTACCTAATACAAGCACGAAGCGCAAGCGAGTGAATCAGCAAACGGTCATTCCCGCGTAGGCGGGAACCCAAAAAACTCACGGTCTCCCGCTGCGTGCGGGTAAGTTATTTTTTGCCGCTCGCCTTAACGGCGCTCAGTATTAAGTTCACGAGACTGGTGAAATTGGGTGCGAATCTCTTCGGGGATTTCGCTGGCGGTTGATTTTCCCCAAGATCGAAGCCGGGATTCCGAACAAACTACTGGGGTGCTGTGCGCTCGGGCGGATATACCCGACAGCCGTCGCGAAAGACCCGCACGCCAACGGCGCCCTAAGGAATGGTCCTGAATTTACATGCCGAATTAAAAGCCCGGCATTTTGAAAATGCGGGGCTTCTCAAGCGTCATTTCCGGAACGAATTGTTCCAAACAACGGCAAGCACGCGGGTTACGTGGTGTGATTCGGCGCCTTTCGCTTTCCGGCGGTCGGTCGCTCCCCTATAATATCTCCAAGCTGTGTGAGGCAGGTTGGGGCGTTGGAGGATCGGTCAAAATGAATCAACGCAACTCATGTCATACTCGTTATGCTTCTTTTGCAAACTGCGTTTCTTTTGGAATGCGGTGGCGCCGGGCGGTACTCCGCTGCTCGGTATTTTCGGCCATGTTCCTCTCCTGTGGCTTGTTGGCCTGGGGCCATTCGGCGAAAGCGCCGCCAGAGGCCTGGTTGGGAGATGCCAAAAATAAAAAAGCCACGACTCCCTCGGCGATTGTATTGCGTTTGAACCTCCCCATCGTGGGCAATGAAGACGAACGCTTCAAACGGCGGGTGCTCAAGGCGGTCGAGCAACTGCCGCGCAGCGAACCGCGGTCGATTCTCGTGGTGGAGTTTCATGCGGATGATCCCTCGACGGCGGCCAATAGCCAATTCGAGCGGTCGTTGGCGGTGGCCCGATTCCTCGCCGGCCAAAGTTTGCGCGGCGTGCGCACGGTCGCCTTCTTGCCCCAGGGCGTTACAGGACACGCGGTGTTGCCGGCGCTGGCCTGTGAAGAAATCGTGATCCAACAAGACGCTCTGCTGGGCGACGCCGGCGTCGCCGAGGAATTTATCGACCCCACGGTCCGACGAGGCTACGCGGAAATCGCAGAGCGGCGGCGGATCGCGCCCGAAGTCGTGGTGCTCGGCATGCTCGACAAAGCGCTGGAAGTGTTTGTCGTCGAAACACTCAACGGTCGGAAATTTGTGCTGGCCGAATCGCTGCCCGCACTTCGGCAGTCGGAGGCTTTTATTTCCGAGACACGGCTGGCCGGTCCTAGAGAATTCGTACACCTGACGGGGCGCGAACTTCGCCTAGAGTACGGCTTCGCCACGCATCTGGCCGGCGACCGCCGCGCCTTGGCGGCGGCATTGCAAACGCCGCTGGAGTTAATGCGCCAGCCGGCGCCGCTCGACGAACAGTGGCGACCGGTGCTGGTGCGTTTGCAAGGAGAGGTGACCAGCGAAAAAGTTTCGCAACTGATTCGCTCGATCGACGAAAACGTGCGCCGCCAGCATGCCAATTTTGTTTGTCTGCAACTCGATAGCGCCGGCGGAAGTGTCGAACAGAGCTTGCGGCTGGCCAACTACCTAGCGGCGTTCGATAGCCAAAAAGTCCGCACGGTGGCGTATGTTCCCGTTGAGGCGCGGGGCGACGCGGCTTTAATCGCCTTGGCCTGCGATCAATTAGCCATGGGCGCGGGCGCCGTATTGGGCGGCCCCGGCGGCCAACCGCTGAGCGCCGATGAACTTACTTCATTGCGCGTGGCAACGCGGGCGCTGGCCGCACAGAAAGCGCGAGATTGGTCGTTGCTCTACGCCTTGTTGCAACCCACCGCCGTTATACACCGCTTCACCAACAGTCAGACGCGCGAAATTCGCTACTTCACCGACCAGGAATACCAAGACTTAAAGCATTCCGACCGCTGGAGCCAGGCCGCGCAGTTGGATGTGTCGGATGGCGTATCGGGCGCTCGCGCGAAGGAGCTCGCCTTGGCCAAATTCCTGCCCGCCGATCTGGCCGAATTGGCCGCTCTTTATGGAGTGGGCGATGAGTTCAAGGAAGTCACGCCCAATTGGGCGTTCGTGCTGGTGGCGGCGCTGGCCGACCCTCGTTGGGCCGGAATTTTGTTGTTCGTGGCCTGCTTTGCTTTCATGACCGAGGCCATGGCGCCGGGCGCGTCTGTTTCGGGGTTTGTGGCGGTGGTCTGTTTCACGCTTTTCTTCTGGAGCCAGTTCCTCAACGGCACGGCGGGCTGGTTGGAGGTGCTGCTGTTTTTGTTGGGGCTTTCCTGCTTGGCGTTGGAGGTTTTCGTTTTGCCGGGCTTTGGCGTGTTTGGATTGGGCGGCGGCGCGCTCGTGATTGCGTCAATCGTACTGGCCAGCCAAACGTTTGTTTTGCCACACACGGTCGAGGAATTCCACCAACTTCCTCGTTCGCTGCTTTCGATTGTTTGGTGCGTGGCCGGCGTGGTTGCGGGAGTGGTGTTTGTGCAGCGAGTACTGCCCCACACGCCGTATTTCAATCGCATTTTATTGACGCCCTTGGCCGAGGAAGAGTTGGAGGAGCGTGAAGAGCGCGAGGCGCTGGTCCACCGTGAGCATTTGCTCGGCAAGCCGGGCGTCACGACAACGTTGCTTTGTCCTTCGGGCAAGGCGCGTTTTGGCGACGAAGTGGTTGATGTGGTCAGCGAGGGGCAACTGGTTCGAGTGAACGAACCGGTGTATGTGGCTGAAGTCCGGGGAAGCCAAGTGGTGGTTCATCGGGTGCGGAACCCGACCGGGCAGCCGGCAAGTTAGAGTCGATCCGGAATTTGTTGGCCGATTTAAAAGCCCGGCATTTCAAAAATGCCTGGCTTTTTGTACTGAATAACCGTTGTGCTATTTGTTCCGCGATAACCTAGGGATCATCATGAGTCCTCTATTTTGGGCGGCTATATTGATGGCGCTGGCCATGGGGTTGGTCGTCTTGGAGGTGTTCGTGCCCTCCGGCGGCGTGCTCGGATTCTTGGCCGGCGGCTCCGTGCTGGCATCGGTGATAACCGCCTTTTACGCCGGTATGGAAGTGGGGGCTGTTTTTCTAGCCTGTGCGGTAATCGGCGGGCCCATCATTCTGAGCGCCGCGGTTCGCATTTGGCCGCACACGCCCTTGGGGCGGCGGATTCTCATTGCCCGTCCCGAGCATCCTGACGATGTCCTCCCCGATACCGAATATCGGCGTGAACTGAAACGACTGGTGGGACGTCGCGGGGTTACCGATTGCAAGCTGCTTCCCAGCGGCGCCATTCGCATCGACAACCGCATTTACGATGCTTCAACGGAAGGCGAGTCGGTGGCACAAAACACGCCCGTCGTGGTGCTGCGTTTGCAGGGCGTCCGCGTTATGGTGCGCCCGCTCTCGGATCAGGAAAAAGCGGCGTCCAGCGATGCTCCGCCGGACAACGATCCCCTCAACCAACCGTTCGACGACTTTGGTCTCGACGACTTCGAATCACCGCTCTCCTGACAACCGCCCAGCGCCGCGAGAGTTGTGGCGCGCGGAAATATGCGATAGAACAAGTTCTCATCGAGCGTCGAGCTTAATAACGGCGTGGCTGGCTTAAAAACATGGGGTGCATGGCAATGAATCGACTAGCGAGTGAACAGCTTTTGGCACAGCAACAGCTTTCGCCTTTTCAACTCGTGATAATGGTCGGCGGGTTGCTGCTCGTTGCCGGAGTTTTGGCGGGGCTTGCCGTAGTGATCAAGTACGCCGGCCTCTGGATCCAATCGTGGGCCACCGGCGCGGGCATTGGCATCTTTGATTTTATTGGCATGAGTTTTCGCCATGTGAATCCCAAACTCATTCTGCGCAGCAAAATCATGGCGGTGCAGGCGGGTTTGACCGACGACCCTGAACTGACGTCGAAAGCCTTGGAGGCCCATTTTTTGACCGGCGGCAATGTCGGGCTCGTGATTCGCGCGTTGATCGCGGCGCGCAAGGCGAAAATCATCAAACTCACGTTTCGCGAAGCCACCGCCATCGACCTCGCCGGGCGCGACGTGCTCGAAGCGGTGCAGACCAGCGTCTACCCTAAGGTGATCGATTGCCCAGCCAAGGGGTCTGGCCGCGACGCCCTCGATGGCGTCGCCCAAGACGGCGTGCAACTCAAGGTGCGGGCGCGGGTCACGGTGCGGGCGAATCTGCAACAACTCATCGGCGGCGCCACGGAAGAAACAATCGTGGCTCGCGTGGGCGAGGGAATTGTCAGCGCGATTGGGTCTGCGAAATCGCATCTTGATGTGTTGGAAAACCCCGATAGCATCACCCAGATGGTGTTGGGCCGGCATTTGGAATCGCAGACCGCCTTTCAAATTGTTTCGATCGATATCGCCGATATTGACGTGGGCGAAAATATCGATGCACGACTGCGGGCCGATCAGGCGGAAGCCGACACGCGCGTCGCGCAGGCTCGCGCCGAAGGACGCCGCTCCATGGCCGTGGCCGCCGAACAAGAGAAAGTGGCCCGCATTGAAGAATGCCGAGCCACGCTGCTCGACGCACAAGCCGAAGTGCCCAAGGCCATTGCCGAGGCCTTCGCCAGTGGCAAGTTGGGAGTGGTCGACTACTACAAGCTGCGGAATATTCAAGCCGATACCGACATGAGAACCGCCATCGCCGGTAAGTAGTTTTCTGGGCTTTCAAAACGGGAGACGTCTTGTTATGTCGAATGAGTTAGAAGATTTCCTCGCCAGAATTCTCCAGGGGAACGTCCAAAATAAGCCGAAAAGAACGCTGCCTCCGCGCCCCGTGGCGCCGCACCCCGACGGCAAAACACCCCACCAGTTTAGGCCGCCCGCAGACGTCGATGATTTGCAGGTTCTTTCGGCCGAAGTGGTTCCGGAGAAGGCTGTTCCCCTAGAAGCTGCTCCCCTAGAGGCTGGCAAACCCCGCCGCTTGCGGTCCACGACCGACCTCTCCACTTCCGATATTTCCCAGCACGCAGACCAACTAGGCCATAAGTTCGACCATCCCAAGAAATCGGGCGTGGGCGCACATGTGAAGTCGCACTACGACCACCAGGTGGGAAGACTCGTCTCGACGGCCTTTGATCCAAACGCATTGCCCGACGACGCGGCGGAAGGCGGCCCGGTAGACATTCTGGAGCAAATCATGAAAATGATGCAAACTCCTCAAGGGCTGCGGCAAGCCGTGATCTTACAAGAAATTTTGCCCCGCCCGGAACATCGTTGGTAAAAAAGGAACAAGGAATATGTCGGTCAAGACGGCGGCGCCTGGAGAAACAAAAATAGGATGGATCGGCACCGGAGTGATGGGCCGGAGCATGTGCGGCCACCTGATCTCGAGAGGTTTCGCCACCACGGTTTACAGCCGCACCAAGAGCAAGGCCGATGCCCTCCTGGCTCAAGGCGCCCAGTGGGCCGAGAGCCCCAAGGCGGTCGCCCAGCAGAGCGACGTGGTGTTTTCGATTGTCGGCTTTCCGCACGATGTGCGCGAAGTGATACTGGGCGAAAACGGCGCGCTGGCCGGTTGCTCAGACGGCGCCATACTGGTCGATATGACGACCAGCGAACCCTCATTGGCGGTGGAAATTGCCGAGCGGGCGGCGGCCCAGGGCGTGGAAAGCGTCGACGCCCCGGTTTCCGGCGGCGATGTCGGCGCCAAGGAAGCGCGGCTCTCGATTATGATTGGCGGCCGCGAACCGGTGGTCGCGGCGCTCATGCCCTGCTTCGAGGCCATGGGCAAAACCATTGTGCGGCAAGGCGGCCCCGGCGCCGGCCAACATACGAAAATGGCGAACCAGATTCTCATCGCCTCGAACATGGTTGGCGTCTGCGAGGCCTTGCTTTATGGCTATCAGGCCGGGCTCGATTTGAACGTCGTGATGCAATCGGTGGCCAGCGGCGCGGCGGGCAGTTGGTCGCTCTCGAATTTGGGGCCGCGCATCATCGACAACAATTTTGATCCCGGCTTTTATGTCGAACACTTCATCAAAGACATGGGCGTCGCGCTGGCGGAAAGCAAACGTTTGCAACTTTGCCTGCCCGGCTTGGCGCTGGCCCACCAGCTCTACCTAGCGCTGCAAGCACAAGGCCACGGCCGCGACGGCACCCACGCCCTGCAGTTAGCCCTGGCCTCGCTTTCGAATGTAAACTGGCGAGAGCGCTGAGCGGGCTTTGGCGAAGAGAACCGACTTCCCTGGACTGAAAGTCGATTCACTGCAAACCACACACCGTTGAATGCGCTACATTTTTCGTTTAACGGCAAGCCGAAGGCGGCTGCGTTTCCCGAAACGGCGCGTCAGGAAACGCAGCCGCCTTCGGCTTGCCGTTAAACGAACCATCGGTATCGGTGCGCTGTATGTGAAAGTAACGAGCGTTCGGCAGCCTCAGTCCTCGTGTCCGCTCGTCTTACACCACCGGTTTTCGCGAGCCGAGGGCGATGATGGCGATGGCGGTCACGATGATTCCGGCGGCGAGGATCGAGCCAATATTCAACGGGCCGGCGGTCGACCACCACACAATCGAGTAGCCCAATGCGCCCGCAAATGAGGTGTAATAAAGGAAGATCGGCAACGTCTTGCGGATCACTTCGCCTTCCTTGCCGACAAGCCCCACCACCGCCGAAGCCGCGACCACGTTATGCACGCAAATCGTGTTGCCGGCGGCGCCGCCCACCGCTTGCAAGGCGACAATCCAGGCGGGGTCGACGCCGATGTTTGCTCCAACATTAAATTGAAAGAGTGAAAACATCATATTGCTAATGGTGTTGCTGCCCGCCACGGCGGCGCCAATGCCGCCAATGAACGGCGCAAAGAGCGGCCAACTCCCGCCGACGAGTGATTCAACACCGCCCGCCAAAACCAGCGGCATTCCGAGAAAACCGGCAGCGCCGCCGTCGCTGTTAATGAACACCTGCACCATGGGCACGGTAAACACCAACGCCGTCGAGGCGGAAAGCATTGTCTTGCCCGACTTGGCCCAGGCGGTTGCGTAGTGGCGCGGGTTTATGCGTTGCACAAAAAAGGCGGCCAGCGAAACCACGATAAAAACCGTGCCGGGAATATACAACGGCTGCACGGTTCGTTCGATCGGCGTGCCGAAAATATGGGTAACAGGAATTACCACCGACTTGAGCATCGCCTCAAAGGGCAACGACTTCACACGCGTGACGACCAACAACACCGCCACTAAAAGATACGGCAGCCAGGCGACCAACAGGTTGAACGGACGATCGGTTTTCGGCGCCGACTCCTGCTGCATTTCCGCCCCGCTCCACTGGCTGGGCCATTTTTCAGGACGTTCAAAATCCCAGACTTCCGCGCGAGGCGGCGTGAACCAGCCGCGTTTGGCGGCGGGCGCCACAATCATCAAGCCGAACAAACCGCCCAACAGCGAGGGGAACTCCGGCCCCAAAAAGTACGCCACCAGCAGGTAGGGAATCGTCATGGCGAAGGCGGCGAAGAGTGCAAACCGCCAAACGGCCAGCCCTTCGCGAAACGAGCGGTTGGCGCCAAAGAAACGCGTCATCACCGTGACGACAAACAGCGGAACCAGCGTGCCGACCACGGCGTGAAGCATCGCCACTTTCAGGCCGATCATGGCGATGAAGTCCGACCATTGGGCGTAGCCCAACTGCTGGGCGTATTGGCCCACGGCAGGGTCATCGCGCAAGCCGGTGCTGACGCCGAAAATGATCGGCGTGCCCACCGCGCCGAAGGAAACCGGCGTGCATTGAATCATCATTCCCGCCGTGACCGCCGCCATGGGCGGAAACCCCAGGCCGACCAACAGCGGCACCGCCACGGCGGCGGGCGTGCCGAAGCCGGCCGAGCCTTCAATAAAGGAGCCGAACAGCCAGGCGATAATAATGACTTGAATGCGCCGGTCGGGAGAAATGTCGTTGAAGGTCTGGCGGATGCGCCGCAGCGCGCCGCTTTGCTCCAGCGTATTGAGCAGCAAGATGGCGCCGAAAATAATGTATAGTAGCTCCAATGAAATAATCAGGCCGCGCACGGAAGCCGCGGCAACCTGCACGGCCGATACCTGCCACACAAACAACGCCAACGCCGCGGCGACCGCATACGAAAGCGGCATCGCCCGGCTGGCTGGCCAACGCAACACCACCAACAGCAGCGCCACGGCGGCTATCGGCAACAACGACAAAATTGGCAGCCATTCTGAAGGCACGCGTCATTTCCTGTTTATGCGGAAGGATCTTGTCTGAGAATAAATTCGCCGAGCATCGGGACCGCGAACGAGTATTTTCCGTGGCGGTTCTTGTAAACCAGCCCAGACTCACCCAGCTTAACGAACATACTGCTGATTTGGTTGTTGCTGAACGGTTTAGCCAGCATTTCCCGAGACTTTTTTGCCGTAGCTTGTATCGTGAATTCCGTGTCGCAATTTGGTAGATGTGCGATAATCGTCATCAATTCTCTCTGTCGATCTGAGGCCTTCGCCCAGCGGCCCGAAAAAAAGTCAGTATCAAGTTTTCTGTTGACATCAGCAATCGGCACACTCACTTCCTTGCCTGCATGTCGCAAAAACACGTCGTATATTTCTCGGCAAATAAATTGCAGGAAGTAGGGGTATCCGCCTGATGCGTTGACAACCAACTCGACAGATTCCTCGTTCATCTGCGTTTGTTGCGGGAGTTTCCTCACCGGATTGATGATCGCGTCTCGTGATTCAGATTCGTTGAGGCAATCAAGGAACACCACGTGGAACATTCGCTCGGTGAAGGTTCGGGTTTCGACCAATTTTGGAAATAGAGTGGGAAGTCCCGTCATGAGCAACATGAATGGGATTCCCTTTTTTTGGATCGACTGGAAAACGTCAAGCATTAGCGAGAGAGGGTATTCGTCTTTCGAGGCGTGGTCTTTCATGTTTTGCGCTTCATCGTAAGCGAACACCACACCCTTAATTCCACAAGGCTTCAATATGCGCCACGCCGTTTCGAGAACGTTTTTTAATTTGTCGGACGTGAGCCCAGGCGTTGAAGCAAAGATCCCCACCATTGTTTCAAAATCAAAATGCTGCTGAACCTTGGTTGGTTCGCCAAACCCGATTTTATTCTTCTCTTCTGTTTGGATGATCACGGAAGACGTCACCAACGAAAGATCGGCCAGCATTCGCGTGCAAATGTTCTGCTCCGAGAGACTTGTCGACTCCGACAGGTCCGTCCCCACCCATAACCAGCCGGCCTCCATGGCGTGTGGTTTGAGTTCATCGAGAAGAACGGTTTTGCCTACGCCCCGCAGTCCGGTCAGCACCATGTTTTCCAAAACTACATCCTGTTCGAGAAGTCGTTTGAAATCCCGAATTTCGCGTTTTCTGCCAGCCAGATAAGGCGGCTTGTGCCCGGCGCCAGGACGAAATGGGTTGACATATTTAGACTTAGCCATTTATTACACATACTCCCATGGAATCACAAACTTACTTATTGGTGTAATGTTACCTAAATCTGCAATTTTAATCAAATGTGTAATGCAGTGTTACTTTACAACGGGAACAATAACTGGCAAAGGAAAATAGCCTTGAGCTTGTCCGCCGCATCCCAAGCCGGATGCCAGCAACTGTTGGTGTTCGCACTCCAGCATGTTTTTCCGCTTCTGGACACTTCAAAACATGCTGGAGTATGAACACCAGCGGTTACTGGCCTGAACCGCGGCTGAGGCGGCGGAGCGATTCTTCGATGGTTGGCGGCGGGTCGGCTTGCTCCAACAGACTGAGCCCCGAAGCGATGCGGTCGCCACTGGCTTCGTACTCACGCTGCTGGGCTGACCGCCAACGGCTCTGGAGATATACACCAAGGGCGATCAGAATCGCGCCGGCGGCCGTTCCCAGCACGATCAATACTCCGCTGAAAGCGCTCGGCGGTTTTCGGGCGTCGAGCGGTGAGACGTTGGGCGTCCAACGCGGCTCCTTGGCAAGCAACAGCGGCGCCGTTCGCGAGCCGTCTTGAGCGAGGTAGGCCCAGCGTTTGAGGAAGTAACCCGTGAAAGACACCGTTTCGTTGAGTTCGCTGACGCCGCCATCGCGCACCTTATGTTTGACGGGCGGGAACCCCGGCGGCAGTTCCAAGCAATAAACCACCAGCGGCGCGTTGATCCCGCCAACGGGCCGCACCCACAACACGGTGTACTCCTTAATGCCAACGTAATTCGCGGGGGCGTCGAGCCGGTAGCCCTGATGCGCGAAGCCTTGCATCGTCACCAATTTTCCGCGGTAATCCTCGGGCTGACGAAAGAGCGAGAGAAAACTGGGCGAGCTGCTCGAACGCGATTCAAGTTCGTCGAGCGAGGCGGCTTGTAGCCGCTCCCACATGCGAAACATGGCGGGAAACTCCTTGCGCCACAGAACGGTGTCGTCTTCGACTTGCGCGAGTGCGGTCCGGTCCAGGCGATTTTGCACGCGTTCAAAAACGGCCAACTGCGATGCGGTCGGTTTCACATCAGGTTGCAGCGATTCAAACGCTGGCAGATCTTGGCTTTGCCACCGGTGGCGCGTGGTTTCCAGCAAGGCCAGCCAGCCCGCTTTCTCTTCGGGATCGATTCCCTCGCCCAGTTTTTCCAGCGCGGCGGCGGCGTCGTCAAAATACTCGCGCCAGCCGCTGGAGAGCTTACCCAACAGACTGGTCCAGACCGGCTCTTGGCCGAGGCGGGGCGTTTGATCGTCTCGCGTCGATTGCAACACTTCCCAAAGCAAGCGGGTTTCATCGGCGTCGAGCGAGTCGAGTACGGTTTGCCAAGCGTCGAGTTCGATGCGTGTGGCGGGGTCGTTCTGAACAGCGTTTTCTGGAATAGCTACGGGCGGCAAATCTTGATTGCCGTTGGGCTTTTTTTTCGGTGCCGCCGCCGACCGGGAATTCGGCCGATGCCCGGGGTTCTGCAATGCGTCGTCGGGTAGGCGGGTGTCGAGCGGCGGCTGATCGCTGAAAATGCCATCGCTGAAAATCGGCTGCCCGCCGCCCCAAACCCAATACCACATTTTAGGATTGGCCGCTTTCTGCATCAGCACGAGCACCAGCATCAGCATGCTCACCAAGAGCAGCAAGCGAACCTGCACGCGCCGCGAACGGTAGTTCGGCGGCGGTTTTTGCGACTTCTTGCGGCTGGGTGTTGGGTCGAAGGTTTTCATGCTTTTATTATACAAAACCTCCAGATCGGTGAAAAAGAACCCCCCTGCATACACGAGTGGTAATAGGCATCCAGTGGGGTTGTGGGGGGAAAGTCCTCGACATCGCACGGAAAGTCGTGTATGCTCTGGGTGATGCCCCCCGGTTTCGGGGTGTGTGGATCGCGGATTTATCCATTTTTTC
>JAJRWU010000119.1 GCA_024276655.1 Planctomycetota bacterium
AAACGTTCGGCGACTTCCGCGAGGCGATCGAAAAGACTCTGAATAACCTTAACACCACCGATCAAAACGAAATCCATTCCCTCATCACCCGCAACTTCCAACTCTTCGACGATCAGACATTCCTAGCCGCGTGAAGTATATCGACGGAAATGGCTGGAGCCAAAAAAGCGGCCGCCGGGGCCGGGCAAGGCAGCGGCGATTGCGATACAATCTTAGGACCGATTCGAGAATTAATTGTCCGAATAAAACTTCAAGGGAGTTATTGGCGATGGAAAAGTGGCCCGTGGGCGTGTTTGCCAGCATCGACGCCGGCTTGGGAGTCAAACTGGAAATTGCACATGAACTGGGCGTTCCCACCATCCAACTGCATGCGCCGGAAAAATCGACCCGCACTCAGGAAAACGCGGATCGCTTTTTGCAAACGCTCCAGGATTACAACATTCGATTAACGGCCGTGTTTGGCGGATTCGAAGGCGAAAGCTACGCCGATATTCCCACCGTGATGGAAACCGTGGGGCTGGTTCCGCCCGGTCCTCGCGCCGAGCGCATTCAAGAGATTAAGGAGATTGCCGATTTCGCCAAGATGCTTAAGTGCGAGGTTGTCGCCTTGCATTTGGGGTTTGTTCCGCACGATGCTTCCGACCCGCTGTACCAGGAAATCGTGGCAGTGACGCGCGACGTTTGCGACCATTGCCAACAAAACGGACAAGCCCTGCACTTGGAAACCGGTCAGGAAACGGCCGATGCTCTGCTGCAATTCATATCCGATGTGCAGCGAGATAACCTGTTCATCAATTTCGACCCCGCCAATATGATTTTGTACGGCACGGGCGAGCCGATTGAGGCCTTGAAGAAAATCGGCAAGTACGTGCGGAGTATCCACTGCAAAGACGGCACATGGTCTGACAAGCCGGGTGAAACATGGGGCGCCGAAGTGCCGCTGGGCGAAGGCGATGTCGGCATGGAAAACTATCTTCGCACGTTGGGCGAAATCGGCTACACCGGCCCGCTGACGATCGAACGAGAAATCCCCGAAGAGCCAACGCGGCAAAAGGCGGAAATTGGCGCCGCCATCGAATTGCTGAACAAACTCAAAGCCAAGGTCGGTTGCAGCTCAAGCGGCTGAAAGTATGGCATTCGCGTGAAGAGCGTTTGGGTTCTCCGCCGAATTTAATACCTTCTAACACAACTTGGTGGGTCAGCATCAAACTCAGTGTTTGAAACGCCAAACAGAGGTTATGTTAGGAGTTCTAGGATGCAACGTCACTTTCCGGCCGGCTCTTCCGGCGGCAGCCCGACTTGGCGGCGGGTGGAGAGGTAGGCGAACAAATTTCGGACGTCCGCCGGGCTGAGTTTATCGAGCAGGCCATCGGGCATGAGCGAAAGCGAAGAGGGTTTGATTTCATCAATATCGGCCCGATTCAGCACGACGCGCTCCTTGGCGGTTTGCAAGGCCAAGGTTTGACCCGTCTGGGAAACCACCACGCCGCTGAGCAGACGGCCATCTTCCAGCAAGATGGTCGAGAGCATGAACTGTTTGGCGACCGCGCCGCTGGGGTCGATGATATTCCCCAGCAGATAATCGAGGTTATCGCGATTGGCGCCGGTGATATCAGGACCGATTTTCTCGCCTTGCCCAAACAGGGTGTGGCAGGTGGCGCAGGTTTTATTGAACAGAACGCGGCCCTGCGATGGGTCGGCTTGCGTGAGCACTTCGGCCGAAAGAGCCGTTTTCAACTGAGCTATGAGCGACTTTTTGGCGGCGTCGGTGGAGCGAATCACACCCCACACGCGCTCCAGCTCCTTGCACAATGCAGGCTCGCCGAAAGCTAGTATTTGCCGGGCGTGTTGGGCGGAAATGTCGTCGGCGGGAATGCGCCCCTTGGCCACGGCCTGCAACAACGCCTGCGCGTAATGCGGGCGGGAAACCAGCGTGTCGATAGCAGCGGCGCGCGTTTCGGGCCGCACCGCCTTATAGTAGCTGATGAGCCGCCGGGGGATTTTGGCGTCGTCGTAACTGGCCAAACTTTTCACGGCGGCGGTTTCGATGGCCCGGTCGGCCACGAGTTGGATTAACAGCGGGGCCAAATCGTGGGGGCGGCTTTCCACGACCACCGCCAAGGCGTTGCGACGCGTGAGTGGGTCGACTGTGGCGTCGGCCATGATGGCGCGCAATTCGGCCAGCGCGCGGCCGTCGCCAAACACCACCGCCAGTTCGCGCGTCATCTCGCGAACGTGTGCATCCTTGCTGCGGGCAAGCTGCCGCGCGACGGCTTCCCAATTTGTGGGCGGATCGGCCCGACGCCAACCTTGCAACGCCGCCGACATTCCGTTGAGCACTTCAAGTTGTTGCGCTGGGGAGTGAAGCTTGGGCAGCACGGCCACGACTTGCCGGGCGGCGTCGGGTTGCTCGCGCCACTCCGACATAATTCTCCGCGCGATATACGTTCGCAGTAGCGGGATTGTTGTTTTCTCCGCCAGTTGCAACGCCTGCTCCGGAAAGGCGACCGCCGCCGGCTCCACGCCGTACCAGATCATTAGCGGCAGGCTGTGGTCGTGGGCGTCGTGGGCGTGCGCCGCTAAAGCACTCGCCAGCGGCCAGCGGTCTTTTTTCGGCAGACGCTGCAGCGCCGAAGCCAGATGCAGTCGCACCAATCCGGAAATGTCGCTGCGCGCCAATTCGGCGAACCGCCGCGTTGCTTTTGGGGAAGGCGCGCCACGGTCTACCAGCAAGCGAACCGCCCAAGTGCGCACGTATTCGTTTTGATCATCCAGTTGTGCTTGCAGCCAGGGCTCACTTGCGGCGTCAATACTGTACAGAACCCACATGGCGCGTAGGCGGCGGGTGACGTCGGGATGCGCGTCGAAAATTTTGAGCAACTCGGTTTTTACTCCGGCCAAATCCTGGCCGGCCAGCCGCCGCTCTTGCAACAGCCGCCGCGCGCGCCGCACATACCAATCGTTCTGATGGAGTTGCAACGCGACTAACGCCTGATTCGAGAGTTTGGCCAAGTCAAGATTCGGCTTCGGCGCCGCAGGTTGGCCATACACGATTTTGTAAATGCGGCCGCTCGTACGATGCACGCCGTCGCTGTCGTGGCATTCGCCGATGTCGGTCCAATCGCTGAGGTAGACGCCGCCATCGGGGCCATATTTTAATTCCACGCCGCGAAACCAAGGCTGGTTGGCGAAGATCATATCAGGGGCGCGGAGGCCGACATATCCTGAACCGGCCCGCTGGAGCCGATTCACATTCACGCGGCGGCCGTGCGTGTTGCACATAAACATCGAACCTCGATATTCCTGCGGCCAATTGTCGGCCAAATAAATCATGCCGCCGCAATGTGAGTGCCCGCCGCCCAGTTCGCCATGCACGCCGGCGGCGTCGCGGGAATCAGACCATTTCTGGCCGGTATCCCAGTGGTAGTGGTCGGCGGTTTGTTCGAGCAATCCATACAGGTGAGGGTTGAAATCTTCGCCGTACATGCGCTGGTAATGGGCGCCGGGCACAACATGCCACAGATGGCCGATCACGTTATTGGTGAAAAACATTTCGCCGTAGTCGTTGTAATCCAGGCCCCAGGGGTTGGTGGTTCCCCGGCAAACCACTTCGAAAACGTGGCGCGTGGGATGAAACCGCCAGATTCCGCAGTTGAGTTGTTCGCGGTCGTCGGGCGCCGCGCCGGGCGCGCCGGGGTGGGAGGTCGCCTTGATGCCATGCCGACCATAAAGCCAGCCATCGGGCCCCCAGAGCAAGCCGCTAACGATATTGTGGCTGACGTCCTGGGTGTCGAACCCGTCGAGCAAAACGACCGGTTCGCCATCGGGTTTATCGTCTTGATTCTGGTCGGCGAAGAAAATTAGTTTCCCGTTGTTGAGCAACCACACGCCGCCGAAACCGAGCGTCAGACCGGTCAGCCGACTGCCTTGGTCCCAGAAAACCTGGCGTTCGTCGAAATGGCCATCATGATTCGTATCGCTGAGAATGACCACGCGGTCGCGGAGGTCGTCGGAGAAGCCGGGCTTGGCGTAGGTGTAACATTCCGCCACCCACAATCGCCCACGGTCATCAATGTCAAAGGCAATCGGCTGTTGGACATCCGGCTCGCCGGCGAACAGCGAAACATGAAACCCCTCGGGGACGGACATCAACTTCGCCGCTTCGAGCGCGGTCGTCGGATGGTCGGCGGGATTCTGAGTATTGACGATCTGCGGAAACTCCGCCCAACAAGGCGTTGCCGACCAACACAAAACGGCCAGCACGGCGCAAAAGGTTCGAGCGAACACCCTGAATTGCTCGACAGTGAAATCACAGTGCATCGTTTTTACAAACCCTCGTTTCGGGGGAGTATCGTCGGGTGAGCGGCGAGAAACCATTTTTCCCTTGCCCCAGGGAGAATACGGTGGGCGCCTTCGCACCCGCCGGGCATTACATACGTGCCTTGAAGAAGGCGTCCATATCGGCGACCATGTCGTTGAACCAGGGTAGTTGATTCCAACAGCCGTGCTTGCCGTTTTTGTAAACCTTGAGGCCGGTCCAAACGCCGAGGCTTTTGAGTTTGTCGCGCGTGGGTTGATTACGTTCTGGTTTGTCGAACTCTCCCACCATGAAAAGCACCGGCGGCGCGTCTTTCGAGAACTGCACGTGGGCGTCGGCCAAGCGGTACCGTTCGGGAGCTTCGTCGACCGATTTCCCCAGCCACTGGTTCGAGTTGGATCGGGTCGGCTGTTTTCGGGATCGCTCCGCCACCGGTCCGGTGAGCATTTCCATTGGCCCCGCCATGACGATCGCGGCTTGCAGTTGGGAAGACTGTTTGGCGGCGCCGCCGTTGCCTTGCAACTCCGGTATTTGTGGCGCGGCCGCCATGAGCCCCACCAGATGCCCACCCGCCGAACCGCCCACCGCGCCGATGCGCTGGGGATCGACCTTGTATTTCCGGGCGTTCGCCCGCAGAAAACGAACCGACGCGTTGCAGTCTTGAATGGCCGCGGGAAACTTCGCCTCGCCGCCCAGCCGATACTCAATTGCGGCGGTCACATAGCCGCGCGAAGCCAAGGCCGCCGCCAGGGCGCGGAACTTTGTTTTATCGCCGTTCAGCCAGCCGCCGCCATGCACGACAACAACCGCCGGCAGCGGGCCGGGTTTGTTTTTGGGAACGAAAATGTCGGCCAGAAGTTTGCGATCGCCGACCGTGGCGTAGACGACATCCAGGTGAGCGTCGAGCGTGGCGGGGATGGTCGTCGGCGGCCGTTTCGAATGGGCCGCTTGCGCCTCTGCGGTCATGGGTGGTTGCGGAGAGCGGCCGGAAATGGTCATGCGTTGCCGGTATAATCCGCCAAAGCCGGTGATATATAACGAGCGCATGTCGTAGTCGCCGAAGGTGCAGTTGATGGGCCGCGTGGGCGTTTCGATTTTATCGAGAAGTTTTCCGCCGGGGCTCCAGATCCAAACGTGCTTGGGTCCGGTGCAATAAATGTTGCCGGCGCGATCGATCGACATTCCATCGGCCCCTTTTTCGGGGCCGGCATCCATTTCGGCAAACAGGCGTGCGTTGCTCGTTCGCCCGGCGTTGAGGTTATAAGCCCAGACTTTTTTGGGAACGTAAGCCGAAACGTAAAGCGTTGTCTCATCGGGTGAGAGAATGATGCCGTTGGGCGTTTTGATGTCGGCCACCGCGATTCGCCTTTCGCCGCCGGGCGACACATACATCACCTGGTTTTGGCCGGTCAACGTGTAATAGACGCCGCCCGACTTATCGACCACTAAATCGTTGGGGCGCAGCGAGGGTTTCGCCTGTGGGTCGTGCGCCGTGATGACAGTTTTCTTTTTGCCGTCTAGACGAACGATACGACTGTTGCCGTTGTCGGAAAGATAGAGTTTTCCGAGATTGAAAAAACTGGCGCTGATGCGGCCCGCCTCCGGCAGAAAGACCTGCATCTTGTCGGTTTTCGGGACGTACCGCATGACTTTTCCGCCCTTTACATCGGGCGTGTATAGAGCCCAGGCGCCGTCCCAAGCCGGGCCATCGGCCAAACCGAAGTCGGTCGAAACCGTTTCCAGCGGAGAGCCTTTATCGACCGGACTGGCCGCCATCGCCGGATTGGCCAGCGAGAAACAACAGATGGCAACAGCAAGCATACGCATATCAAACTCCTACAGTGGCGGGAGGACTCAGAAACGCCCATTATACTTGCCCGCCGGAACGACGCGAACTAGGTGTGTGGTTTCTAACGCGACTCCGCCAACGTGAGCGGACCGCCGCCGGTGGCTTTCCACCATTGCAACACTTGGCGGCGTAAATCGGAGAGGCGCGTTTTTTGGTTGGGCTGAGCCGCGAGGTCGTGCAGTTCGTGAGGATCGGCCATTAAATCGAAGAGTTCCTCCTGGCCTTGGTCGCGGTTCAAATAATCGGTGGCGATCGATTGAATACGAAAGTACTTGCCGTTGCCGCTACGCCGCACGTCTTGCAAATAGAGCGTGTATTTCCAACGCCGGGTGCGAACCGATAGCGCGTAAATATCGCGTTCCGGCCGCTCATCGTTCTTGGTGGCGAAGGCCGGGTAGATCGCTTCATAGAGCGCATCGCGGCTGAGGTCTTGCCCGTGTTCGAGCATTGGGCGCAGGCTGCGACCGGCATATTCGGAGGGGATTTCCACACCGGCATAGGCGAGAATGGTGGCGGAAACATCGAGCGTGCTGATCAGGCCATCGGTCGATTGCGGTTTGATGTTCCGCGGCCATTTGAAAATCACGGGAGTGCGCACGCCTTTTTCTCGCGGCGAACCTTTCGAGACCAACCCGTTGCACCAGCCGTTGTCGACCAGGAACACGAACAGCGTATTGTCGAGTTTTCCCAGCCGTGTGATTTTATCCACCAACGCACCCACGCCTTCATCGAGCCAAGCTTCCATCGCGTAACTTCGATGTTCTTTTTTCAGGAACTGCTGGCGGTTTTCGTCGGCGATAAACTCGGGAACCGGGAATTTTTTCGGCTGGAATTTGTCGAGCAGACGCCGTGGCGGATTGTGCGGCGTGTGCGGCAACATCGGCGCCCACCAGATAAAGAAGGGCGTTTCGTTGATGTCGTCTAAAAAATCGAACAGTTCGTTTTGATCTTGCCGAACAAACGTTTTCGCCGTTTTTCCCCTGCCATGCGTGAAGCCGAGTTGGCGAGGATCGCCCTCCCAATATTTCCCTTCGCAGTACGTGGCGTAACCGGCCCGTTTGAGTAACTCCGGAAGCGCGTTTTCACACCGCAGCGGACGCGAACCAAAGTTGTAGTAAATGCCGCTCTGGTGCGGATACCGTCCGGAAAGCAAACTGGCGAGCGTCGGATGGCAGCGGCTCATCGGCAGATGCGCCGTCGTAAAAACGGCGCCTTGGCGCGCCAGTTGATCGATGCTCGGCGTGCGAGCGATTGCATGTCCCATGAAGCCGAAGTGTTCGTAGTCTTGGTCGTCGGAAATCAGCAACACGATGTTAGGGCGCTCCGCCCCGAACGCCGTGGGCGAAAGAGAGAGCGGCGCGAAACAGAATATAGCGCCAAGAGAACCGGCCGCGAACACCGTCAAGGCGAAATTTGCGAGACGCAGATAAAGTGACTTTCGGAGTATTGTTGTCATCGACCTGTTCTTCAAACTGTTGCCGTTCACTGATTTGCCGCCGGTTGCCGCCATCGTAAGTTCCTGCCCTGTCCAACGCGAGATTCGAACATTCCTCGAATATCCTTAAGAGCTCCTAACATAACCCCTGTTTGGCGTTTCAAACACGGAGTTTGATGCTGACCAACCAAGTTGTGTTAGAAGGTATAACAAACATTTCAACGCAGAGGGCGCAAAGACGCAAAGGGCCGCGGAGAAGAACCGTGCGATAGCCCGTTCGCAACTTGTATCCTTGCTTACTTCCAATATTTTCTCTGTGGTCTCGGTGTGCTCTGTGGTGAAAACTTTTTTGGGTTGCGGCCGTCGGCCGCACTATGCCCGCCGCAGCTAATTTTTTGATCGTCATTTACTGTGTTATTTCCAACCGCGGCGCAATCATTCGTACCGCCACTTCAACTCCCAGGGGTCGTGGGTTTTTATTTGAAAGGCTTGCAGTTTCTTTTTTAGCGTGGCCAGCGTTTTGGCGTAGTCGGCGACTTCGGCCAAGTTGTTGATTTCGTCGGGGTCCGATTCAAGATCGTAGAGTTCGAACTTCGGCCGGTTGATATAGGCGCCAACGGTGCGGCGTCCGTAATATGCGTCGAGCCCCTTGGTGTACCGATCTTGCCAAGTGGGCGCCGCCCAGAGGTCGCTGGCGAACGGGTAGGGCAGCCCATGGGCGATATTCCAAATCAATTTGTAGCGGCCGACGCGCGCCACGCGCATCGGATAATACATGGTAACTTCGTGGAACGTGTGCGAGGCGTAGACTTCGTTCCAATCGTCGTGGGTGTCGTTTTTCATGGCTTTGAGCCAGGAGCGGCCTTGTGTTCCGGCGGCGTCAACTCCGGCGAAATCGAGCAAGGTGGGCGTTAAGTCGACATGGCTGACCATGATCTGAGTGGCGCGGCCGCGCTGTTTCATGTTCGGCGCGTGAACGATAAAAGGAACTTGCATGCCGCCTTGGTAGAGCGTTGTTTTTCCACCCGGGAAGGCGATGCCGTGATCAGCCGTATAAACGATCAGCGTTTCGTCGTACACGCCGGCGTCTTTGAGATGTTTGATCAGCCGCCCCAGCCCTTGGTCGATGCGCGAACACGATTGGTAATATTGCGCCAACTCCGCGCGGCACACGGGCGTTTCCGGCAGGAAGCGGTGAACGATGAGGTCTTGCGGCTGGTAGATCACTTCCTTCACGCCAGGATAACCCTGCGGCCGATTTCCAAACGGGTTCGGGTTGTACTTGGCGCCCTTCACGCTGCCGCCGCTGCGGTGTGGGTCGGCCGTGCAAAAGTAGAGGAAGAAAGGACGCTCGTCTTTTGAGTTGATGATGTCTTGGCAATTGTCGGCCATTTGCACCGGACTGCGCCCGTTGCCCTTGAGCGCGGTATCAAACTGAAACACCGCTTCGGGCGCCACATGATATTTACCAATGCGAACGGTCCGATACCCCGCCTTGCTCAAACGCACCGGCAAACTCTTGATGCGGTCGAAGGCGCTTAAATGATGGTACGAGTGCTGGTGCCCGTAGTGCCCGTTGGCGTGGTTGAACATGCCGGTCAGAATGACAGACCGGCTGGCGCTGCAACTGGCGGTCGTGCAGTACGCACGCTCGAAACGCACGCCATCGGCCGCCAAGGCGTCGAGATTCGGCGTTTTAATCACTGCGTTGCCGTAACAACCGGCGTCGGGGCTTTGGTCATCGGTGACAAACAGCACAATATTCCGCTGCGCTGCCGAGCCGACCGACGCCCCCCACAACACACACGCCAACGCCAGCAGCAACCACTTTGATTTCATCGAAAAACACTCCCCAAGGCGAACACAAGGCGAACAACACCGGCTGAATGCAATGACCCGTCTGCAAACCAACCAGGATAATGCGCCCGCCGCGCCGTGGCAAACCTATCGCCTCAGGATTTTGGCGTGTGTCGCAGTTCGTGCTTCAGTGATCCTTCCGGAATATGAAATCAAAGACGCCTGATCTCATCGGCCTTGGCCCGCATCTGAAAAACATGGAATCGTTATTGGACAGATGCTATACCGCTCACGGTTGAAAATGGCGCCTTTTTCGTTTAGCGGCAAGCCGAAGGCGACTGCGTTTTTCTGCCTTGCCCAAACGGCTTAGCTCAAAACGCAGCCGCCTTCGGCTTGCCGTTAAACGAGCCAATGCTACCCGTGTGAAGTAGAAGTATAAGAAGCCCGGCTTTTTGAAAAAGCCGGGCTTCGAAAGTGAGTGAGTTGCAGCCGGCGCCTTATCGAGAGAATTCGCCGCGGCGGCGGTCGAGTTGCGATTGCAAACGCAGCAGAATATTGCTGTGCATTTGGCTCACGCGGCTTTCGCTCAGCATGAGCGTTTGGCCGATTTCCTTCATGGTCATCTCTTCGTAATAGTAGAGAATCATGATCAGCCGCTCGTTGCGATTCAGCCCCCGCGTGACCAGCCGCATGAGGTCGTGCCGGTTTTCGCGGCGCGTGGGGTCGATGCCTTTTTTGTCGGCGATCACATCGACTTCATGCATTTCCTTGGAGCCGTCTGATTCGTTGCGTTTGCGTTGCAAACTCACCAAATTCACCGCCGTGGCGTCGCGCACCATGACATCCAGCTCTTCTCGCGAAATCTCCAACCGCTCGGCGAGTTCCTGTTCCGTGGGGCGGCGGCCCAGCGAACTTTGCAGAACGCGAATCGCTTCGTTGAGTTTCGTGGCCTTGGAACGCACCATGCGGGGCACCCAATCCATCTTCCGCAACTCATCGAGAATGGCGCCGCGAATGCGAGGCGTGCAGAATGTTTCGAACTTGACGCCGCGGCTCATGTCGAACGAGTCGATGGCGTCCATGAGGCCAAACACGCCGGCGGAAATGAGGTCGTCGAGTTCGACGCCGTCCGGCAGGCGCGACCAAATACGCTCGCCGTTGTATCGGACCAGCGGCAAATAATTTTCGACCAGTCGGTTTCGCAATTCCTTGCGGCTGGGCTCGGCTTTGAAGGCGGGCCAAATCTGTTCGATGCTGTCGTCTCGCGTGATAGTAGCCGTGACCATGCAATCCTCCATGAAAAAAACTGGCTGGAGGCGAATCCTTCGCCCCGTCGATGTTCGCACGCCTTATTTCGTTTCCGTCTCACTCGACTCGGCGATTTCTCGTGCTATTTGCACCTGCACGGAATCGTCGAGAATGATTTCCGCCGCCCAACCGATGAAATACCCGACGACCGCAAATCCAAACAGGCAAAGCACCGCCCGCACCATGGCCGCGTCGACGTTTCCCGATTTCACCGCCTCTCGCAACAACACGGTGGAGAACGCCAGGAACCCCAAAACGCCGCCATAAGTCGAGGCCATTTTCGCACTTCCTCACAAACGCCATCTGTTTCGCGCCGCGAGCATGAAGTCGCGGTTTTTTATATCCGACTATGTCGGCCGGGGGCCTCGATCACTCCAGTCAATCATGAATTTATTGTTGATGTTTTTGAAATATTTTAAGCCGTTGCGGCAACGTTGCATCTGCCGCCGCGCATCACGCAGGATTGCAAACGCGCCGCCAACGGCTCGCTGATACAAAGCCCGCTTGCAGTGGCGGCCGAACGAAGACGCGCATCGGCGGGCGCTGCCAGCACTTCGTCGATGCGAAGATTCAGAAAACGCGAGCAAGTGAGTTGCAGCCGCTGGTCGACCGCCCTGCGTTGTCGTTCCGACGCCCGATTCACCACCACCCTGAGCGTTGCGGCGCCGTCTGGCGGACCCAGCGCCTTGATCGCGGCGTAGGCGTCCATGATCGCCAGGCGTTCGGGCGTCGTGACCAAGACCACTTCTTGGGCGAAGTTCCAGCAGTCGGCTAGAAGGGCGTGCGAACCGGCGCCCAAGTCGAGCAGGCAGACATCCACCCAGGCCGACAGTTCTTGAAGCTTGGCGGCTAAGTCGGGCTGCAAAGCGGCGCGCCAGTGAGCGTCGTCGGGATGATCGTGCGAGGCGGCGAGAAGGAAGATGTTCTCGTCGCCTGGATACAACACCTCCCGCCAACTCGCCTGGCCGCATAACACTTCGTACAACCCGGCATTGGAAGCATCGTATTTCGCCGCCCGCCTTCCTTCATTTGCTTGAAAGTCGAGCACCGCCGTGCGATGACCGGTGCGTTGATACGCCGCCGCCATGGAGTGCGCGGTGGTGGTGGCGCCAGCGCCCGCCTTGGCGCCGCAGACCGCCACAACATGCACTGGGCCGCGAGACTGGTCTGGATAACGACCATGAAACGTGGCGGACGAATGCGTTCCGGATGCATGCGCGCCGGGCGCGTCTTGCATCAGACTTCGTAATTTAACGGCTTGGTCGTTCATCGGCGGCGGCATTTCAGGGCGTGTCGTGTGTGAAAACGTGCGGGATTTCTCTGAAGAGGTTTCCGAAAGGCGCTGAGCGCTCAGGCCGCATTCGAGCGCTGCGTCGTGGAAAACGATTCGCCCAACACAGCGTCGGCGAGAAAACGCGCTTCGGCCTCTTGGATATCGTCGGGAACGTTTTGTCCGTCGGTCAGGTAGCTCACGGGAAGTTGGCAGCCGCGCAGCGCGGGCAAAACGGCGCCCAACTGAACGGCTTCGTCGAGTTTCGTGAGCACTAGGCGGTTCACGCCGACTTCGGCAAAGCGTCGTGAAGCCTCCTGCAAATTCTCCGTGCTGCTCACGCAACTCAACACAAGCATGGTTTCATCGGGATGGGCTTCGGCTAACATCGATTGCAACTCTTGAAGCCGGGCGTCGTCTTGCGGACTTCGCCCCGCGGTGTCGATGAGAACCAAGTCGAGGTCGCGCATGCGTGCGATGGCTTGCCGCATTTCGCGCGGCGTGGCGACCACCTCCATCGGCAGCGCAATGATATTGGCGTACGTGCGCAACTGCTCGACAGCGGCAATTCGATAGGTATCGACCGTGATCAAACCGACGCGATGTTTGTGATGCAGCCGGGAAACAGCCGCCAGTTTGGCGATCGTGGTTGTCTTGCCGACGCCCGTCGGGCCCACGAACGCGGCCACCGTACATTTACCCGGCGTGACTTCTAACGGACCGCTAATCAGCAGTTCGCTGGCCAGCGTTTCGGCCACCTTGCAGCGAATCGATTCGGCTGAATCGGCGGCGCCGCAGTCTGGGCGAACCGCGTCGAGCAAATCGCGGGCGTCTTGTTCATGCAAGCCGGCGTTGCGCATTTCGGTGAAGACGGTGAAAAACGCCTGTTCCCGAGGATCGTCGCTCTTCACTGGAGCAGGGTGAGAAGCATCGCTGATGGGCGAATCGCTTCGGCGGTGCAGTTTTTCGACCAGCAATCGCAACTCTTGAATCTCGGCCTGGATGTCTTCACGAAGTTGATCTCGATGATGTTCGGCGTGCGCGGGCGCGGGAGTTTGCATCAGCGTATCTACGGAACTTGTTGGCTGCGCGGCGTTTTGTTCGCGAGCATTTTGTGAAGCCACAGCGTTCTGAGCGGCCAACGTCAGAGGCGGCTGCACATTGACTTCGTTCGAGGCCGTGACTTCAATTCGCCGCGACAAAATCATTCGCCCCAGCAAGCCGCGGCGTACTTCTCGCGTGTGCAGCACGGCGGCGTCGGGGCCCAGTTCAGTCCGAATCAGCTGCAAGGCCTCTTGAATGCTTTTGGCGCGCAATGTTTTGATTTGCATCACACTACCTGACTATTAAGCATCGAGCGGAAAATTAGTGTCGTAGCCATGCTCGCCAGAGCGTGAGATGGTTCACCGCTCACCCACCGTCTGGCGACGATGGCTACGCAAATGCGACAGTTATTTATCGAGCGGTCCTAACCAACTACTGTTGGCGACTGTTTACTGTTGGGGTTGTTCGTCGACGACCAGGCCCACCGATTCCATGGTGGTGTCGCGGGGTATTTCGTTAAAACTCAACACGACCAGCCGAGACAAATTCGCCGAAGTGATCTGCTTGACGGCCGGCCGAATTTGAGGACTGACCAGCACAATAGGCGTTTTGCCGGCTCGCGTCAGCTTGGAAACCTCGAGCGAAATCCTTTCGCATGTTTTGGCGATCGCTTCGGCCGACATCCTAATAAACAGCCCGCGTTCGTTGTGTTCAAAGCCGGCGGCAATGCGGTCTTCAAAGGCGGGCGCGAAGGTCACGACGTATATTTTTTTTTCGGCGTCGGTGTAGCGCGAGCAGATGGTGCGCGCCAGGCGGTGGCGAACAAACTCAGTCAGCCAGATGGGGTCTTTGTTGCGCGGGGCCTGGTCGCCGAGCACTTCGAGAATCGCTCCCAGTTGGCGGATCGGCACTTGTTCGCGCAACAGCATCTGGAGCACTTGTTGCACTTCGCTGAGTTTCATCACGCCGGGAATCAGTTCTTCGACAACCGCCGGCGACGACGTTTTGAGTTCGTCCACCAGATTCTTGGCGGCGTCGCGGGTGAGCAGTTCGTCGGCATGCCGGCGGACAACTTCCTGCAAATGCGTGGCTAATACAGCCGCCGGCTCCACGGTTGTGTAGCCCAACATTTCAGCCTGGCTGCGCAAGCCCGGTTCGATCCAGACGGCGGCCTGTCCGAAGGCGGGGTCGCGGGTTTCCAAACCGGGAACCTTGCCGGTGGTCATGCCGGAGTCCATGGCGAGCAGGAGGTCGGGCAGCACTTCGCCTTCCGCCATGGTGTTGTTCGCGATTTTGATGCGGTACTGCGTTTCGCCTAGCTCCATGTTGTCGCGAATGCGCACCTTCGGCAGCACGATGCCGATCTCGCCGGCCACGCTCTGCCGCACTCCCGTGATGCGCGGCAGGAGGTCGCCGCCGCGTTTGGGGTCGGCTAGGCGAATCACGCTCAGGCCGATTTCCATTTCCATGGGATCGACCGCCAGATAATCTTCGATGCGCTCCTCGGCAACCGGCTTCTCGTCTTCTTGTTTTTGTTTGGTTTCTATTTCTTGGCGGGCGGTGTCTTGGCGTTCGCGTGAAATCAGAATTGAGAGCCCGAAGCAGCCGCCGGCGATGGTCAGCAGCGGAATGGTGGGCAGATTCGTAAACACCAAAATACTCAAGAATCCTCCAGCCACCGCCAGCGCCTCCGGCCGCGAAAAAAGTTGCTGGAGGAATTGAATCGGCAGGTTGGTTTTCTGGGTGCTGCGCGTGGTCAGCAGCGCGGCCGCAAGTGAAATCAAAAAAGCCGGAACCTGGCTGACGAGTCCGTCGCCGATGGAAAGTTTCGTGAACAGTTGCGCCGCTTCGGAGAAGGCCATGCCTCCCTGCACCACGCCGATCACCAAGCCTCCGAAAATGTTGATCAGCGTGATGATAATACCCGCAATGGCGTCGCCTCGCACGAACTTACTGGCGCCGTCCATGGCGCCGAAGAAGTCGGCCTGCTGCGTGATTTCTTGTCGACGGGCCTGTGCTTCATGTTCGTCGATGATGCCGGCGTTGAGGTCGGCGTCGATGGCCATTTGGCGGCCCGGCATTCCATCCAAGGCGAATCGGGCCGCGACTTCGCTGATGCGCGTGGCGCCCTTGGTGATCACCATGAACTGAATGACCACGATAATTACGAAAATGATCAGGCCGACAATCACCTTATCGCCCGCGACAAACTCCCCAAAGGCCTTGATCACGCCGCCCGCCGCATACATGCCCTCGGTTTCGGCTTGCGTGAGAATCAGCCGTGTCGACGCCACGTTGAGCACCAACCGGCCCAGCGTGGTGGCCAATAAGAGTGACGGAAAAACGCTGAACTCCAACGGCGTTTGCACATAAACCGTGGTCAATAGCACGATCACCGCAATCGCGATATTCGCCGCCAACAGAACGTCGAGCAACACCGCTGGCATCGGCGCCATGATCACCAGCAAGCTGGAGACAATGCCCACCGGCAGAATGAGTTCTCTGATGCGGATCGAAAGCATGCGTGTTCGTCGTTCCGTGAAACGACCAGATCTTGGCGACGTTATTCCTCACGCGGCTGGAGGTGTGGCCTTCACATCAAAAGGATGCAATTGCGTCGAACCTGAGCCGCGCGACGGTATCAGTTATCAAATCGAAGGGTGAACCGCCCGGCGAGGCGAAAATCGAGCTTTGCCACTTAAAAAAAGCTGCAACTCGCGACCGCTCCCGACGAGCCACTTGAAAGAGGGCCGAGCCACTTGAAAGAGGGGCGAAGGGTACTGAAAGCCGCCCAGAATGTCTAGGTCGCTTTATGAGCGGACGACCTACGGGTGCAGGAACGCACTTTGCCGCCTCGGGAGGAGATGGGATTTGGATTCCTGCATTTGTCGCGTTGTGCTATGCTTTTTCGGTTGGTTGGTGAATCTAGCATGTTTAGGAGGGAATCTAGCATGGGCAAGGACGCTCA
>JAJRWU010000120.1 GCA_024276655.1 Planctomycetota bacterium
AAAAGCCGCCTTCTCCGATTTGTTCGACGCCGGCGTGCATAAGTCGGCCATGATCGGTATTTTTCTCGCGATTCTGGAATTGATCAAACGCCGCCGCGTGCATGTGGAGCAGTCGAGCGAGATCGGCGAAATTTGGGTCTCGCACGGCGAACAGTTCGACGCCCCGCTCGACTTGAACGATCTCGACGAATACCAGGGATAGCCGCAGCGCGATAATAGCTTGCCGGTTGTTCGGCGAAAGCCAGCCATTTTCAAAATGCCGGGCTTTTAATGGTTGTTGGCGGCCATTGCCGCTTATGAAGGCGCCGTTTATGAAGGCGGACCGACGCTAAAGCCTCCGATAACAACCCAAAGGAGACAAAAAATAGCGCCGAGAGCAGCGTGAACAGTATCGACAGACATGTATGACAATCCCCACTAGCCAGGACCAATCGCCCGACATCCATGCGTGAGTACACATCCGTGCGAAAGGATCATCGACGCCCTTCGGTCAGATATGAAAATGTTTTTCGACGACGCGTCCTACCTTTCGCCACCATGAACCACGCCGCAAACGGCAAGTCCGGCGGCAGCGGAATATTCGGCGGAATATTCGTGCGAAGACGGCCCAGCCCATTTGCCGCCGCACATCCTACGGAGTGAATTTACCGCTGGAGGACGATTTTCTCGCATCGTTGGTGTAAGATGGGAGGTCTCGGCGAAGGGCCGGAAGTTGTTGGAATATCAATGTGAGAACTCATAAGGTTGAGCGTGATGCAGAAAAAAAATGGCTTGGTCGCGATGGCGGCTCTGGGAGTTTTGTTGGCGGGCGGTCTGGCGAAAGCCGATGAAGCGAAGCTTAATCATCCGCCGAAAGGTTTTATCGCGCTGTTCAACGGCGTCGACCTCACCGGCTGGAAAGGATTGGCGGGCAACCCCAAGACGCGCGCCAAAATGACTCCCGCCGAGTTGGCCAAAGCCCAAAAAAAGCCGACGACTCGATGCGGGCGCATTGGTCGGTGGCCGATGGCGCCTTGGTTTTTGACGGCAAGGGCCAGAGCCTTTGCACGGCCAAGGACTACGCCGATTTCGAATTCTATGTCGATTGGAAAATCAAGGCCAAGGGCGATAGCGGCGTCTACCTGCGTGGCTCGCCGCAGGTGCAAATTTGGGATCCCGCCTTGCGAAAGATCGGCTCCGGCGGTCTGTTCAACAATCAGAAGAAAGGCAACCCCTCGAAGCCGTTGGTGATGGCCGATAACCCAATCGGCGAGTGGAACACCTTTTACATCAAGATGGTGGGCAACCGCGTGACGGTCAAACTGAACGGAAAACTCGTGGTCGATAATGTCGTGTTGGAAAACTATTGGGAGCGCGACAAACCGATCTACTCCAGCGGCCAAATCGAACTACAGAACCACGGCAACACTCTGTATTTCCGCAACGTTTATATCCGCGAACTGTGAGCAACGTTCGCTGCTTGCAACCTGTTAGGTTTTGAGTTGGAGTTCATGCTTCAGCATGTTTTCCCGGCCTCTCAATCCAGAAGCCCGGCTTTTTCAAAAAGCCGGGCTTCTTTTTTGGTTAACCGTTCACCATGTTTTCCGCACGCCTGGGTTTCGTTTTCTTCGAGTTTCTTCTGGCTTGCAATCCGAAGGCTTGCCGATGGCAAATGAGATGTGCGGAAAACAAGGTTCACGGTTGCGGCGGCTACGCCATTTACGCCAAGCCCTTCGCGCCTCGTGACGAAAGCTGTTCAGCATTCGGCCGTTGCCAGCCACGGCATGATAAGCACAATGTGCCCGGACCTTCGGGCACAACTTCCGCCATTGTTCGTGTACCGGCTTGTGGCGGTAGTCATGACACACGGGTGGATCGACCGGACAGCCCGCGTCAACCGCTTCGACATTGTCTTCTTCTTCACCGTCCGGTTCCCCTGGCGAGACTTGCCCCAGTAGCGGGTGAAGCCGAGCAGATCGAACGTGTCCGGTTTCGATGGGCCAGGCCGTTGTCGAACGGAGTTCAGCGGATGTCGTAATTCGACGTCTGAGTATTCACTTGCGCTGTTGGCGCCAATGAGGCTATCGTCCTCCGGGGGTCGCAATTTGTTCCAACGCCTTTATCATTACCTGAGATTCAAGAGGCTTCGCGCCGCCCGCCGAACCGGCGAGCGCTCGCCGACGAAACGCCGCTGGTGAAAACACTTCGAAGAGCCTCCAACCACCATTGAATTTCCTGAAGGACATAACTGTCATGGCCGCCATTGTAGTAAGTGAGACCATGGAAGGGCCGGCGATGCAGCAACTCGCCCAGCGGTTCGACGTATTGCACGACGCCGCCCTCTGGCGAGAACCCGACCGCTTGAAAGCCGCGATTGCCGGCGCACAGGCGCTGATTGTTCGCAACCAAACACAAGTAAACGCCGCCCTCTTGCAAGACGCCGGCGCACTCAAAATCGTGGCTCGCGCCGGAGTTGGTCTTGATAACATCGACGTCAACGCGGCAACGGAAAAAGGCGTGGTGGTCTGTTACACGCCTTCGCAAAACACGCTCAGCGTGGCCGAACTCACACTCGGTTTGATGCTCACGCTGGCCCGAAAAATATCAGCCGCCGACCGCCATGTGCGCGGCGGAAAATGGGCCCGCCGCCAGTTCATGGGCGTCGAACTGGCGGGAAACACATTGGGCGTTGTCGGCTTTGGACGCATCGGCGTCGCGGTCGCCCGCATCGCCAGCGCTATGGGAATGAAAATTCTAGCATACGATCCGTTTGTCGCGGCCGATGCCCCCATCTTGCAAGAATTACACGCCCAGTTGCTAGACCTGGATACGCTTTTGCAGCGGTCGGACTTCGTCACCTGCCACCTCCCGGGAAACGAGCAGACGCGAGGCCTGTTCAACGCGGAAAAATTCGCGGCTATGCGCCCCGGCGCCTTTTTTATTAACGTGGCGCGGGGCGAGGTTGTGAACGAGCAAGACCTACTGGCCTGCCTCGCCAACGAGGGAATCGCGGGAGCGGCGCTCGATGTCCGGCAAACGGAGCCGCCGCGCGAGGAGCCTTTCGCCGCGTTTGAGCACGTGGTGCTCACGCCTCATATCGGCGCCTTCACCGAGCAAGGGCAACGCCGCGTCCTGGAAGCGGTTTGCCGAGACGTGGCCGCCGTTCTCAGCGGCCAAGCAGCCCAGGACTTCGTCAACTTCCCGCAGCCGCCAGCGTAAGACGCGCGCCGCCAGCGTCCACGCTTTAGCGTGTGTTCGGAAAGAAACACGCTAAAGCGTGAACTCCAACGGCGCAATGCAAGGCTGTTCAGATGCCCAGTTGGCGAAGCGCGTCGACCGCACGCATCACCACGCCGGAAAGCGTCGGGTGCGTGGCTTGAAATGTCTCGGCGGCGTGTTGTAGCCTTTCAGCAAGCGGTTCTTGCTCCAAGGTTTCGGCGCCTTGCTGTTGCAAGACTTCCTGGATCTCACGCGTTGCGTCTTGCAAGAGAGAGACGGTTTCGGCGTCGATGGATTCGAGCGAAGCGAGTTGTTCCTCCAGCTCCGCGACTACTTCTCGAAGGTGTGTTAACCGCTCAGGCATTTTACTCTCGCCTCCTACGTTTCGATCCCGTCTGCTCATTAGTCAATCATAGCACCTGCTTCAAAACGACTGCAAGCGGCCTCTCCCGTTTTGAATGCGATTAAACCGTTGGAGTGTACGCTTTGGTATCTGCCCAAATACTATTCCGCGTTTTTCAGATGCCGGTAAAGCCGAACGGCGCGGGCTACTTGATTTCATATCCTGGAAGAGGACAGGCTGCAACCATCTCGGCACAAGTTGACAATGCAATGCAATCGCGCAGCCGATGAACATCGCCGAGGTTTTGTTTCCTTGTCTTTCGTTATTTCGTTCTTCTCCGCGGATCTCCGTTTCCCGTCTTCGTAACCGTATCTCGGGTATTCGCTGTGGGATAGATTGCTGTCGCAAATTCCCGCAGCGCCGGGAACGGTTACCAACGCCATCATTCGCGCCGCCACCCCATTCCGCCAGCGCGGCTGGCATCCCGCCGGGATGCGTCGTGCGCTGCGTTGGCCTACCGGTGGTGTTCGCTGCGCTCGACCACCGGCTAATGGCTGGCAAGCCTCCGGCTTGGCGGGGATTTCATAACACGATTGTACGGAATGGATCTTGGACAGGTGCTAAGCTACAGTAGTAGGTCCAAACTACCGACCACAAACAGGCCGAAGCTGACGACCGCGTTCACTTGAAAGAACGCCGCGTTGACGCGTGTTAAGTCGTCCGGCGAGACCAAGGCGTGTTCGTACGCCAATAACCCGCCAACGAGCGCCAAACCGACGCCGTATATCGCACCGAAGCCCACGCTGGGGCAGGCCAGCGGCAGCAAGGCCAGTGTGAGCAACATGCCCACATGGCAGGCGGCGGCAATTTTCAAAGCGCCAGCCACGCCCCACAACGCCGGTATGCTGCGCAGCTTGGCGCCGACATCATACGCCGCATCTTGGCAGGCGTAGATGATATCGAACCCAGCCACCCACAGCAGTACGCCCACTCCGAGAAAAAGGGCGGGCGCCAAATCGAGCGGCGCAGCCAACACCTCGCCGCCGCGAATCGCGATCCAGGCCGAAACGGGCGAGAGCATCAGCGCGGCGCCGAGCCAGAAATGAACCAGCGAGGTAAAACGTTTGGCGAAGCTGTAGCCCAACAAAACCAGCAGCACCGGAACGGCCAGCAACAACGGCAGCCGATTGGGCAAAAACAGTAACGTGCCAGCGAGAAACGCCAACGACGAAAAAAGCGTGAACGCCGCCACGCTCGCCAAGGAAAGCGATCCCTGTGGCAAATGCCGATTCTCCGTGCGCGGGTTCTGGGCGTCATGCTTGCGGTCGGCAATGCGATTAAACGCCATCGCGGCGCTCCGCGCCGCCACTAGGCAAACCAGTATGCCGAGCAAATCTTGCGCTCGAAATGCGGGCGGCTCGCCGCTCGAGGTGGGCGTCGTCCAGGCCATGACAGCAGCCAGCAAGGCGAACGGCATGGCGAACACCGTGTGGCTGAAGCGAATCATCTCCAATATTTGGCGGGTTTTTCCAAACATAAATATCAGCGGGAAAATTAAGGGGTTCGTTTTCTCTCCGCGGCCCTCCGCAAGGCAAGTTCGTAAAAACTTGTTATTTCAACAAGAGAATTAGGTGGCCGTTCACGGAGTTTATGGGAACGTTCATCGTTACGCTGGCTTGATTTCACAGGAGGGAGCGGAGAGAACGGAGGATCCTGTTTGTTTCCTCGTTTCCTTTGCATGAAAGGCTTTTCGATGCATGCTTTGTTTTCCTCCACAAGGCGCAATTACTAAGCATCGAGCGGAAAATTAGTGTCGTAGCCATGCTCGCCAGAGCGTGGGATGGTTCACCGCTCACCCACCGTCTGGCGACGATGGCGACACAAATGCGACAGTTATTTATCAAGCGGTGCTTACTTCCCAACATCTTCTCGGCGGTCTAGTGTGCTCCGTGGCAAAAACGTTTTTTGGGTTGCCAAACTGTTGTGTCGCTGTGTTTTAGGAGGTCGTTGTATTGTCGGCGGGCGTTTCGCCCCAAGGTTGGATCAAGCGGTGGGGAACGTGCAGTTGGTCGAGAATGCGGGCCACGATAAAGTCGACCAAATCTCGCAGGCCATGCACGCCATGGTACCATCCTGGCGAAGCGGGCAGGACGACAGCGCCCAATTCGGCGGCGCGGCGCATGTTATCAAGATGCACCAAGGAAAGCGGTGTTTCGCGCGGCGCGAGCACCAGCAGGCGGCGCTCCTTCAAATGCACGTCGGCCGCGCGGTGGATCAGGTTCGACCCGCCGCCCGCCGCCACCGCACTGAGCGTGCCGCCGGAGCAGGGGCAAATCACCATGCCGTCGGTGAGAAACGAACCGCTGGCGATGGGGGCGAAAAAGTCGTCGTGTTTATGGTAGATGATGCAGCCGCTGTTTTTGCTGGAGGTGTTTTTTTTGCCGGCGTTTTCGACGTCGGCCAGTTCACGCGTGGCCGCCAAACCCGTATCGGCCCGGCTCTCGGGAAAATGCGTGTTGAAAGGCGCCGTGAGCACGGCCGGGTCGACATCGTTCAAATCCAGCCGAACACCCAATTCACTTCGCAGCACCAAGGCCGCCGAAGGGCTGATCGTCAAATGGACTTGGCGGTCGGTTGCGGCCAAAACCTCCAACAGACGCAAAGCGTAAATCGCGCCGCTGGCGCCCGTGACCGCCACCACTAAAGGCCGGCTCATTTCACCCCCAGGTATAAGGTCGCGACGCCAAGGGTGAGCGGGTAAAAATCGACCCGCGCCAGCCCTGCTTCGCGCATTCGCTGGGCAAGCGCTTCGTACGACGGGAATTCTCCCACGCTTTCGGGCAGGTATTCGTAGGCCGACTCCGTGTTGCCGGCCAGCCATTGGCCCAGCCGGGGCAGAATGGTGCGGAAATACCAGCCGTATAGTTGCCGAATGCCTGGCGTGCGCGGCATGGTGAATTCGAGCACCGCGACGCGCCCGCCAACTTGGCAGACGCGCGTCATTTCCCGCAGACCTTGATCGGTATCGGCCACGTTGCGAAGTCCAAACCCGACCGTCACGATTTGAAAGTGGTTGTCGGGGAAGGGCAGGTTTTGGGCGTCGGCTTGCATGAACTCCAGTTGGCCGTCGATGCCCCGAGCGATTTTTTTTTGGCGCCCGATATCCAACATCGGCTGGCAGAAATCGGTCGCCACGACCGGCGCCTTGCCACCGCTGGCCCGCAACAACGCGAAGGCCAAATCGCCGGTGCCGGTGCAGACGTCAAGAATCGGAGCGTCGCCGACAGGTTTTGTTCGCCGTGCGGTGCGCCAACGCCAATAGCGGTCGGTCTGCATCGAGAGCAGATGATTCATGCGATCGTAGTTGCCCGCGATTTCGCCGAACATCCGCTGCACGCGTTGGCCTGATTTGTCGACGCCCATGGTAATACGACTGCTGACAATGATGCTTTATTATCGGAGTTCACGCTTGAGCGTGCTTGCTTTCCGATACGCGCTGAAACGCGCACTCCCACGAAAACCGCAAGACAGCCGACATCGTAACCGACGAAATCGATATCGTGCAGTGGAGCGGTAAGGCAAACACCGTTATTCCCGCACCAGCAGGCGCATCAGCCAGAGGCCGGCCAGGCCGATCACGATGTTGCCCAGCCATACCGAATATGAGGGCCACTCGCCCGATTTCGAGCGATCAACGCCGATAATCAGCAGCGGGTAATAGCAAACCAGAATGGGGAAGAAGCAGAAGGCGAAGGTGGTCCAGATATCTTCCCGCCGCCGCCACACGGCCAGCGGGGCGCCGGCCAACGCGAAAAACAGGCAACTGAATCCGCTGGCCCAGCGGCGCCAAGGCTCCATTTCAAAGCGGTGCAGCGTATCTTGGGCGCCGCGCAATCGACCATGCCGTAGCCGCCAGGCGTCGGACGAAAGTTCGGCGAAATCGCCGGAGAGCATCTGGTAGGCCGCTTCGGCCGCCATGGTTTGTTCCAACTCCAGAATGTCTGCTCGTTGTTCGAGCGTTCGGCGGGGCAACAAACGCAAGGCGCAGTTGGCGGGGCCGCTGGGCGCGTTGCCTTTCTTGGAAGCCTGGGAAAGCGGCACGACATATTCGTACGTTTCGGGAAATATGCCGGTAATTTCGCCATCGACGTCCACGATGCTGTTGGTCAGCCAAATGCTCAGCGTGCTATCTTCGGGGTTCGACCTCAATTCCGCGGAGTCGGCGGTGAGCATGATCGTGGGAGAGTTTTCGCCATCGGCCCGTAAAAACACGATCGGCTGGATCAATTTGCGGCCTTCAACGCCCCGCACGCCGATCGAAAACTGGCGCGTGCTGTACGAGCGCTGCGACCGCAACATCCCGTAGGCGATCTCCTCGACCGAATGCAATACGACCCGATACACACCTTGCCGTCCCCAGGAAACGGCGGCGTCGTTCAACCAAACCGCCACCAAGCTGACCAGAAAGGCCAACGCCAACGCTGGCCAAAGCGCCTTCAGCGGAGAGATTCCCAACGACTTAATCGCCACGAACTCATTCGCCGCCGACATCCGGCCATACACCATGCAAACGGCGAACAGCATGGCGGCTGGCAGGGCGAAACGCAGGGCGTCGGGCATCAGATAAGGGAGCAATCTCACGATGGGCTCCAGGCCCAGGCCCTGCCGCACGGCTTCTTGCGCCACGACGGCCATGATCAAAACCAGCGTCAAACCGGCCAGCGTGACGGCGAACACCGCGATCAGGTTCCACAGTATATAGCGAGTGAAGCATGTCATCGGTGCAGATTGCCTGACTCTTGAAGACGCCCTGTTTTGCTTTTCCTAGACGCAGGTGGGGAGGAATCTAGCATCTTCAGCCACCTGGGGATACGACAGTTTACGCACCCGTACGACTCGCCGGCCCAATTTTCGCGGGTTTCGGCTTGCGGATCTTATGGGGATTGCTAGAATGGGCCTTTCCCTTCCAGGGGAGGCTCTTGCCGTGCATAATCGTGTGGCGGAGATTATAATTCAGACCACACGCCGCCGAGGCGCGTTCCAGCCACACTTTCACTCTGATAACGGTTTCTCGTGAGTAAATTCAAGAAGCGTCCTAAGTCAAGAATTCGAGCGAAAAAGAAAGACCCTATTTTTATTGATGGGGCTCGTCCACGGCCGATGTATGTGGACTACAAAGATATCGAGCTACTGAAGAAGCTGGTGAATCGCCACGGCCGGATCGTGGGCCGCAGAAAAACCGGTTGTTGCGCGGTCAGCCAACACGCCGTAACGCAGGCAATCAAGCGGGCCCGATTCATGGCCCTGTTGCCCTACGTGAGCGAATAGCTTGCAGCGAACTGCCAACTTAAATGGTTGAGCCGCCCTTTCCAAGGGCGGCTTTTTTTACGCGCGCAATTCCACGATTTCTCGACCGGACTGGATTTTCGTTTTTTCCTCGGTTAGTGTGAAACCTTGGCTTCAAGCTGCGTCAATATAGGCCCACCAAAAACAGGCGTCCTCATGAATACGATTTTCAAATACCCTCGTGCTTGTCTTGCGATGCCGCTGCTGCGAGGTTCGTGCGGCGTTGTCGTGCTTCTGTTCGTAGTTGGTCCTCTGGCCGCGGCCGCCGAAAACACTTGGTTTGACGCTCGCTGCAAGCCACTGCCTTCCGACTTGCAAGGGCCCTTCGTGCGACTCGACAACGGCAGCGTGCTGGCCATCGATGGCAAGGCGAGTTTCGTCAGCAGTGATGGCGGCCAAACGTGGTCGGCGCCGCGGCCGCTTTTTGAAAAATCGCGCAATATCAAGGTCAGTAACGAACGCGCACTACTACGCACGCGCAGCGGTGTGATTATCGCCGCGTTCATGAATCTGAATGAACGCCGCTGGACCTGGAAAAACGAGCTGCACGACGCCCCAAACGCCAAGCTGCCAACCTACGTGATGCGTAGCCTTGACGATGGCCGAACTTGGCAAGACATCCAAAAGATGCACGACAGTTGGACCGGCGCCGTTCGCGATATGATCCAAACGAAAGACGGCCGCGTGATTTTCACGGCCATGAAAATGCTTCACAACCCAGGACGCCACACGGTTCTCACCTATGCCTCGACCGATGATGGCCTGAATTGGGAAGCCAGTAATCTGATCGACCTGGGCGGGCGCGGCCATCATGGCGGCGTTACGGAGCCGACCCTCACCGAACTAAAAGACGGCCGCATATGGTTGCTGATCCGCACGAATTGGGGAGAGTTTTGGTCGGGCTATTCGTACGATGGCGGCCGCTCGTGGCGAGTGCTGCAACCTTCGGGTATTCCCACGGCCAGCGCTCCTGGCATTCTCAAACGACTGGCCAGCGGACGGCTGTTGTTGGTTTGGAATCGTCCGTTGCCAGAAGGCAAGAACACTTGGCCTCTCAGGGGCGGCGACGGGCTGTGGTCGGAAACGCCGGTGAGCAATCATCGAGAGGAACTTTCACTCGCTCTCTCCGACGACGAAGGAAAAACCTGGACCAAGTCGGTCGTTCTGGCGCGCGAGAAAGGGAAATCGCTGGCCTACCCGTATGTTTTTGAATACCAACCGGGCGAACTCTGGCTGACCACCATGCAGGGCGGGATTCGCATCAAACTTCACGAGCAGGACTTCATCGAAAAGGGGCGCTAGATTATCGCCACGAAGTTATCGCGACGAAAGGCCCGGCATTTTCAAAATGCCGGGCCTTTAATCCGTCCAACAACCCGGGGCGCCTTATTGCATCAAATCTTCCTGGCGTTCGCGCGGGTCTTTGAGGCTGTCGGCGAGTCGGTTGAGCGCTTCGGTTTCGATTTGCCGCACGCGCTCCCGCGTCAGGCTGAGTTGTTCGCCGATTTCCTTCAACGTGTGAGGTTCGAGGTCGTTGAGTCCGAAACGCATTCGGAGAACGGTGGCTTCGCGAGGGTCCATGGTTTCGATCATGTCGAGCACGTGTTTGAGAATGTCGTGTTCGAGCAGCTCGTCTTCGGGATTCTTGATACGTTCGTCCATCACCATTTCACCCAGCGACCAGCCGGCGTCTGATTGGTCGGTCTGGGGGGTGGTGTTGTAGATGCGAATGGCTTTTTTAATGATGCTCAGTTTTTTCTTCGGCAAGCCGAGAACACGGGCGATTTCCTCCGGCGTGGGCGTGCGGCCTAGTTCATCGGAGAGGCGGGCGCTGGCGCGGCGCCACTTGGAGAGCAGTTCGACCATATAGGCGGGAATGCGAATCGTTTTGGCGGAGTTGATCAGCGCCCGCTTGATCGATTGTTTGATCCAATAACTGGCGTAGGTGCTGAATCGGGTGCCCACGGTGGGGTCGAAACCCTCCACGGCGCGGAGCAGACCGAGGTTTCCTTCCTCGATCAGATCTTGGAGGTTGAGTCCCTTGCCGGTATAGCCGCGGGCGATATTGACGACCAAACGCAGGTTGGCGCGCACCATGCGATCTCGGGCGCGGGGGTCGCCTTCACCAATGGCAACGGCCAGATCGTGTTCGTCTTGTGCGGTGAGCAGCGATGTTTCGTTGATCTCGCGCAAATACGTTTCGAGCGGTGTTTGCACCGCCGACGAACGCGTTTTCTTGGGCTTGGGCTCTTCCGTATCCGGCATGTATTCGCTCATCTGATCAAAGGGTGGCTGAAAATCTGAGGTGGAATCCTACAATGGCGGACCGACGCAAACAAAACACAACCGCCTTGCCGAACCATCGGGCATAACAAGGCTATCGTCTTTACAGCTGCGCGTTCTGCAATCGCGAGTGCGGGCGTTGAGCTGCTCTAGATGCGCGTGCAATCGGGGAAACGCGGAAAAGAACGACCCCGCCGGTGAAACCAGCGGGGTCGTGGGGAATTTTCGTGTTATCACGAACGGTGCGATTGCACCAGACCGGTCCTGAATTCACGCACCAGATTAAAAGCCCGGCATTTTGAAAATGCCGGGCTTTTTTTTAGCTACATCCGGGAACTCATTTTAACCTTCTGACGGTTCGTCAGGTTTGGAAGCTTCGGGCTCTGCTTTTTCTTCTGTTGACGCAGCTTCTTCCACTGGCGCGGTTTCTTCTGCTGACGCTGCTTCTTCCACGGGGGCCGTCTCTTCGGCAACGGCGGTTTCCACCGGGGCGGTTTCTTCCACGGGGGCCGTCTCTTCGGCAACAGCGGTTTCCACCGGGGCGGCTTCTTCCACGGGGGCGATGAGCGGCCCGGCTTGACCGAGTCCGCCCTTGAGTTCGACCGAGCGCGAGGGCGAATCTCCGCCGCCGCCAGACGAACCCGAAACGGCTTCTCGCTCATCTTCCTCGGCCCATTCCACGCGTTTGCGCGAGAGGCCGATTTTTCGCTCGTCGGTGTCGACTCGCAAGACCTTCACTTCAATCTTCTCGCCAACCTTGACCACCTCTTCAGGGTTCTCGACCTTATGGTCGGCCAACTCCGAAATGTGCAACAAGCCTTCGAGGCCGTCTTCCAGACTGACAAACACGCCGAAATTCGTGATCTTGGTCACTTCGCCATTCACAATCTGTCCCGGCTGGTATTTGTCGGGAATATCTTGCACCCAGGGGTCTTGCTCCAACTGCTTGAGCCCCAAGGCGATGCGCCGCCGATCCTGATCGACCGAGAGCACTTTGCACGTTACTTCCTGGCCCTTTTCCAGCACTTCACTAGGATGGCTCACTTTGCGCGTCCAGGACATATCAGAAACATGGAGCAGGCCATCGATGCCTTCCTCCAATTCGATAAAGGCGCCGTAATTGGTGAGGTTGCGCACCTTGCCGGTGATCGTTTCATCGATCGGATAGCGCTCGGCCACTTTCATCCAGGGGTTGTCTTGGGTTTGCTTGATTCCCAACGACATTTGCTGGCCCTCGCGGTTGACACCCAGCACAACAACTTCAATATCGTCGCCAATTTGCACCAATTCGCTAGGATGGCTGACGCGTTTGGTCCACGACATCTCACTAATATGCACCAAGCCTTCGATGCCCGGTTCGAGTTTGACAAAGGCGCCGTAGCTCATCACATTGACCACCTGCCCCTGCACACGGTCGCCGACCGGGTATTTGTCGCCCACCAAATCCCAGGGATTGGCTTGCTTCTGCTTCAAACCGAGGGCGATTTTTTCTTTTTCGCGATCGATGTTGAGAATCGCGACTTCGATTTCCTGGTCGATCGAAACCATTTCCGAAGGATGGCCAATCCGCTCCCAGCTCATGTCGGTAATATGCAGCAGGCCGTCGATGCCGCCCAAGTCGACAAAGGCGCCGAAGTCGGCGATGTTCTTCACAATACCCTTGCGACGCTGGCCGATTTCCAACTCGCGCAACAATTGTTCGCGATCTTCCTTGCGCTGGCTTTCGATCAGCGAGCGGCGGCTGACAACAATATTTCGGCGGGCTTCGTCGATTTTCAACACTTCGCACTGCACCACGCGGCCGATGAAATCGCCGATATCGGGCGGACGGCGAATATCCACCTGACTGGCCGGCAGGAATACCGAAACCCCAATATCGACCAACAAACCGCCCTTGATTTTTCGCGTCACCTTGCCGGTGACCACCTGGCCTTCGTGAACCTTTTCCATCATCTGACGCCAGGCGAGAATCTTCTCCGCCTTGCGCTTGCTGATCACCAACATGCCGAACGGGTCGTCGACCGAATGGCGGTCGTCTTCCAGGTCTTCGATCAGCACTTGAACGGAATCGCCGGGTTGAGGAGGCTCTTCGCCATCCCATTCCGAAAGCGAAATGGTGCCTTCACTCTTGAAGCCGATGTCGACCAACACATGATCGTCGTCGATCCGCACGATGTGGCCATCAACAATGCGGTTGATGTCAAAATCGGGCTGGTCGGTAATAGGACCAAATAAATTCTCTTCGCTGGTCTCTTCCGTTAAACGGCGAAGTTCTTCATCAAGATCGACGTCTTCCAAGCTTTGAATAAGGTTTCGATTGACCATGGGCTTCCGCAGACCACCGAATGTGATCAAAGAGGCAACGTATTTTGCCTGCTCGCGCGTTTTTTCTTCAAGCGGCCAAAAATGCAAATCCTGGCCGCCCGAGGTTTATCGAAAGAAGGGCAGCGCTCGCTGGGAGGCTGCAAAACGCCGATCGTCGCAAAATACGGGCTAAAGGTGAACGCCAAACCGAAGCCCCTCCACGGGGGCAAACCGTCAGTCCGGCCCGAACGCAACTTTCTATCAGAATTCGACTTCCACGGCAACCGGCGATCTGCACGAATTCTCCCATCTCCCACAGACGCGGGCTTTGCCAGTCGCCTGCCAGCTTTTTGCGCAGCACGGGGAACGCGTGTCTTTAGTCAACACGATTTTCCGACGGCTTCCGTGCGGCGAAAGTCGACCCAAACAACCGCTTCGACGACCTATCGGCACACGCGACCGGCGATCGCGTAGAAAACAAAAAAAGCCCGGCATATTCAATATGCCGGGCTTTTCCGAGTTGCAGCCGGGAACTTATTTCGGGATTTTTCCCTACCGCCGCCATTCCAAGCCGGCGTAGGCTGATGATTGCGGCGTGGTGTAGCCGGTAACGACTTCGTAATCTTCGTCGAAGATATTATCGATGCGGCCGAACAGCCGCAGGCTCTCGGTAAGCTGGCATTGCCCCGAAAGATAAAACACATTGTAGCTCGAAAGCCGCACGGAGTTGTCGAGCGTGTCTGACTGTGAACCGACGAACACGCCTTTCAGACTCAGCGAAGCGAGGCCGTCGTAAAACGTGCGCGTCAGACGCATGCTTCCCTTGTTCGCGGGGCGGCGAACCAGCGGCGCGTTGCGGTCGATATTCAGCGTGTCGGTTCGGGTGTACGACGCGGTCAGCGTGAGGCCATCGGAAATTTGCACCACGCCCTGCAACTCCACGCCATGAGCGCGCGCCACGCCCACGTTTTGCAGTTCGCCAAACACCGGCGGCGGCAGGGGAATGAATAAAATCAGATTGTTGAAATCATTGCGGAAGTACGTGGCGCCGAGCACGACGGCGCCATCCAACAAACGCTGTTCGGCGCCGATATCCCAACCTTTGCTCGTTTCAGGGCGCAGGTTGGGGTTCCCAAAGGCAAACAGATTTTCAGCCAACGCGGGCGCTCGGAAGCTCGTGCCGATCGAGCCTCGAATGGTTGTGCCGGTTTCATCCAACACGTATGCGCTGGTGGCGCGGTACGTTTTTGCAGGACCGGCGATGTTGTTGTCGTCCCACCTGGCGCCGAAAGTGTTGAAGAGCCGCTCGCCGATTTGGAACTGATCTTGCACGAACACGCCCGCTCGCGTTTGCGAAGCGAAGGAGTTGCCGAAGGCGCTCAGCGAGGCGGCGCTTTCGTCGTAATAGTCGGCGCCGGCGGAGAGAATGTTGGTCTGCGTGACGTATAAATTGCTCTGGTACTCGAAAAACCGAGTGCTGCCCTTGAAATCGAGCGGGAAAAAATCATCGCGGTCTGAGCGTTTGTAATCGGTATAGTTGAACGCGACCAAATGCTCCAGCATGCCGTCCGCTGAAGCCGTCTTCAATTGGATGCGGTTGTAGAACGACTCAGTCAAGTTAAAACGCAGTGGGTCGTCGATGGGCGGCGAGCCCAAGCTGAAGGAGGCGTCGTCGATATCGGCGCGGGCGTCGGTCCAACGGAAGATGTAATCGATCTCGATTCGATCTGCAATGGTTGTGCCCAAGCGGCCGCTGATCACGCCGAGTTGGTTGCCGTCGGCTTCAATGCCTCCCACGCGCGGCGAAGCGGCGGAGAAGCCGTCTTGCTGGAAGTACGAGCCGCTGAGCGAATAGTTTAACAGATCGCTGCCGCCGCTCACATGCACCGCCTCCCGCTGCGAGCCGAACGCTCCGCCTTGCAGCGAAACCCGGGCCGACATTGGGCCTTCTCCGCGCCGCGTGACGATGTTGATCACGCCGCCCGCCGTGTTTGATCCGTACAGCGGTCCTTGAGGACCTCGCAAAATTTCGATGCGCTCGATGTTGTCGACCGTCAGGTTGGCGAAATCGAAACCGCGCGCGGCGCTGCTGGGGTCGTTCAGGGGAATGCCGTCCAGCAGAACTCGCGTGTCTTGCGAGTTGGCGCCGCGCAGAAAGACAGACGTCAATCCGCCCGAGGGCCCAGTGCGGACAACGTCCAGACCGGGAACGCCGCGCAGCACATCGGCGACATTATTTTGCCCGCCCGCTTCGATCTGCTCGGCCGTAATGACGGTGAGCGAGCCGCCAACCCGACCCGCCGGATTTTCGGTGCGAGTGGGGGTTGTTACCGGCTCATTGCGCAGTGTGTTATCGGCGCCGACTTCGCCTGCGCCGAACGGATCGCCCACCACCGTTTGCGGAGGGAGCGTGAGCGCGTCGTTCTCCAGGAGGTCGTCTTCGATATTTTCGTCAATGGCTGGCGCGGTTGGGGCTTGCGCCCAAGATGGCGCCGGCGGTAGTCCCAACAAAATAGCGGCTCCGGCCGCCAGCGCAAAAAATGCGCGCATGGCACACTCCTTTCCTACCCTCGAGGAAGAAGAAAGTAATGAATCCTGAAGGCAGGTATCCTGACTCGGAGTCAACCTCGGGCCACCCTTCCCAGCCGCACCAGCCGCTCGCCAAGGGCGAGTCTTGCAGTGCGAGCTAGTGGTACGTGGCCGTTGTCGTCCTTACAGTCGCGGGGCGGTGGGAGATTTTCACTCCCTTCCCTGATCTTCAAGCGTGATGATGGCTTGGCGGGCGCACACAAAGCCGCGCACACACAAAGCCGACGTAGGTATTGTCGGTTGCGCCGGTTGTGGCAATGAACCCGCAATGCGCGAGAATTCCGAAAAGCCCGGCTACGCTGACCTGCCGGGTTAAGCTGTAACGATTAAGCCGGCGTTGCGGACTGGTGACCATTCACGGTTGCGCGTTCGTTGTAGGTATTCTCGCCAAGCCGGAGGCTTGTAACGAACTCTTGCCTGCAACGAACGCCTTCTTGCTTCAATCGGCGGCGCCCCCTCTTGCAGCCCAGGTTCAAGAACCTGGGCCACCCCGCGACGAATTTATGAAACCACGATTTTATGGAGCCACGATTTTATGGAGCCACGATTTTATGGAGCCACGAATGGACGCGAATAAACAGGAATGATGTCGGTTTGAAAATTCGTGTGTATTCGTGTTTATTCGTGGTTCCCTTTCTTTCTCTGTTTTTCCATCCGTTTCAACGCTTCGAGTGATAAGCACCGATCAAATCAGTTCGCGAATCGGCCGGGCGCCGGCTTCCACCAAGTTGTGCGGCCGGCTGCGCAGGTCGAACGCGCGGGTGCCTTCAAGATCGAGCCCCATGTTCCGATAGAGCGTGGCGAACACATCGGGGAAGGTGATCGGCCGGTCCTTGGCGTACTCGCCCAAGCGATTCGTGGCGCCAATTACTTGGCCGGTGCGCATGCCGCCGCCGGCCAACAACGCACAAGAGACGCGCGGCCAATGGTCGCGCCCGGCGGCCTTGTTGACTTTGGGCGTGCGGCCGAACTCGCCCCACACAACGACCGACACGTCTTGATCGAGCCCGCGGTCGTGCAGGTCTTCGACCAGCGAAGCCACGCCTCGGTCGAGCATCGGCATGTCTTGCCGGGCGCGGGCGAAGTTGCCGCCGTGCCAATCCCAGCGGCTGAAGTTCAATGTGACCGCTCGCGCGCCGGCTTCCACCAACCGACGAGCGATCAGGAAGTTCTCCGTCATTTTCGGCGCCCCGTCGGCGCGGAAGGTGGGGTCGCCCTTTCCGTAACGTTCGATCGTTTCCGGCGACTCTTTCGAGATATCCAACGCAGCCGCCAAGTTGGAGGAAGTTAGAATGCCGAGGGCCTGTCGGGTGAAGGAGTCGAGACCGTCCATCGAACCGGAGGCGTCGGCCTCGCGGCGGAACGTGTCGAACGATTGCAACAGCCGTCCTCGATCTTGCAGACGCTCCAGCGTGACGCCCTGCAACACCATGTTGTCGGCCGAAGCAGAACCCTTGCCGCCGACCAAATTGAACGGCGAATGTGCGATGCCCAAAAAGCCGCCCTCGCCAGGGTAACCCCAAGGCGCATGGCTTGTTTTGTAGCAGAGGCTCAGGTGCGGCGGGATCGATTCATTCACGGGGCCCTTCAACTTCGAGAGCCAGGAACCCATTGCGGGCCAGCCGCCAGCCGGTTGGACGCGTTTGGAACGGCCCGTGAGGCACTGGAAGGAATCGTGGCCGCCGGTGGAGCCAACAATGGTGCGAATTGGCGCGAAATGTTCCATCGTGGCGGCAATGCGCGGAAACAGCTCACAGATTTCGATTCCCGGCACGCTGGTTTTGATCGGCTGTAGCTCGCCGCGAATCTCGCTGGGAGCATCGACCTTGATATCCCACATATCTTGGTGGGGCGGACCGCCGGGCAGGAACACATTGATGATCGCCTTGTGCGAGCGCGTAATGCCGGCCTTCGCTTCCGCCTCCAGCAGTTGCGGGAGAGACAAACCGCCCATCACCATGCCGCCGATTTTCAGGAAGTTGCGACGGTCGACTTTGTCGCAAAATCCGCTGTCACGATACTTTCGTCCGAGAATGGTTAGCATGACAACTCACTTTTTTCAGGCGTGCTGCAAGGAATTTGCAGTGGGGGAGGGTGAGCGAAGGTATTGATACGCATCGGCTGGAATCATATCAAATTTGACTGATTTATGCAAGCAATTTAGTATGAACGGATCACCCCACTACCTCCATTGGGGGGCGTTCTGCGATTGGCATGGCGGCTTGGGAACAGGCTCGAAATGAGTTCCTGGTTGTAGCTCGGAAAAGCCCGGCATTTTCAAAATGCCGGGCTTTTAGCCGTGCGGCGGAAAATGCCTTACCCGCACGCAGCGGGAGTCCGCGGGTTTTTTGGATTCCCGCCTGCACGGGAACGAACGCTTGCCGATGCACTCGCTTGCGCTTCGTGCTTGTATTAGGTGGATTTTCGTCTGCCGCTCGCCTAAAAAATCACTGAATATCCTGGACGGGTAAAAACTGCACGGCGTCGGCGATCACGTAACCATTCGCGCCGGCGTTGGAAATAATGACCACCGCCGGCCGCTCGGCCGAAAAGGAAAACTCGCCGAGCCCGATCCAAATTTTTTCCAGCGGCGGTTGCACACGCTGGTTGATCCGTTTTTCCGTGCGGCCACCGGCGTGTTCAACAATCACCAGGGCGTTGGTCGCCCGATTGCCGTGCGGCGCGTACGACACCCGCACCTCATACACACCGGCGCGGGGCAGCTTCTTGGCGAACACGAACTTCGATTCGCCTTGATTCACATTGCCATCGTGCCAATAGGAAGGCCCCACGAATACCGACGACGACTGGCTGCGAATCCAGTTGCCGATACGCGTGGCGTCGCCGTCTTCGAGCACCACGCCGGGCAGTTTTTCAGGATCGAGCATGGTGCGAGGTTGAGGACGCGGCCCCGTCCAGACCAATACTTGCTTGTCGGCCCGCAGGCGTTTTTCGAGTTGGGCGTATTCAATATCTTGCACGGCGGCGCGGCTGTCGATCGCAATGCAAGCGGCGGTCGCGGCGGACTGCCCCAGCACCATGAACACCGGCTCCATGCGAATCGAACCGAAAGCAATATGGGAGGCCGAAAGGCACAGCGGCGCCAACAGATTCTCGCATTCCGAGCGACGCGGAACGATCGAGAGGTACGAAATCGGATACGGCGCGAAGCCATGAACTTGCACATCGCCTTCGTTGCGGGCGTAGCCGTTCTGGTCGACATAGCGCTGCACGTTGTGCGAATCCATTCCGTAGGCGCCGAGCGCAACGGAGGCTTTGGCGACCGCGCGGCCCTGGCAATTGTGTTGCGTCATGACGTAATCGGAAACCATGCGGCGGCCTTCTCGAACATAAAGCTGGTGCGACCAACCGCCGTTGTCGACGAACTCATCCTTGGCGAGCCCCCAACGGCTGACCGCTTCGCGAATTTTTTGGGGAACGCGAGGATGGTTGGCGAGCGTCCACATCAAACCTTGTTGGTACAGCAGGTGCTCTTGGTAGATTTTTTTGCGGGTGGCGTAATCGCCTTCAGCCCAGGCGTAGTTCATGTTGATGTTGTCGGTGGAGAAGCCGAAATTGTTGTTGGTGTCGGTCTTGCGGTTGGGCATCAGCGTGGGCGACCAGGGTATGCGTGTTTCGCCGGCTTCAAAATTCCGCAGCAGTAGTTCGTAGCGCAGCGGGTCGTAGCCTTGGGGCTTGGCGAAGGGGATTTGATTTTCCTGGACGTCGGTCACACACATGCGAAAACAGTACGCTTGCACGCGGCGGTCGCCCGAACCTTCCTCGCCAGGACCGCCCGCATGCACGCCGGGCAGCAAGCCGCTTTTTGGTTCGCCGGGTTTCAGGTAAGGATCGACTTTGTCCATCATTTGATGATAGATGGCGTTGCGAGTTTGCACGCCGTTGAGCGTTTCGCCGTAAACCGAATTCGCCTCGCGTCCCACATGGTAAGACACGCCGGCGGCGGCCAACAAATCTCCTTCATAGGTGGCGTCGATGAAGCAAGCGGCGCGGAACGTGCGGCCGCTCTCCATGTGAATCGCCGTGATTTTCGCGCCGTGTTTCCGCACGCCTTGTTCGCGTTGCAGCCGCTCGCCAAATACGATTGCAACGCCGGCCTCTTGGAGCATTTCACGGAGGATCTTTTCGGCCACGCGCGGTTCGAAGGTCCACATGGCGTCGGTGACTTTGTCGGTCCGCCGACCGCTGCGGTAGTCTTGGCGGCGTTCTTGGCGCCAAGCGTCGTCGTGGGCGTAATACGTTTTAAGGCGTTGGTAAAATTCTCGCGAGATCCCGCCGATGGCGGCTTTATTTCCGATGTCGGTGGCGCCGAGTCCGCCGGAGGTCAAGCCGCCAATGTGCTTGCCGGGCTCGATCAGCACGACCGATTTTCCCATCCGGCTGACTTGCATCGCGGCTGCGGCGCCGCCAGCCGTCCCGCCATAAATAACGACATCATAAACGCGCTCTTTCGCAGACGCCGGCGTAGAAAAATTTGCCGCATTCCAGCTCATGGCGAGCGCAACGAGAAAAAGAATTCGCAACATGTGGAGAAACCTCGGGAGGACGGGAATCGAATGCGTGTTGATTATTGTACTTGACGGCGCGGAACAAGGCGTCTGTTTTTCGTAACCGTATATTGGTTATTCGCTGCGGGCTGGATTGTTATCGCAAATTCCCGCAACGCCGTGAACGGTTGCTTTTTTTGTGGACGGGGCGTCCCCGCTATGGTGTAATGAGCGCACTTGGAAAACGTGGCAAAAATATGTCCTGGTTCAGAAGCCCGGCTTTTTGAAAAAGCCGGGCTTCTCGGGCGTCCATTCGGGATTTAATTATTCCACGCTTCCTTGGCGCCGCCGCGCCATTTACGGGTCAAAAAAGCCTTTTTCAGGAGCGAGACCATGTCGCGCGTTTCACGTCGTCGATTTATCAAAACAACCGCCGCCGCCAGCACGGCGTTCGGACTGTTTACGGTCGCGGGCACGAAGGCGTCGGGCAAGGTGATCGGCGCCAACGATACGATTCGCCTCGGCGTGGCTGGCATTCATGGCCGGGGCGGCAGTCATATTGACGGCTTCGCGCCGCAGGAAAAAGTGGATGTTACGTATTTGATCGATCCCGATTCGTCGCTGTTTGAATCGCGAAAAAAACATGTGCATGCCAAGGGCGGCAATACGCCGAAATGCGTGTCCGACATTCGCCAGGCGCTGGACGACAAAAACCTTGACGCCGTTTCGGTGGCCACTTGCAACCATTGGCATTCGCTGATCACGGTTTGGGCGTGTCAGGCGGGTAAAGATGTTTATGTGGAGAAGCCGATCAGCCATAATGTTTATGAGGGCCGCAAGTGCGTGGAAGCCGCCGCCAAATACAACCGCGTGGTGCAGCATGGCACGCAGCAACGGTCGAGCGGCGAGCGGGCCAGCCAAATCGCCACGATTCAGTCGGGCAAGTACGGCAAGCTGTTGGTGTCGAAGGGCTATTGCTGCAAGCCGCGTTGGAGCATCGGTTTCAAGAAGATCGAAAAGGCGCCTTCGTCGCTCGATTTCAATCTCTGGCTGGGCCCCGCTCCCAAGCAAGGTTTTCATCGGAATCTGGTGCATTACAACTGGCATTGGTTCTGGGATACCGGCAACGGCGACACCGGCAACCAAGGCGTGCATGAAATGGACGTGGCGCTCTGGGCGATTAAAGGCGGCACGATGCCGAAGTCGGTCTGGAGTTTAGGCGGGCGTTTTCTACCCGGTGAGAAAGATCAAGGGCAAACGCCCAACATGCAACTTTCCGTTTACGACTACGGCGAGACGCTGCTGGTATTTGAAACGCGCGGCCTAGTGGGCAAAAAAGGTTCGCCGCCGCGAAATGTTAGCAATGAATTTTATACCAGCGAAGGCGTGATTCGCGGCTGGAAGTTTTATCCTCACGGCTCCGACAAGGGAGAGCCGGTGCAAGGAGTCGAGGCGTCGGTCACGCCGGGCGGTCCGTTCGGCAGCTTTATCGCGGCGGTTCGCAGTCGTAATCCGTCAGACATCAACTGCAATGCGGAAGTGGCGCACTATTCGGCGGCGTTGTGCCATTTGGGCAATATTTCGTATCGCTTGGGCGAACAGACGCCGTTCCACAAAAAGGCGCGTTCGTTGGGCGATAACAAAGTGGTGGTGGGCGCCTTTGAGAACGTGCGAGAGAACCTCCAGGCGGTCGATATCAAACTGGCCGAACACACCTACCAGTTGGGCCGCACGTTGGAGTTCAACCCCAAAACAGAAACCTTCGCCAACGACAGCCAAGCCAACGCTTTGCTGACACGGCCTTATCGCAAACCGTTTGTCGTGCCGGAATCGGTCTAATAAAGATGGCGTCTGATCTCGATAACGGCACGCGCCAATGGGATGAACTGGCGAAGCACTTGGAGGCTTTCGTCGAAAGTTGGGAGCAGGGCGACGCGCCGCCCTTGCTGCAAGACCACCTTCCGAATGAGCCTCCTCTGTTGCGGTGTCTGACTTTGGTGGAGTTGATCAAAGTCGATATGGAATATCGGGGCAAGGGCGATGCGTTCCGCAACGTCGAATCGTATGCCGAACAGTTCGCCGAGATTTTTGCCGAAGAGGGACCGCCGCCCGATCTGATCTACGAAGAATATCATGTTTTGAAATCTGCGGGGCGAGAGGTTTCGGCGGCGGAATATATTTCGCGTTTTCCCGCGCAGGCGGAAGCCCTGCGGCGGATGTTGGAATTGGAGGAGCCGGCCGCCACGACGGTTATCACCGAACAGGTTCGCTTGGTGGATGTCGAGCCGGGGCAAACCATCGACGACTTTTTTCTGCAAACCCGGCTGGGCAAGGGCGCTTTCGGCAGCGTCTATTTGGCCCGGCAGGAGTCGATGCAACGCATGGTGGCGTTGAAAATCACGGCGAATCGGGGGATTGAAGGCCAAACGCTCGCGCAGTTGGAGCATCCTTATATCGTACGCGTGTACGACCAACGCATTGTTCCGCAACAGAATGCGCGGCTGCTGTACATGCAGTATGTTTCCGGCGGCACGCTGCAGGAAGTCATCAAATACTCGCGAGCCATTCCCTTTATTGAACGCGACGGCGCGGCTTACCTGCGAGCCATTGATGAATGCCTTACGGCGCGCGGCGAGACGCCGCCCATCGATTCCTGGAACCGCCGCCAACTGATGCGGGAAGACTGGCAGAACGTGGTTTGTCGGGTCGGATCGCAGTTGGCCCAAGCACTCGACTACGCCCACCAGCGCGGCATACTGCACCGCGATATCAAACCCGCCAATGTGTTGGTTGCGGCCGATGGAACGCCGAAGCTGGCCGATTTCAACATCAGCTTTTCCTCGAAGCTCGACGGCGCCGCGCCGGCGGCGTATTTCGGCGGCAGCATGGCTTATATGTCGCCCGAACAGTTGGAAGCCTGTAGCGCGAACCATTCACGAGAACCGGAAGATCTTGATAGCCGCAGCGACCTCTATTCCCTCGGCGTGCTGCTCTGGGAAGTTTTGCACGGCCAGCGCGCTTACGTCGACGAATCGTTCACCGGCGGCTGGGCGGCCACCTTGGACCAAATGGCGAAACGCCGAAGAGAAGAGCCGCCGGTTCCGCCGGAGCATGTCGGCCGGCCAGAAAATCTAGACGGCGTGCAGCGCGTGCTCGAAAAATGTTTGGCGTCCGACCCCGATGATCGCTACTCGTGCGGCAACGATTTGTCTCGCGAACTGGCGTTGTGCATGCAGCCGCACGCCAGGAAATTGCTCTCCACCACCGCCCACGACTGGCGTTGGCTGGTCAAACGATTGCCGTTTTTGGCGTTTCTTTTCGTCACCGTGACGCCGCATGTGTTCGCCGCAATCATTAACGAAAAATACAATAAAGAAGTCTTGGGCGGCCAGCCGCAAGAGATACTAGACCGATTTTATCAAGCCGTGTTTGTGGTCAACGCCATCGCCTTCCCGCTGGGAATCGGCATTGTCTATTATCTTTTTCGTCCTGTGGGCAAAGCCTTGCGAAGTATTCGGCGGGGCGCGCCCACGGACCTCAACCAACTCATACCGGCGCGCCGTTCGGCCTTGCGGCAAGGCTTCTACGCCGGTGTGTTGGGCATGACGGAATGGCTGCTGGCCGGCCTCGTTTATCCTTTGTATGTGCGGCTTGATATGCGGGAAAGCCTGCACATTGGTTTATCGCTGGTGGTTTGCGGACTGATTGCCGGCGCGTATCCTTTTTTCTGTGTGATGCTGTTGAGCATGCGTGTTTAATACCCGCTGATTTTGTCGGCTTCGTCGCGCGATCCTGAAGATGAAACGCAGCTGAATCAGGTGGTGTTGTGGGCGGAAAAAATGTTTCTGGTGGCCTGCGGGGTTCCGGCCATCGGGCTGTTGCTCATCGTTACGCAAGGCGGCAATCAGGCAGGCGCATTCATGGGGCGCATGGCGGTGTATGTGCTGGCGGCGGCCAGCGTGGTTGGTTTGTGGCTCTGCTTCCGGATGTTGCGCGCCATTCGTCGCGATGCGCGGGTGTTTGTCGCGGCCGCCAAACCGATTGATGTCAGTCTGAGCAACGCCGGCGACACGGTTGACACGGTTTGAATTCGAGCACGGTTACCGCGAATCGAGCCAAGCCTTGATACGCTGTTTCAGTTCGTCGTATTCCAGCGAGACCGAGGGAATCAGGAGTTCCAAGTCGTCGGCGATATTTCCGCCGGCGGAAATCAAGAGCACCCGTTCGACTTCGTCGTCCAACGCCGTTAGCCACACCGGCGTGTCGAGACCTACGCCCGAAGGCTCCTTGGCGAGGTCGTCCATTTCTTGTTCCAGCATGGTGAACGCCGGCCGCAGGCCGATGCGCTCCGCTTCTCCCATGGCTGGCGCCACCAGAGCACATACGCGGTCGATATTCATGGGGCGAACAAACCGTTCGGCAATTCGATCAGCAACGGTTGGCAGTTGCATGGCGTATTTGTTTTGCAGTTCGGCGAGTTGGGCGAGAAACTGTTCGGCCTGATCGTTGGTTTCGTTGGTGAGTTCTCGGCGCCAAATCTTGGCGGCTTCGTACTGTCGTTTTCGGGCGAGAATCTCGTGGGCCATGATCAGCGGCTTCAGGTTCCAGGCCACTCGATCATAGGCCGAACGCAGGCGGAGAAAATCAATCAAGGTGTAGAGCATGTCGCCATGATCTGATTGCGTGGTGGTGCTGTTGTAATCGAGGTATTCGCCGTAATTCTCGACAACCGCCTCCAACACCAGCGAAAGCCTGTGGGCGGCAATCCGCACCGACTGCCCTTCTCGCAGAGCTTCCACCAGATGAAATTGCCCCTCCCAGCGCGGGTCTTCCAGGAGTTGGTTCAGCCAATGTTCGGCGCCGTGATGCAATATCGCGCGCAGGTTGCCGAAGCTGAGAAACTTTTGGGTGAAGAGGTCGGCGCCGTTCGACTTGATGAAACCCACCAGCGCCCGCCAAACGCGGGCGTCTTGCACTTGTTCCAAGACCGAAAGGCGGACCGACCGGCTATGGGCCATCCAGCATTCCATTAAGCCGTGTGTCAGTTCTTCGATACAAGAAACGAGGGCCACGCCATCATCTTGATTCGCGGCGTCGTTCTTTTGGTCGAGCTTCCACCGCTGGGCGTTTTTGACGATAAATTCGATCAGCGCCTTGTAGCCGATTTTAAAGAGTTCATCGAAGTCGGTGACGGCGTCGTTGCCAACAGGATTGTTAATTTCAATTTCCCTGGCGGCTTCAATCAGCTGGCAGGTTTCCATAATCAGCCCGAACCGCGGCAGCCAGTGCAAGAGGTCTTGGATGGTGCGGCGGCGAGCGCGGGCGTTAACGATTTTTACGGCATCGCCGCCTTTGGAAATGGGAACAAAAAGCAGCGGCTCCGAATTGAGCGACTCCAATAACGCGGGCCATAACCTGGGTACGTCGTCGAGCCGCCCTCGCAACATGGCGCCGAATACGGCGGCGGCCAACGATTCGGTGGTCGCTTCGGGCGGAGCGAGCGACTCGGTCGTTGGGCCATCGAGCGCGGCGTGCATGAAACGCGCGGCGTCGGCCAGTTCGACCGCCGCGTTGATCGCGCACTCCAAAAGCGCGTCTTTGTAGGAGCCTCGACGATCGAATTCGAGCATCGACTCATGATCGCCGGTGGGCTCCGGGAAAGAAAATCGCTGCACCGCCACCAACAACATGCCGAGTTGTTTTCTGTTGTTTTCGGCGGTTTCGATCCACCTGCGCAGCGTTTCATCTCGGTCTTGGAGGAAGTGGGCGTCTTCTTCCGAGCCGGCGAAAGGCCTGGCGCAAAGCGCGGCCCAACGCCAAAGCCTAGCGTTGCACTCCAGAAACGCCAGTCGCTGGGTGAGGCGTTTCGATTCTTGCTCGAAGGCGTCGTTGGCGTCGCCTTGGCCTCCCTGGAGGTTGCTTTCAACGCCGTCGTCGGTGCTATCGCGAAAAACAACGTCCTCATAGGCCGCGTGGAACAGGTCATCTTCCTCCGCCGGCTCGTCTTCGGGCGGGGGCCAATCGTCGCCCGGTGGTGGCGCCGCGCCGCCGTTTTCTTCCGATTGGAACGTGGGGACGCTTCCGTATTCACCGGCGTTGGCATCGAGGAAATCGAGGAATTTTCGGGCCAGCTTCCAAGCCTCGACCGCCGACATCTGGTCTTCTTGAGCGGAACCCTGCTCGGCGTGGAGTCTCAAACATTGCGCTCGCAAGCCTCGCAGCCAACGTTCCGCCAACGCATAGAATGTGGTTTCGCCTTGGTGCAGGGGGATATGATCGGCGCGGCCCAGCCAGTGGATCAACAGCGCCATCGAAGCGATGAAGTCTTCGCGCTCCAAGAGCGCCTCGATCACGAGCGCGTAAGCTTTAGGGGAGCCGAACATTTCCACATGGGGCGACCAAAACCGCACGTCGCCGGCGGCAGCGCCGCCTTCGTGCCAAAGGCGTAACGCATTCGCGACGTGTTCCGCCGCATCGTAAGCTTCAAGCCCGTCTACTTTTTTCACGCCGCTCACTTCATGCGCCGCGAACTTCCGCCACCACTGCGCCGTTTGCTCAAACTCGGCGGCCACTTGTTGGCCAAGGGCGCCGGTATCGCCAGCCACGGCATCGCTCCACACGCGTGCGTAGAGGCCGAACAGGTGCTCCATGATGTCGATCAAATCATGCACCCGATGATCTCGGATACTATTCTCGAGCGCCGGAAACAAACTGAAATTTCCATCGAAGCCCAGAATATTCCAAGGATCTACAACAGCGCCGCATTCGATCGCGGTTTGCAGCAGACTAACGATTTCTGGCAGGAGGGCCGCGGCTTCCTCGATCCGGCCGCCGTTTAATGCTTGCCGAGCCGCGGTGAAGCGGCACTCGATCTGACACAACATGCGGGCCGACGCCACCGGCACCACTTCCACCTGTCGGGCCGCCGCTTCAGGGTAGGCCATGTGCGAATACAGCTGCGCCATGTGAACATGCACCAACTGCGACGCGCGCCGACGCGCCAGTTGGCCATTTAAGTGTCGGCGCGCGGCGCCGAATGGCTGGCGAAACTCCTCTGCTTCGCGACGCAGCCGCTCCGCGTGCGGACCATCCATTCGCTCAATCAAACCCGTGTAGAAGGAATCACGTGTTGAGGTCATGGTCGGCAAGAGCGAGGAAAGGGTGGCGTTGGAATCGTGCGCGTCGGGCCCCGAGCCGCTGACGCCCGAGGCCATCAGCATCGCGCCCGCCAAGACCGCCGCCGCTTCAAAAATCTTTTCCTCGTGCGGCAGGTCGAGTGCGTCGTCGACGCGACACATCAAGGCATCGAGCGTCACCTGCTGGATAACAAACCGCCGGTAACGCCCCTGCCGGTCAATCAGGTGAGGATCCCACTGGCCGAATTGATAGTTCACGCGCCGATTCACGGGGTGGTCGAAATCGTAGGCTCGCGGATCGATCGCCAATTCGTCCAGTAGATCAGGGGCAAAATGCGATTGGCGGAGAAGAGCGGCATCGGTTTGATGCAACAATTCGACCGCCTTCGCCACAACCTCTTGATGCTTTCCCCATGAAGCGCCCGCTCCCCGAACATACAGCGGGATGGGCCGACTCCATTCGTGAGCATAGGGCTCGATGTCATGACCTTCCAACGTCGCCACGGGACGATGGCCGACAAAATCGTTGAGTTGAGCAATGCCATCGCCGACGATTCGCGCCGCTTCGCTCCACGGCCCGCCTTGGGAAAGAACCGCCTCGAATATTCGGCCCAAAAAAAAGGGCCGCACCACATCGTTCGGGTTCTGGTGAAAGAGAAGATTTTGGTGGAAATCGAAATAGGCCGGAATGAATGTCTCAAAGGTGAGTTGCAAGACCGCCTCGACTTGCCCGGCGTCTTGAAAAGCTCCGGCGTCTTGAGGTGTCTCCTCCCGACCCGAAACCTCGGAAAGTTTATCGCGAAGCCACTGGTGAACCAATCTCCACGATTCACCCGAAGCCTCTTCACCCGGAGGTTCGGCAAGCTGGTAAAGGTAGTTAAGATTTTCCAGCAAATGGGGATCAGCAGCGCCCGAGGAATAGTTGAGAAATCCCAACACTTGCATCAGCGCGTCGTGGCCCATTTTACCTAAGGGAGCGTCTGTCATGGAAAACAAGCGGAGTCGGAGTGCGGATCTCGAAAGGTTCGTTCATGGTAAAGCCCGCACCCGAAATGGTCTATGGGCGGCTCCACTCTCCAGAGGTAGGGCGGGTGCTCTGGAGCGACGAAAATGCTAATTTGGATGGAACGTATGAGGCAATGTGTTCACACATAGAAAATCGTTAGAACTCCAGAAAGAGGCTTCGCGTGGCAATCGATCCTATTTGCGGCATGGAAGTTGACGAAGCGACCGCTTTGAGCGCCGAACGCGATGGCGAACTTTATTATTTCTGCTGCGGGCAATGCAAAACCAAGTTTCTTCAAGGCGACGCTCCCCAACCGCACGCTCCCCAACCGCAGGGGGAACTGGTTCAGTTGGGAGCGGCGCCGGCAATGTCGTCGATGTCGATGTCGATGTCGGCTATGGCATCATCGGGCGAGAAGCCGGCGGCGGCCTATTTTTGCCCGATGTGTCCCGGCGTGGAAAGCGATGTTCCGGGAATCTGTCCGAAATGCGGCATGGCGCTCGAACCTACGCAAATCGCCTTGCCCAGCGCGCCGGTTTACTCGTGCCCCATGCATCCTGAGGTCCAGAGCGATACGCCCGGAACGTGCCCGAAGTGCGGTATGGCGTTGGAGTTGCAAGCCGCAGCCGCCGATTCCGATGAAGACGATTCCGAACTCCGCGACATGACGCGGCGTTTTATCGTGGCTTGTGTGTTCGGGTTACCGGTGCTTTTGTTGGCCATGGCCCCCATGTTGGGCCTGCCTCTAGAGCGCTGGCTCTCCTTGGGAGCACAACGTTGGCTGCAATTCGTGCTCAGCACGCCGGTGGTCTGTTGGGCGGGCTGGCCATTCTTTCAACGCGGCTGGATGTCGGTCCGCACGGGCCGATTGAACATGTTTACGCTCATCGCGTTGGGCTCCGGCGCGGCCTACGGATACAGCGCCGTGGCGATCCTGTTTCCGTCAATCATTCCAGACGCCTTTCGGGCGAACGGCGAAACGTCGGTCTATTGCGAGGCGGCGGCGATGATCACGGCGTTGGTTTTGTTGGGCCAGGTTTTGGAACTGCGGGCGCGGCGACGAACCGGCGACGCCCTCCGCGAGTTGCTGGCGTTTGCTCCGCAAATGGCTCGTATTGTTCGCGACGGAAAGGATGTTGAATCGCCGATTTCCAGCGTGCAAGTTGGCGATACACTGCGAGTGCGTCCTGGCGATAAAACGCCGGTCGATGGTGTTGTGATCGAAGGCTCCGGTTCACTCGACCAGTCGATGTTCACGGGCGAACCGATTCCCGTCACGAAGAACGTCGGCGACGACGTGATCGGCGGCTCGATCAACCAGATCGGCGCCTTTCTGATGCGCGCCGAACACATCGGCGGCGACACGATGCTCTCGCGGGTGGTGTCGATGGTCTCTCAAGCGCAGCGGTCGCGGGCGCCGATCCAACAAGCGGCCGATGTCGCCTCCGCCTACCTGACTCCCATCGTGATCGGCGTGGCTATTGCCTCGTTTGTTGTTTGGGCGTGGTTCGCGCCGCGCGAGCCGGCGTTGGGGTACGCACTGGTGAACGCGGTTTCGGTTTTGATCATCGCCTGCCCTTGTGCGTTGGGGCTGGCCACGCCGATGTCGATCATGGTCGGCGTGGGACGCGGCGCCCAACTCGGCGTGCTGCTCAAAAACGGAGAAGTGATCCAGCAGTTGAGCAAGATCGACACCTTGACGTTCGACAAAACCGGAACACTCACCGAGGGCCGGCCGCGTTTGATCGAATGCATAGTGGCCGATCCTCCATCACAAAGCTCCGAGCAGTTGCTGCAACTCGCCGCCGCGGTGGAGCAAAACAGCGAGCATCCGGTGGCGGCCGCGATCGTGTCGGCGGCCCACGAACAACAACTCAGCCTTCCCACCGCCGAACAATTCTCCTCGCACACCGGCAAGGGCGTGGAGGCGATGGTTGCCTCTTCGGCGTCCAACTCACAAGGCGGCGACGGGCAAAGTGGCGACGGGCAAAGTGGCGACGGGCAAAGTGGCGACGGGCAAAGTGGCGACGGGCAAAGTGGCGACGGGCAAAGTGGCGACGGGCCACAAACACGCGTCTTGGTGGGAAGTCAGTCCTTTTTGGAAGAAGCCGGAATAACGCTTCCCACGGCGCTGGCCGAGAAGGCCGACGAACTACGCAAGCAAGGGCACACGGTGGTTTTCGTGGGCCAGGAAGATACGGCCGTGGGGCTGTTGTCGGTGGCTGATCCGGTCAAGGAAACGACGCCCGCCGCCTTGGCGGAAATACGCGCCATGGGGCTCCGCGTCGTGATGCTGACCGGCGATAACGAAGTTACGGCGGCGGCGGTCGCGGCGCAATTCCAAATCGACGAAGTGCATGCCGGCATGACGCCGCAAGATAAACACGATTTCGTTCTCAAACTGCGCGAGTCGGGAAAAATCGTGGCCATGGCGGGCGATGGCGTCAACGACGCTCCGGCGCTGGCGGCGGCTGATGTCGGCATCGCGATGGACGCCGGCTCCGACGTAGCCATCGAGGCCGCCGGCGTAACGCTCATCGGCGGCGACCTGCGGGGAATCGTCAAGGCTTTGCGGCTGGGGCGAAGCGTCATGCGAAATATCCACCAGAACCTGTTCTTCGCCTTCGTTTACAATCTGGTCGGCGTGCTGATTGCCGCGGGAGTGCTTTACCCGCTGAACGAAAATTTATTGCTCAACCCGATGGTTGCCGCCGCCGCTATGAGTTTGAGTTCGTTTTCCGTGGTGGGCAACGCGCTGCGGCTCAAACACGCTTCGCTTGAATAGATCAAGGAATCGTCCCGAAGTAACTTCCGTATTTCATCTCGGACTGAGCGGGGTGATAGCCTGGGTTATTCTTGCCGAAAACGCCGCGCAGATCAGCCGGAACGCGTTAGCGTCCGGTTCTCCGAGAATGCTGTAAACCGTGAGCTAGTGCTCATCGGCTGAGGGATCTTATTTCGGGACAGGTCCCAAGGTTATGCTTTTTCAGGCAATGATCTCGTTGATCGGAACGCCGAAATCGACGTCTAGCCGTTTCTGGCCGGCGACTTCCAAACGGCGCGGGTCGAGCCCAAGCTGGTGCAGAATCGTGGCGTGAATATC
>JAJRWU010000121.1 GCA_024276655.1 Planctomycetota bacterium
ACGGTTGAAAATGTCGCTTTTTTCGTTTAACGGCAAGCCGAAGGCGGCTGTGTTTTGAGCCCACGCGTTCGGGTAATACAGAAAAACGCAGTCGCCTTCGGCTTGCCGTTAAACGAGCCATTACTAGCCGTGTGAAGTATATTGGGCTTCGCCAGTGGCACTCGAAAAGCCAGTGGCGCTCGAAAATCCGGAAAAGGCTGATTAAAACACTGCACTCCGCCGACGCTCATTGCTCGATCGATCCTCGGAGCCGGCCTGAAATAAGCACCGCTCGATACATAACTGTCGCATTTGTGTAGCCATCGTCGCCAGACGGTGGGTGAGTGGTGAACCATCCCACGCTCTGGCGAGCATGGCTACGACACTAATTATCCGCTCGATGCTAAGTTCTAGGTGGTATACTTCACACGGCTCACAATGGCTCGTTTAACAGCTATCGCGGCAACAGATGCACTTGGCCGACGATTTGCTGGCGGTGAATCGGACCGACGTTCGGCTGGCGGCTGTCGATCGACAGCGGCGGGTTGTCGCCCAAAACGAAAAAGGCGTCGTCTCGCAGCGGCGTTTGCATCGACCAATCTCGCCCCAGACGCAGCGGGTCAAGATAATAAACATCGCGTAGGATGCGACGTCGCCCGACGACCAACGTCACACGCCTGGCGCCGATCTGAAACGGTTCCGCCGCCAGCATCTTTGACTGCAAGGACTTCATCGGCTGGGACGCCTCCGGCAAATCGGGCGAACAAAGGAGTACGCCGTCCAGCGCCAAAACCGCTTGGCGATCAAGCAGGCCAAACGTAAAAATGTGCCGGCCGATGAGCGAACCGGCAGGCAAGCGGAATGCTTTCAGCGGGGTGCTCTCGACCAGCAGTGTTACTTGTCCGGCCGGCGCGGTGATTTTGCAAGTGAGCCCCGGGTTGACAGTTCGTAATTCCAACGCAATTTCCCCTTCGCCTTGCACCGTGAGTTCACACTCCAAGACGACATCCGTCACCGGTTGAAGCTGCCGCGCAGGGCCGACGTTGTAGGCGAAGCCGTCCAAGATGGCCGCCTCCTTGGTTCGCAATTGCGGGATTTCAGAACATAGCCAATGGTGATAGACCAGCCAATCGAATTCACTCGCGTTTTCCGCGTCGGCCGGCGGCGCGTATTGGTAACCATCATGCTCGAAACGCCAAGAGGGGTCGTCGTTTCGAGGCCGCCAACGCAACGGGAGCGGCGGCCTGTTCGCGGGATGTAATTGTGGCGAAAAACGGCTGTCGTGAACGAGAACCGCTTGGCGCTCGAATAACGGCCAGGGCTTTTTCCAGATCGCGCCGTTGATGTAGACATCGCCGCCTTGAATCGAAACCTGTTCGCCCGGCAAACCAACCATTCGTTTAACGGCCCATGGCGTCGCGCTTTTTTGAGCCGACTTGCGAAAAGCGACCATCTCGCCCCGTTGCGGCGGGCGATTCCAATACGACCCAGAGTGCAGGTCGGTCTGCTGCCCGCGTTGCACGCCGGCGTCTTGCAGATCGTTTTGGGCGTAGCCGCAATTCGGGCAGACAAAACGCTCGCCATCGGGCGCGATATCTTGCCCGACGCGCCATGGGAATTCGCAATCGCGGCAGGTGTTTTTCCAATGGGGGCCATAAAGCGTGGGCGCCATTGAACCGCTGACAACGCGCGCCGTACGATGGCGCGTGGCGGTCCCCTGGAAAGCCGTTAGCAAACCGACCGCCATGCCAAGCAACACGCCCATGAGAAACAGGCGGCGGCGTTTGGCGTTCAAGGCGGCTTGAGTGCTCATCGGCCTGTATTTTATTTCTCGTTGGCGCCGGTATCGAGAACGGCCATGAAGGCCTTTTGCGGAATGTCGACCGAACCGATCGACTTCATGCGTTTCTTGCCTTCTTTTTGCTTGGCCCACAGTTTTCGCTTGCGGGAAATATCGCCGCCGTAACATTTCGCCGTGACATTCTTCCGCATCGCCTTCACCGTTTCACGGGCAATCACGCGGCTGCCGATCGCGGCCTGGACGGCAATCTCGAACATGTGGCGGCTGATTTCGCTGCGCAGTTTTTTGACCACCGCGCGGCCTCGGCGGTCGGCGTCGCCCCGGTTGCAAATCACACTCAAGGCGTCGACCCGTTTCCCATTAACGAGAATATCGAGCCGCACCAAATCGGCGGGGAAGTACCCCAGCAGTTCGTAGTCCATGGTGCCGTAGCCGCGCGTGGCGCTCTTGAGTTTGTCGTGCAGGTCGTAGATGACTTCGGCCAGCGGGAGGTCGTAGGTCAGCATGACACGGGTGGTCGAAATGTATTCCGTGCCATGCTGCACGCCCCGCCGCTCTTGGCAGAGTTTCATCACCGGGCCGACGAACTCCACCGGTTGCAGCAGGTTGACGCGCACAATCGGCTGGCGAAATTCCTCGATGTCGCCCAAATCGGGCACTTCCTGCGGACGATGCACCGAAATGATCTCGCCGTTTTTCTTGGTCACTTCATACGTGACGTTGGGCGCCGTTTGCACGAGGTCGACGTCCGACTCCTGCTCCAAACGCTGCTGCACGATTTCCATGTGCAGCAAGCCGAGAAAGCCGCAGCGAAAACCGAAGCCCAAGGCTTCGCTCGACTCCGGCTCAAATTCAAAACTGGGGTCGTTGATGGCGAGTTTGTCGAGGGCGTCGCGGAGTTCGGAAAAGTCTTGCCCGTCGGAAGGGTAGAGTCCGCAATAGACCATGCGTTTCGGTTCTTCGTAGCCTTGCAGGGCCACGGCGTTTTCATCGGCGGCGTCAACAATAGTGTCGCCGATGTTTACATCGTCGAGTGATTTTATGTTGCAAATCAGGTAGCCGACCTGCCCGGCTTGCAGTTGTTTACGGGCGGTGCGTTGCGGAGTGAACTGGCCCAGTTCGATGACTTCGCGCGTCATGCCGGCTTTGAGGAAACGAATTTTCTGGCCCTTGCGAACCGTACCGTTCATCATGCGAACGTACGTGATGGCGCCGCGAAATTCGTCGTAATGCGAGTCGAACACCATGGCTTGCAGCGGGGCTTGCGGGTCTCCCTCCGGGGGCGGCACGCGTCGGACAATTGCTTCGGCAAGCTCCTGCACGCCGGCGCCCGTTTTGGCGCTGACCCGGAGGACGTCGTCTTGATCGACGCCCAACGAGTGCTCCATTTCCTCCGCGACTTCATCGACGCGTTGGTGTTTGAGGTCGATTTTGTTGATCACGGGCAGAATCGCGAGGTCATTATCCATGGCGGCGTAGCCGTTGGCCACGGTTTGCGCTTCCACGCCCTGGAAGGCGTCGACCAACAACATGGCGCCTTCGCAGCAGGCCAACGCCCGCGAGACTTCGTATTGGAAATCGACATGGCCGGGCGTGTCGATCAGATTCAGTTCGTACGTTTCGCCTTCAAACGTGAAGTGCATGGCCACGGCGCGGGCCTTGATCGTGATGCCGCGTTCGCGCTCGATGTCCATATCGTCGAGCAACTGCTCTTTCATTTCACGGCGGGTCACGGTGCCGGTGAATTCCAGCAGCCGATCGGCCAACGTGCTTTTGCCATGGTCGATATGCGCGACAATGCAGAAGTTGCGAATATGTTGGCAGTCGATCTGAGTCATGTGGGCAATCTGAGTTTTTTGCGCCGGCCTGCGTGGAGTGCGTTTGCCGCCTGATTGTTACAAGAAGAACAGCGGCTACTTCTTATGATACGCGACCCGGGCAATTCCGGCTGCTCCAATATAGCCTGCATGGCCGCCCAGCGTGGCGTAATCGATGCGGGTTCGCTCGGCGGGAACATCCAACGCCCAAAGATGCACATCACTCCGCACCTTTTCCAAAAATGCGCGGCCGAGAGGGTGATCGTGGCCGCCAAAATTCATCGCCCCACCCAAAATGATGGCGCCGGGGTTGATGGCGTGCATCATGGTCACGGTTCCCGCCGCCAAAAAGTGAGCGGTTTCCATGATCAGGTCGTGGGCGAGCGTGTCGCCGGCGTCGGCGTGTTCGGCAATGATCAAACCGCTGAGAGGCCGCCCGGCTTCCACCAACGGCGCTAGCGAACTGGCTCGGCCCGCGGAAATCGCTTCAATAGTGCGTTTGATCAGCGATGTCGCACTGCAATAGGCTTCCAAATGCCCAGGATGGCCGCAAGGACACAAACGAGCGTCGTCGTGAAAATCGACCACGATATGTCCACACTCGGAGCCGTGGCTGTTTTCTCCATCGACCGTTTCGCCGCCAATGATGATTCCTCCGCCGACGCCGGTGCCCAGCGTCAGCATCACGATACTGTGGTAATCTCGCCCGCTGCCAACCCAATATTCGCCGAAGGCGGCGGCGTTGGCGTCGTTGGCGAAAGACACCGCTTTTCCGCACAAATCAGCCAAGCAATCTCGCAAGGGAAAGTACCGCCAATGCGGCAAATTCGGCGGCTCCAACACCATGCCGGAGGGGATATCCATCGTTCCCGGCGCGCCCAAACCGACCGCCGCCACTTGTTCCAACGACGCGCCCACACCCGCCAGCAACGACTGCATCGCTGCCGCCGCCTGCTGCATGGCCGCTTCAGGACCGGCCTCCTCCAGTGTGGGGTCGGCGCTGCGGGCCAAGGTGGCGCCGTTGTCGTCGACCAAGCCGATTTTCACGCTCGTGCCGCCGACATCAACCCCCAGAAAAAAAGGGGCTTTTGCTTGGCTGGGAGAAATAATGGAGGCGGGTTGAGGGGCCATAAGCTACGCAAGACGCGACGAAAACTGAAGGATTCCAGGCTTACTTAGAACTCCTAACATAACCCCTGTTTGGCGCTGCAAATACGGGGTTCGATGCTGACCTACCAAATGGTGTTAGAAGGTATTAATACATTTCAGCATGAAAGCAAGTATAGACGCCAACGTCGTTTGCGACAATTGCAGGCAATTCGCCCCCATGAGGCCTACTCTGCTGATCCATCAATGGAAGACTGCCTGAAAGCCGCTCTTCAGTTGCAGTAATGCGCGCCGCGGCTCTGGTTCAAGAGCGGCTACTCCTTGATTTCAAAGATGGCTTCCACTTCAACGGCGGCGCCGGTTGGCAGGGCGGCAAAACCGAGCGCGCTGCGGGCGTGATAGCCATCGCCTTCCTTGCCGAAAATTTCGTGCAGCAAATCGGACGCGCCGTTAATCACCAAGTGTTGGTCTGTGAAATCGGGCGCTGAATACACGCAACCCAACAGCTTGATCACGCGAAGATTGTCCAACGTTCCATGCTCATCATGCACCGACCGCAGAATCTTTTTTGCACAATCCTTCGCCGCTTCGTAGCCTTGCGCCACGGTGAGTCCCTGGCCCAAAACGCCCTGTAAATCGCTGGTGTGGCCGGAGGTGATCAGTTGGTTGCCGCTGCGAATGCATAAATTCAAATAGCCCGGCGCCAGAGGCTCGAACGAGACGCCCAGTTCCTGCGCTTTTTGCTCCGCTCCCATGAGTGAGATCCTTTTCATTATTCATTGTGGCGAATTCCGACGTTCATTCGCCAGATATTTTCAAGGGGAAGCCCTGTTTTTAGACTGCCGCCCTCCTGCCGGCAAGCCGCCGCTATACTGAAATAGCATGGCGATTTAGGCGAGCGGCAGATGAAAATTACCTAATACAAGCACGAAGCGCAAGCGAGTGAATCAGCAAACGGTCATTCCCTCGTAGGCGGAACCCAAAAAAACTCACGGACTCCCATAAACGCCTTATGCGCTTTCGGCTTGATACGACTCGTCGTCGGTTTCTTCTTCGTATTCGTATTCCTCTTCTTCGTACTCTTCTTCGTCTTCACCTAGTTCATGTTCTTCTTCTTCATCTTGGGCCGACTCTTCCTCTAGCTCTTCGTCCTCGTAATTTGCCTGCTCATCCGATTCATATTCGTCGTCTTCTAATTCCTCTGCAGCGTCTTCGTATTCTCCGTCGTCTTCGAGGATTTCTTCGGCGTCGTTTACAAGCGAGAGCGGCGCTGCAAGGCGCGGCGCGGATTTGCGTTTCGATTCATCGGCTGATGGCTCTTCGTCCGAAACATCGTCTGAGACCTCGTCGGCGTCGTAGCCCTGCATTTGCTCCCATTTCGCCACGCTCAACAACACTTCGCGCGCTTTGGATCCTGAATACGGCCCCACGATGTTGTCGTCGGCCATGAAATCAATCAATCTTGCAGCGCGTCCATAACCGACGCCCAAGGCGCGTTGCAGGAGCGAAACGCTGCCGCGTCCTTCTCGAACCACGATATCGATGGCGCTCTCGTAGAGGTCGTCTCGTTTTTTGAGGCCGGCGGTGGTTTGCTCTTCGCCACCCTCGACCTTGATATTGATAAGTTCATGCACGAACTGCTGCTCACCGGTGCTGGCGGCTTCAACCACGCGGTCGATTTCGTCGTCGCTGAGGTAGGTGCCTTGGCCGCGCAGAAGCGTGCTGGTGCCGGGCCAGAGGAAGAGCATGTCGCCGTTGCCGAGAAGTTTATCGGCGCCCATTTCGTCGAGCACCACGCGGCTGTCGGTGCGGCTGGCAACCTGGAATGCGATGCGCGCCGGCAGGTTCGATTTGATCAAGCCGGTGATGACGTCGACGGTCGGTTTCTGGGTGGCGAGAATCAGGTGGATTCCCACCGCCCGGCTCTTTTGGGCCAGGCGAATAATGTGTTGCTCGACTTCCTTGCCGGCGGTCATCATCATGTCGGCGATTTCATCGGCCACGATCACGATAAACGGCAGGTGCGTGGGCACGGCTTCGCGTTGCTCTTCGTCTTCCACCTGGAGCCGCTCGAACAGCTCTTCATCTCCGAGTTGGTTGTAGGTCGCGATATGTCGCACGCCAGCCTTGGCGAGCAGCGAATAACGCTCTTCCATTTTGTCGACCGCCCACGACAAAATCGCCTCCGCCTTGCGCATGTCGGTCACGACGGGGTGCATTAAATGCGGCAGTGAACCGTAGCCGCTCAACTCGACCATTTTAGGATCGATCATCAACATGCGAACTTCATCGGGCCGCTTGGTCATCAGAATGGAGCCGATAATGGCGTTCAAGCAAACGCTTTTCCCGGTTCCGGTCCGACCCGCGATCAACAGATGCGGCAGCGACGCCAAGTCGACCGACATCGGGTTCCCGGAAACGTCTTTGCCGAGGAAGATTGGAATATGCATTTTCCGTGACTTGTGCTGGTCTGCCTCCATCACTTCACGCAATCGCACGATTTGACGTTCTTCGTTGGGCACTTCAATACCCACCGTGTTCTTGCCTGGAATGGGAGCCACAATCCTCACCGTGGGCACGCGCAAGGCAATAGCCAAGTCGTCGGCCAAACCGGTAATTCGAGAAAGACGCAGGCCGGCTTCCAGTTCGACTTCATACTGTGCAATGACCGGCCCGGTTTCAACTTCCACCACCTTCACCTGAAAGCCGAAGCTGCCGAAGGTGTCTTCCAGAATTTTTGCTTTAATTCGAACTTCCTTCTCCTGGCGTTCAAACGAAAAATCGTCGGCGGATAGGAGCAAGTCGATGGAGGGCAGTTCGTAATCGGTAGCGTCTTCCTCGACGCGGGCGGCTTCGTCGAGCTGCTGGATGACTTCTTCGCGTTCGGCTTCCTCGCGTTTCGTTTTTTCGTGAGGTTTGCGCAGTGAGATCGGTTTATCGACCCGATGTTTTTCGTCGGGCTCTTCTTCTTTCGACACCGATTTCTTTTTCGACGGTCCCTTTTTCGAAGCGTCTTTTTTCGACGGCGGCGCTGCGGAGGCCGCCAATTCGGTTTCGCCTTCCGCCTCCTCTTCGCTCTGCTCCGGTTCCTCCTTTATTTTGGGCTGGGCGTTTGCTTGGTTTCTTTTCTTCTTCTTGCTTTCTTTTTTGCCCTGGCCGGCGGCGGGAGAGCCCAGGTCGGTGGTCTTGCGGCGGAATCGCACCGCCAAGCCGCTTTCGTCTTCCTCCGCTTCGTATTCGTCGGTCTCTTCCTCTTCCTCCCCCTCTTCATATTCGTCGCTCTCCTCTGCGTCGTTTGCCAATTGCGACGACTCAAGGTCGGTCCGGCGGCGAATGCTGAGTTTCAAACCCTGCACACGATGAGCCGCTTGAGAACCCACCGACAAAGCCTGCCCCATAAAATGGAAGATGGCGTAATCGGTGCAGAGCATCACACCGGCAAAAGTGATCGCGGTGAGAAGAATCAGACCGCCCGCGGTGGCGAAGTGTGTTTCCACCATGCTCCGACCCAATGCGCCAAGATAACCGCCGCTGCCGATGATCGGACCGGGCGAAAGACCAGGGGCCAACATCGCCAGCACGCTGGCGAATCCGAACAGCGTGGCCAGCCAACCGGCCAGCCGAATCGCGGGCATGCTGACTTCCTCTCGCCGCAGAATTCGAACGTTGAACACGGCCAGCGAAAACACCAAGTAATAGCCGCCGCCGCCAAAGGCCGTGAAAATCAGATTGGCCGAGAGGGCGCCCCATTTTCCGCAGGCGTTGGCAACCTCTTGATTGGCCGGATAGACCAACGATTCCGCCTGAACCAGATAACCCAGCGGCGCCGGCGGCGTCGCCACGGGATCGGCCGGTTGATAGGTCGCCAGGGAAACCGCTAGAAACAGCACCACGGCCAACAGGCAGAGGGCGGTTAGGTCGAGCTTCAGTGTTCGTGATTCAGACATAGACGCTCACCAGCGAAGATTGCACCGCTCTCGCGATGCGAAACGCCTTGGGCGCGTCCGTGCCCAACATACAAGTCCATGGTTTTCTATTTTCGGTTTCGGCGATCTTACGGCCTTGGCGCCACCCCTTTCATCGGCGACCGAAGTGTTTTCCGGAACAGCACTTCAGGCGCCGTCGGCGTGTTGGTTGCAACCCGCAGTTCCGGCCTCTGGAAGCTACGGCATTTTAGCGCTGGAATCGCGGCGGAGAACTTCTCAAGCCACAATTTGCCGCCAAATCCGGCTCGCCGGTGAGAGTTCTACCGATTATGCCGGCATTTCGTATGATGTCCCTGGCTGCCAAGGAATCGTTTCCAAATGGAGGGGTTATTGGAAGTGTTGCGCTGGTGCGGTTACTCCCTCTCGGTTGCGGTGATTTTTGACCCTCTGGCTCTGAAAGGTCGAAAGCCTAATGGCTCATCCTCCTATTTGCCGTGTCTGTCCGGCAGGCGGCTTTACCAAATATCTCCGGGTGGAGCCAAGCAGACTCATTGCCTTCGTCAAAGATCGCCAATGCAAGGAGTGCTTCACGCGGTACGCTCGTCCGACTCCGCTTTGGGCGAAGCTGTTCTCTCTATTGCGTCGGCGTGTTGGCTATCGAACGTCAATTCATGCCAAATGCCGTCACGCCGTAAACTGAGTGGGGTGTTGTTCATCCAACTGCGTAAATGCTCCGCCCTTCGCCCTGATACGTGCGATGTCGCGCGTTGTGCCGAGATTATCGACGAGGTTCCAGAGCACGCGAGAAGGAGCGGTGATGAGTTCGCTGACGTTTTCCTCCGCCAGAATTTGAT
>JAJRWU010000122.1 GCA_024276655.1 Planctomycetota bacterium
GCCCGTTGATGTTGTAGTGGTTGAGCAAACGCCAACGCAGGGCGTCGGCGTCGGGAAATTCCCGCTGCGCCCATTGTAAATACGGCGCGTTCCAGCGGACTAATTCATGATGGCCCATCACTTCGGAAAACAGCACCGCCAAATTCTCCCGGCGGTCTTCCGGGGCGGCGAGAATCGCTTCGCGCGCTGCGGCGTCGCCGGCTTGCCCGGCAACTCCCAAGTATTGCCAAACCGTTTGCGATTGAGGCTCTCCATTGTGGAGCACGTCGCGGAGCAGTTCCTGGCTTCGAGCAGGATTATCTTCGGCCAGTTGCTCGGCCTGAATTTCCTTGAGCCGCGTGGAATCTGGCCAGCGGGCGAGGCCTTCGTCGCACAACGCCAGCACTCTGGCCTGATTGTTGTTCTTCTGCGCAATCGCGATTTTCACCTGTAGGCATTCTTCAAATAAATCTTCATCGGCGTCGGCCGGCGCGTCGATTTCCGAGAGCAGACGTTCGGCTTCGGCAGGGTGCCCGGCCGCCAAATACGCGCGGCCTCGCAAAACGGAGAGCCGCTGTTTGGGAAAATCATTGACAACCTCTTCGAGGCGTTTTTCGGCGGCTTCGGCCGACTCCCGCTCGGCAATCGCCAACACTTCGTCGCGGAGGTAGTCGAGCGAGTAGGGCATTTTTTGCCGCAGTCGGAGCGTGCAGGCGAACGCTTCGGCTGGGTTGTCTAGAATTTCATGCAAGGTGCGGAGCATGTTGGCGGCGCCGATCAACCCAGGGTTCACCTTCAACGCTTGTTCCAAGTGTTGGCGGGCGGCCGGAAAATCTTCCTGACGATACTTGACCACGCCCATTCGATACAGCGCCGACGACGTCGCCGGATAACGCTCCAGCAAGCGGCGCAATTCCTCCAACGCACGCTCCATCTGCTTGCCGTATTCCAAAAGCAACACGCGTTGGAACCACAAGTCTGGATAATCCCGCACATCCGCCACGACCCGATCGAGCCATTGATCGACCGCCAACGCCACTTCAATGGTTGGCTCGAAATCGGTCAGCGCGTCGGTGGTGGCGTGGGCGAACCAGTACGCCGCGCCGGGCGGGTTGTCGGGCAGCAGACTCGCCACGTCTGGCTGTTCTTGGTCGGGCCGTTCTTGGTTGGGGTTGCCGGGAAGCAACAGCCGGCACGCCAACAGCCGTGCGGCTTCATGCCATTGTAACTGCCCCGCCTGTTCCAGTTCGAGCGCGCGCGCCAAGGCGGCCGGGCGACGAGCATCGTCTGGCTGCCACACCAAATTAAGAAGCGCCTCTTTTTCTTCTGGCAACTCCGTTTCCGGCGGCGGCTCTGTTTCCAGCGGCGGCTCTGTTTCCAGCGGCGGCTCTGTTTCCAGCGGCGGCTCTGTTTCCAGCGGCGGCTCTGGCGATACTTCGGTATCCGCTTCCGCAGTTTCGTTTTTCGATTCGTTTGCTTCGGTAAAGATCGCGGGGAGCATTTTGCGAGCTTCGGCCAAGAGCGTTGCGGAGAGGTCGTCGCGGCTTTGGTAGCCGTACCAATCGAGCAAACTGATATACCCGCTGGGATGACGCGGGAACCAACCAATGGCCTCGCGCGCGGCCTGTTCGTAGGCTTTGCCGTCTGGCCCGTCTTGCAATGCGGTGGCGCGGCCCCACAACAGGCGTTTGTCGTCGGGGTCGTCGGCAAGCAACGCATCGAACTCTTCCAGATACTCCGCGAACGTCAACCGGTTGGCGGACCGGTTGAGCGACTTTTCCCGCAACGACATCCTTAATGGCTCCAGTTCGACGGCCCGATCCAGCGCGTTTCGGCTGGCCTCTTGGGCGCCCAATTCCGCCAGCACGTCGCTTCGCAACTCCCAAAAATGCGACACCCCGCCGCCGCTGAGCAGCATTTTATCGAGCAGTTCGCGGGCGCCGGTCCACTGGCCATCGGCCATGAGTTTGAGCAAGCGCAGATACCGCCTGGCCCCCACGCCGAAATGGTTTTCATCGTCGGCGTCGAGCAGTTTTTCCAGCACGCCTTGTGCGTCGTCGGGGCCGAGCGACATCACGGCCCGAAAACGGGCGAAGGTGTTGGCCTGTTCGTCGTTGGCGATGGCCTGCATGCGTTCGGCGAATTGCATGGGTGAAATCGCTACATTGACCGCATAACCATCGCGCACGACGGCCGCCTTGGAGTCGTCGGCAATGCGCGCGTATGCCGCTTCGGCTTCCGCCACGTCGCCCAACGCGACCGCCTGCGCCAAATCGACCAGCGCGGCGCACTCATCAGACCGCCACGTTTCGGCCAACGCCAAACATTCCGTCTGTTCCGCATCGATCACCGCAAACAGGCCCTGGTGCAATTCGTAACGGAGCAGGGCCATTTCCCAAGGCCAGGCCGCCGGCGCCCAATGCGCTGGGTCGCGCACGTATACCGTTTTCAGGTCGTCGTTGTAGCCGGCCAGCACTTCCACATGGCTATTGAAAGGACCCTCCAAGACGCCAATCAACGGCACGTTTTTGTCGAGCAGCGCGACCACGCCCTCGCGCTCCAAGCGGATCGGAACGAGGTGGAATCCATGCTCTTCGACCCAACGCCGCATGCGCCACAATGGCGTTCCCTCGCGGCCGTGCATCTCCTGAAACATGGTGTCAGGATCGAACCGCCGCCCTTGTGGATAGACCGCCATCGCGACGGTGGTCGGCACGCACTGGTTTTTGTTTTGGGCCACCAGCGGCAGCGGAATGAAGCAGTGCCGCCCATTGCCGCTGGCGGGAATTTCCGGCAACGCAAGACGCTTCTCCCGACCAGCCACTAGTTGCCGGGCGGCTTCGTGTTCCCCCAATTCGACCAACAGAATACACAACGTTCGCGTGACCCACTGGAGGAAGTCGGCTTGCGGCCAGTGAACGAGAATGGCCTCCATTTTTTCGCGAGCTTGCTCGAATTCTCCCAACGACATCGCCAGCATGGCGGCCGAAATGTCGGTCGTGGCTTCTTCATGGCCGCGGTGTTGGGTTTCCGCAATTTGCGCCAAGGCTTCTTCGAGTTGGCCTCGCGCCAACAGGCAGTTCGCCAGGTAGGCCCGGGCGCGCGTCCAATCGGGCGCGGCGTCGACACAACGCCGCGCCAAATCGATGGCGTTGTCCCATTGCTGCATTCCCTCGTTGGCGCACGAACGGCTGTACAACGCCAATGCCGAATCGACTCCGGGCTCCTTGCCCGCGGCTTCCAGCCAACGGCGGCACGAGGCTTCACAGCCGGCCGCGCCATACACGTTGGCAAGCTCCGTGCTCCATATTGCGCGGTGCGTTGTTCCCAGCGTTGATTCGCAAGCCTCAAGAAACTCGATTCCCTCAATGAACCTGCCGCGCGTCAGCAGCACACGAGCCTGATAAAGCCGCACGATGGGATCGGCGGGAAACGCGGCCAAGGCCATTCTGACCAACGCCATGTACGTTTTATTCGCTGAGCAAGCCCGCGCGATCTCAACATTCAAAATGTAATCGTTGGCGCGCTCCAGACGCCGCGCTGCTCGCAACGCGTTGGCCGCATCCCACGCCTGCCGGCATCGCCCGGCCAGGAACAAATCTCGCACCGGCGCCCAATCGGGCGACACTTCCGGAACCGACGTGCGAAGCTCAAACAACATAGGAACACCACTCTCTTGATTGATACCACGGCAACTGCGGGCATTCTATCAAATGATTCGTCGTTGGCTCGCGTTTCGTCGATAAGTCCGCCTATTGGTGAGCACGCGTTTGGTTGCGGCCGTCGGCCGCGACAAGCGTTCCTCCTTGGCGCGCGGTAAAATCTTTTCCGCCGTTCGCGAGTTTTGAACTGTCGGCTGGATGTTATCGCAATTTCCTGCAACGCCGGCGGAAGTTCAGATATTGCTCGGCGGTTTCCAGGCGGACATTTCAACGCCGAGAACGGTTACCAAGACACCACCGGCTACGGTTTTTCGCCGATGCAGTAGAGGTAGCGATTGGAGCGCAGGTAGAGTTTGTCGTCGGCGATTGCGGGGCTGGCGTCGAAACGGCCGCGTTGTTCGAGTTCGTTCGTGGCGAGCAACTGGAATTCGGGCTTCGCGGCCACCACAAAAACGCGGCCCCCGCGATTCACATAATAGATTTTCCCATCGGCCAGCACCGGCGAGGCATAAATTTGGCCGGCTCGCGGCACACGCTCTTCGTAAATAATTTCCCCTGTTGCCGCATCGGCGCAATAGGCGATGCCGCGCTGCTCATGCATCCAATACAGACGCCCTTCATGCAAAATGGGCGACGACACATTGGAGCCCTTGTTGCGGCGCCACAGTCGGTGCGTCTGGCTGACATCGCCCCGGCCGCCGGCGCGCACCGCCAGGGCATCTCCTGAACGTCCGCCAATGCAATACACGATGCCGCTTTGGGCGACGGCGCTGGGAACCATGTACCAGCCGATTCCCGTATCGCACGACCAAAGGCTTTCGCCCGTTGCAGGATCGAAGGCCAAAATCTTCTGAATGATCGGCACAATGAGTTCCGTGGCGCCTTCGCCAGTGGCCGCCAACAGCGGCGTGTTCCAAGCTTCGCGAATCCCTTTGACCCGCCATTTCTCTTTGCCGGTTTTTTTATCGAGCGCCACCAACGATTCACTCTCCACGCTGGCGTTCACAATCAGCATGTCATCAAAAAGTATGGGCGACGCCGCCGAACCCCAACCGCTCAGCTTCGAGCCGACATCGGCCCGCCAGACCTGTTTCCCATCGTAATCGTAGGCGAAGACGCCGGTCTTGCCGAAAAACACATACACGTGCTGGCCGTCGGCGACCGGCGTGCTGGAACTATAGCCGTGTTGGTCGCGAATGGTGGGCTGTTCGGGCAACGACGGCGTTACTGTTTTCGTCCACAATACCTTGCCGGTTGCTCGGTCCAAACTAAGAAGATCCAGGCGAAGGTCTTCCAACGCGCCTCCTGCTTGGCCCGGTGCGCCGAATGCTCGATAGCAGGTCAGAAAAATTCGCTCGCCAATAATGATAGGGCTCGAAGTCCCCGCGCCCGGCAACTCTGTTTTCCAAACAATGTTTTTGTTCGCGCTCCAGGTGGCGGGCAGGCGGGAAGCGGCGGCGACTCCCCCGCTGCTTCCGCGGAACTGCGGCCAGTCGTCTTGAGCCGCATTGCTGGCTGCGGCCGTGAATTGAAATGCGGCCGGTTTTGTGACAGCGGACGGTGTTGTTACAGTGGGCGATTCGGCGGTGCTGCCCGCCTGCGTTGGCTGGATGCTTGCGGAATCGACGACGGCGGCGGCTTCGTCGTTCGCTTGCGAACAACCGGCAATGGAAACAAACGCCGCGGCCAACGCCGTGCGAAACAATGGCATGGCGGCAGGGATCAGGTTCCGTTTCACGTTCAAGTCCTTTGCATGAATGACGGGCCGTCTTTTTTTGCTTCCACCGGCGTGCGACCGCGAAACAACCGTGGGCTTTGGCATACAACCGCTTAGCGGTATCATATACCGCTCACGGTTGGAAATGCCACTTTTTCGTTTAACGGCAAGCCGAAGGCGACTGCGTTTTTCTGTCTGGCGCCAAACGCAGTCGCCTTCGGCTTGCCGTTAAACGAACCATTGTCAGCCGTGTGAAGCCACAGACTCCGGCTTGCGGTTCAATGAGCAGCGGCGTTAACGGAATTGTAGCCGTTGCATTTGAGGTTTGCAAAACAATCGCCGCCGCCTTCACCCACCGCCTAAATTATCTATCCCTCTCCGCAGCGCGAGACCTATCTGCATGTCTGCTTCCACTTCCGAGAACGCCTCTACCGCCGATTCGCCTGATTTTGTTCACTTGCACCGCGACGACAACATCGTCGTGGCGACGAAAAATCTGGCTCAAGGCGTTTGCCTGCAAGTGGGTCAGCGAAAAATTACCGTGGCCGAAGCGGTGCGCATCGGCCACAAAATCGCGATTGCACCGATCGGCGAAGGCGCCAAGGTTTTGAAATACGGCCAAGTGATCGGTAGCGCGACGGCCGATATCGCGCCCGGCGATTGGGTGCATTCGCACAACCTGGAAAACGGCGCCTTCACGCTCGATTACGCCAAATGCAGCCAGGTCCCCCCGCCGCCGGAGCCGATTACCGGCAAAACATTTCAAGGCTACCGCCGCGCCAACGGCCGCGCCGGCACTCGAAATTACATCGCCATCATTTCGACGGTGAACTGCTCGGCTTCCGTAGCCAAAATGGTGGCCAAACGATTCGACGCCCAAACCTTGGCGGAGTACGGAAATGTAGACGGCGTGCTGGGCTTCACGCATCAAGGCGGCTGCGGCATGCCTTATCGGGGCAGCGGCCACGAAATGCTCAACCGTGTGTTGGGCGGCATTGCTAGGCATCCTAATATCGGCGCCTACTTGCTCATCGGCTTGGGCTGCGAGCAAGGCGCCATGGGTGTTTTACTGCAAGACCAACACTTGGTGCAGATCGAGGGTGTTGCCGTGGAGAGCGGCGATGCGGGCGGCGCGGCGTCCCACGGACCGCCGGTGTTTTCGATGCAAGACATGGGCGGCGTGCTGAAAACGGTCGAAGCGGCGGTGAAGGTCGTGGAGGAAATGTTGCCGCGGGTCAACGCTATCCAGCGTGAAGAGATTCCCGCCAGCGAGTTAATGCTGGCGTTGGAGTGCGGCGGGTCGGACGGCAACTCCGGCGTCACCGCGAACCCCGCCTTGGGCGTGGCGTCCGATATGTTGGTGGCTTGCGGCGGCACGGCTATTCTCTCCGAGACGCCGGAAATCTACGGCGCCGAACACCTGCTCACCCGCCGAGCGGTTTCGCCCGAAGTGGCCGATAAACTGCTCGCGCGCATCGAATGGTGGAAGTGGTATGTCGGGCTGTACGGCGCCCAGCTCGACAACAACCCTTCGGTGGGCAACAAGGAGGGCGGTCTGACCACGATCGCCGAGAAATCGTTGGGGGCCGTGGCCAAGGGCGGTTCGACCGCGATGGTCGATGTGTATGAATACGCCCAGCCCGTGACCGCCAAGGGATTCGTCGTCATGGATACGCCCGGCTACGACCCCGCCAGCGTGACCGGCATGATTGCCGGCGGCGCGAATATTGTGGTCTTCACAACGGGCAGAGGTTCGTGCTTCGGCAGCAAGCCGGCGCCTTCGATCAAGGTGGCCACCAACACGCCCATGTACGAACGTTTGCAAGACGATATGGACATCAACGCCGGCGCCGTGCTGCAAGGAAAATCGGTGCGGGCGGTGGGCGAGGAAATTTTCGACGAAATACTGGCCGTGGCCAGCGGTCGCAAATCGAAAAGCGAGCAACTCGACCTAGGCGACGAAGAGTTTCTGCCCTGGATCGTGGGCCCCACGCTCTAACCCGCTGAGCGGAATGGGTTCGCCAAATGAAACCCTAGGCAAAAAAACCGACATTGCCACCGGGCTAGCGCCCGGATTTTCAGGCAAATCGTTTTTGCACGCGCTGGAGCAACTTCTTCGTGGCGCGAACTCCGGCGTATTCATCGAGCGAACCGCCTTCGTATTCAATGCCGACATACCCATGGTAGCCGGCATCAAGCACGATCTTCATGATCTTGAAGAAATCGGTATGGGTTTCGTTGCCTTGGGCGTCGAAGTCGTGGCTTTTGGCGCTGACGGCCTTGGCGAACGGCATGGTTTCCTTCACGCCCAAATAACGATCGTACTCGTGGAAATTTCCGAAGTCGGGCAACGTGCCGCAGTTTTTCAAGCCAACCTTTTTGATCACCTCCGACAACCACTTCCCGTTCGACGACAACCCGCCATGATTCTCCACGATCACGTTCTGACCGTACCGAGCGCCGAATTCGCTCAAACGCCGTAAGCCATCGACCGCCAATTTGCCTTGCTCCGCATACGTTCCCTTCGACCGGGCATTGACCCGAATCGAAGTGCAACCGAGAAACTTGGCCGCCTCCACCCATTTGTAATGATTCTCAACGGCCTGGGTTCGCTTTTTTTTGTTGGGATCGCCCAAATTTCCTTCGCCATCGATCATGATCAGCAAACTCTTGACGCCTTGGTCGGCGGCGCGGGTTTTCATTTCAGCCAAGTATTTTTTGTCTTGGGCTTTATCCTTGAAGAACTGATTGACGTATTCGACGGCGTCGATGCCGAAATCTTCCTTCGTGATGCGCGCGTAATCAAGGTGTGCAATCTTTCCCGCACGGAGCGCTTTGTGGAGCGACCATTCCGCCAGCGAAATTTTGAACGGCAATTTTTTTTCGGCGGCCAAAGCAGGCGACGGCAGTTGTCCGGAAACGCTTACCGCCAAACCCGCCGCAGCGGCGCTCCACAGGAAATCTCGCCGGTGGTTGCACGGTTTCATCACACACGCTCTCTTTACTCACGGGAAGAAAATTGTGGGGCGGGAAAGACGTTTCGCCTTCGGAATGGACGCCGCCGCGCCAACGACAAACACCCATTGTAGGCGGAACGGGCGGACTGGGCAATGTTTTTCCACCGTTGGAATTCAGGCCTTTTCGTATTCGCGAAACCAATCCACGAATTTTGCCACGCCTTCTTCCAGCGGCGTGCTGGAGGCAAAGCCAACGTCGCGCGTCAGGGCGCTGACATCAGCATACGTTTCGACGACGTCGCCGGGTTGCATCGGCGCCATTTCTCGAATCGCCTTCTTGCCCAGGCAGGCTTCCAGCGTGTCGATCAAATGCAGCAAGGCAACCGGTTGGTGGGCGCCAATGTTATAAACCCGGTAGGGCGCGAAACTGGTCGACGCCCGCGGCGCTTCGGCGGACCAATCGGGATCTTGCTCCGCCGGATGATCGGCGACGCGAATCACGCCGTCGACAATGTCGTCGATATACGTGAAATCCCGCCGCATGTTTCCATGGTTGAAAACTTGTATCGGCCGGCCGGCCACAATCGCCTTGCAGAACAGATACATCGCCATGTCGGGCCGGCCCCAAGGTCCGTAAACCGTGAAGAAACGCAGGCCGGTGGTGGGCAGGCCGTAAAGATGGCTATACGTATGCGCCATGAGCTCATTGGCTTTTTTTGTGGCGGCGTAAAGACTCACCGGATGATCGACGCTATGTTCGACGCGAAACGGCAAACAGCGATTAGCGCCGTACACCGAACTCGACGATGCATAAACCAAATGCTCCACTTGGTGATGCCGGCAACCCTCCAAAATGTTCATGAAACCCACGATATTGCTATCGATATAAGCCCGAGGATTCTCCAACGAATACCGCACGCCGGCCTGCGCGGCTAGGTGAATCACAACCGGAGCGGCGCTGTTGGCTAAGAGGTTGTCGATGGCGTTGCGGTCGCAGATATCGTGCTCGTGAAAATTGAAGGCGGAGAATTTCTCCAGTAATGCGAGGCGGTCGCGTTTCAACTGCACTTTGTAATAGTCGTTCAGGTTATCGACGCCCGCCACGGCGTCGCCCCGTTGGAGCAAATGCCGACAAACGTGAAATCCTATGAATCCGGCCGCCCCGGTGACAATATATCGCTTCAATGTGTTCACTCCCCTTGAGGCGGGCCCATTCGAGAAAACGGTCCCGATAGAGATTCCATATGTCTTCGCATTGTAAGCGCCGGTTCAGTTCCCGGCTATTCCCGGTTTTCAGTCGCTGGCAAACCCAGGATGGCCTGTCGACATTTTGGACGCGTACCGTGCCGCTGGAGTTTCCGTTCTTGCGGCGTCGGTTTATGATGCTACGCGTCGGCAACCGCTGGGGCGCCGCGCCAACAACCAAAAATCGTTGAACTGAAACGTCGCGGTGGAGCTATGCCGGAAAATTCTTCTCACGATCCTGTTTTACCGGATGCTTCGGTGGTGCGCGTCGTGGTGGCGAGTTTCATCGGCACGATGATCGAATGGTACGACTTTTTCCTGTATGGTACGGCTGCGGCGCTGGTGTTCAACCAACTGTTTTTTCCCACGTTCGATCCCCTCACCGGCACGATGGCGGCGTTGGGAACCTTCGCCGTCGGTTTTTTCGCCCGGCCGTTGGGCGCGGTGGTGTTTGGCCATTTTGGCGACCGCTTCGGACGCAAGTCGATGCTCGTCACGACACTCACACTGATGGGGTTGGCCACGTTTTTGATCGGCGTCCTGCCGACCTACACGCAAATCGGCGCTGCGGCGCCGGCGCTGCTCGTGTTTCTACGATTCGTGCAAGGATTCGGCGTCGGCGGAGAGTGGGGCGGCGCCGTGCTGATGGCCGTTGAACATGGCCGCAGCGGACGTCGCGGCCTTTACGCCAGTTGGGTTCAGGCCGGCGTGCCGGCCGGTTTGCTGCTGGCCACGGCGGTGTTCAACCTTTGTTCGCAGCTACCGGATGAGGCGTTTCTGGCGTGGGGTTGGCGGATTCCCTTTCTCTTGGGAATTGCCTTGTTGGCGGTCGGCATGTTCATTCGGCTGCAAGTTTTGGAGAGCCCGGTGTTCACCCAACTGCAAGACAAAAAGAAAGTGGTGCGTTCGCCGGTAGTCGAAGTTTTTCGCCGCCATCCTCGGAATATTGCGTTGGCTTGCGGCGCCCGGTTCGCCGAGAACGGTTGCTTCTATCTTTTTACCGTCTTCCTCCTGACCTACGCCACCGAAGAGGCGGGGTTGGAGAAAACGCCCGTTCTAAATGGTATTTTGGCGGCTTCGGCTATTCAGTTTTTCCTGATACCGATGTTCGGCGCTTTGTCCGACCGAATCGGCCGCCGCCCCGTTTATATGGGCGGCGCGATGGCGCTGGCGGTGTTCGCCTTTCCCTTTTTCTTCCTGGTCGACACAGGCAATATCGTGCTGGTTTGGTTGGCCATCGCGATTGGCTTGCTTGTCCATGCTTCGATGTACGCGCCCCAAGCCGCCTTTTTTTCCGAACTGTTCGGCGCGGAAGTGCGTTGTTCCGGCGCGTCGTTGGGTTACCAACTCGCCTCGCCGTTGGCGGGCGGCATTGCGCCGCTGGTCGCCACGGCGCTGCTAAAGTGGAGTGGCGGACAGCCCTGGCCCGTGGCCCTGTATTTGATTTTGATGGCCGCCGTCACGATTGTTTCAGTTTGGTTGGCCGACGAAACGCACCGCGTCGACCTCGCCGCCAAGGATTGATTGGGCCTAGGAGCCGCCACTTCCACGGAATATAATTTTAGCAGTTGCCGCGTGCGGAATTTCCCTTGGGATTCTGCTCCGCGTTGGCGGCGCCTTCCCATTCTCGCCACTACCATTTCGACCAGTTCCCCTCATCCGACCAGTTCCATGACACTCGCCGCCGTCCAGCCCGATGATTTGAACGCATATCGTTCCCTGGAAAACGAGGTGCTCGAACAACGTATTGCCAGTGCGAAAAAGGCGCTCGGCGAGCAACTGCTCATTTTGGGCCACCATTACCAACAAGACGAAGTCATCGCACAAGCCGACCTGCGCGGCGATAGCTACCAACTCGGCAAATTGGCGGCCGAGGACACCGCCTGCCGCTATATCGTTTTTTGCGGCGTGCATTTCATGGCCGAAACGGCCGATATCGTGGCCAACCGCGCGGAGCAAGTCGCCCGGCGCGGCGGGCAGCGCGTGCAAGTCATTCTGCCCGACCTAGCCGCCGGTTGCTCCATGGCCGACATGGCCGCTATCGAACAGGTTGAAAACGCCTGGGAAGACATGGCCGAAGTGATTGATGTCGAGCAGGTCGTGCCGGTCACGTACATCAACTCCGCCGCGAGTTTGAAAGCATTTTGTGGACAGCGCGGCGGCATCGTATGCACCTCCAGCAACGCGGCGCCCGTTTTGAAGTGGGCCTTTGAACGCGGCCAACGCGTGTTCTTCTTTCCCGATCAACACTTGGGCCGCAACACCGCGTTGCCGATGGGAATCTCGAACGAGCAAATGCCGGTCTGGGATCCCTTCGCCGATGAACTGGGTGGGAATTCGGCCGAACAGTTGAAAAACAGCAAGGTCATTTTATGGAAGGGGCATTGCAGCGTTCACCAAATGTTTACCGCCGAGCATGTGCGGCAGTTTCGCCAGCGGATCGAGGGCATTCAAATTTTGGTGCATCCTGAGTGTCCTCAGGAAGTGAACGACTTGGCCGACGTTTCAGGCTCGACCGGCAAGATCATCCAAACCGTGCAAGCGGCCCCGCCGGGGTCGAAGTGGGCCATTGGCACGGAACTGCATTTGGTCAATCGATTGAAACACGAACATCCTGAACAAGAGATTCATTTTCTTTCACCGGTGGTTTGCATGTGCGCCACGATGTATCGGATCGACTTGGCGCATTTATGTTGGGCGTTGGAGTCGATCGTGGCCGGTGCGCCGAGGAATGTAATTCAAGTTGACGCGGAAACGGCGCGTCTTTCGTTGATCGCCTTGGAACGCATGCTCGAAGTATCTTAGCAGCGTTCGAGGAATAACGGAGAAAGAATGGGAACCACGAATACACACGAATTTTCAAACCGGCATCATTCGTGTTTATTCGCGTCCATTCGTGGCTCCATGAAATCGTCGCTTTTCGGCAAGGAACAGGTATCGATGACGCTGCGTTCTCTCCTCGTATTTTTTTTGCTTACGACCGTCGGGCTGCTGATAACCGCCAACAACGCATGTGCCGCCGACGTCTACGATTCTCTCCAGGCGGCGCTGGCCGATCCTGATTTTTCGCTGCAAGGCGAATACACCGGCGATCAAGGCGCCGGGCCGATCGGCGTGCAAGTGATTGCCCTGGGAGCGGGTGAGTTTCGCGCCGTGGTGTATCGGGGCGGACTTCCCGGCGCCGGCTTCCGGGGCGACAAAGCAGAGAAGCAGGCGATCGAAGGCGATCGGGAAGACATGCAAGATGTCCTCAAAAACCTCAATAAATCGGAGAGAAAAAGCCCGACGCTCGGCGTCAAACCGCCGAACAGCGCGGTGGTGTTGTTCGACGGCACAGAGGCGTCGCTGCAAAAACATTGGAAGAAAGGTGCTCGCGTTACCGCCGATGGCTTGCTCCAGCAAGGGGCCACGAGTCGGGATACCTTCACCGATTTCACGCTGCACTTGGAATTTCGCACGCCGTTCATGCCCCAGGCGCGCAGCCAGGCGCGGGGCAATAGCGGCGTCTATTACCAAGGGCGTTACGAAACGCAGGTGCTCGATTCCTTTGGATTGGAAGGCCAAGACAACGAATGCGGCGGGCTCTACACCGTGCGAGCGCCTAATGTGAACATGTGCCTGCCGCCGTTGGCCTGGCAAACCTACGACGCCGATTTCACCGCCGCCCGTTGGAACGCCCAAGGAAAAAAGACGGCCAACGCCCGTATCACGGTTCGGCTCAACGGCGTTCTTGTTCATAAAAACGCTGAAATTCCCCACGCCACCCGCGCCGCGCCGAACGAAGAGTCGGCCGCGCCAGGACCGATCTACCTGCAAGATCATGGCAATCCGGTTCGGTACCGGAATGTTTGGGTGTTGCCGCGCGACGCCGAAGCCGAATCGCGGCGGCCGATCATCCCGGGCTTCGAACGATTTCACGCCCGCGCCGGTAAAGACGCCGCCGCCGGCGGTCGTTTGTTGCTGGGGGAGTTGAACTGCACTTCCTGCCATGCGGCGGACGATGCGTGGCAAAAACATATCGTGAACAAACAGGCGCCGATTCTTGATAAAGTCGGCGCGCGGGTGCGCCCCGAATACTTGCTGAAGTTCATCGCTTCGCCGCATGCAATGAAACCGGGAACCACCATGCCCAACGTGTTCGGCGGGATGCCCGCCGGCGAACGCGATACGGCTGTTCGCGCGATTGTGAACTTCCTTCAAACCACCGGAAGACTCGCCCAGCGGCGCAGCCAGCGCGCGTTCGCCAAAAACGGCGAACGATTGTTTCATCGCATCGGCTGCGTGGCTTGTCATTTGCCTCGCAACGGAAAAACCGCCTCGCCCGAAACATCTGTTCCGCTGACCGGCGTGGCCGAAAAGTACACGATTCCCTCGTTGCTCGATTTCTTGAGAGATCCTCATGTTGCGCGGCCCGGCGGCAGAATGCCCTCGCTGAACTTGAATCATAACGACGCCCGCGACGTGGCCCACTATTTGATCGGCGCTGTCGGCGGTCGGCCCAAAACCCCCAACATGCGTTACGCGGTGTATCGGGGGAAGTGGGAAGACACGCCCGATTTTCAGGGCTTGGAGCCGATCAAAACGGGCCGTTCGGCCGGGCTTGACCTTTCCGTGGCGGAAGAAACCACCAACTTTGGTGTGCGTTTCGAGAGTTTTTTGAAGATCCAACAAGAGGGCGACTACCGGTTTCATCTCGGCTCCGACGACGCCAGCCTGTTGCGCATCGGCGGAGAGCAAGTCGTTCTCAACGGCGGCGTCCATCCTCATACTGTCAAGTCGGAGAGTGTTCGTTTGACCGCCGGCGTGCATCCGATCGTGGTCGACTACGCGCAAGTCGGCGGCGAATGGACATTGGAGTTGGAATATGAAGGCCCCGGCGTTCCGCGGCAGTCGATCGAAACGGCGCTCTTCCTAAAAGAGGGCGTTAAACCCGCGCCGGCAAAAACACCGCCCGCTGTCAAAAAGCAAAAACGCTTTGTGTTCGAGCCGAGTTTGGTGGAGAAAGGCCGCACGTTGTTCACTTCGTTCGGCTGTTCCACCTGCCACCAATTGCAGCAAGGAGGCCAGCGTTTGCCGCCGCTCGACCGCTTCCCGCCGTTGCGGCTGGTCGATTCGCTGAAGGGCTGTTTGGCCGACCAGCCTTCGGGCAAAGCGCCTGACTTTGCCTTGACCAGCACCCAACGCCAATCGCTTGCCGGAGCGCTGTCTGCGGGACCGCCGAAAGCGGCGCCTTCGCCGCAAGAACAAATCTCGCAAGCGATGGTCCGATTCAACTGTTTGGCGTGCCACGGCCGAAATGGCGTCGGCGGCCCAGAGCCAGACCGCAACCCCTTGTTTCTGACCACCATCCCCGAAATGGGCGACGAAGGCCGCACGCCGCCGCCGCTGGATGGCGTCGGCGATAAGCTGCAAACCGCGTGGTTGAAGCACGTGTTGGCCAACGGCGCTGACGACCGCCCCTACATGCAAACCCGCATGCCGAAATTCGGCGAACAAAACGTGGGCCAACTGGCGGACCTGTTCGCCAAACACGACCAACCGCCGCCGGCCAAACTTCCAGAGTGGAGCGAACCTCCGCACAAAGTGAAAGCGGTGGGCCGTTTTTTGGTCGGCGACAAAGCCTTCTCCTGCATCAAATGCCATACGTTCGGCAAGCACCGCGCCACCGGCGTGCAAGCGATCGACCTGCAAACCATGGCCAAACGCATTCGCCAAGATTGGTTCCATCGTTATCTGCCCGATCCGCCGCGATACCGCCCCGGCACGAGAATGCCCACCGGCTTCCCCAGCGGAAAGAGCACCGTTGGCGAAGTCTATTCCGGCGACCCCGGGCGGCAAATTGCCGCCATGTGGCGTTACCTGAGCGACGGCCCCAAGGCCGGCCTTCCCGACGGTTTGGTTGTGGGAATCATGGAATTGAAGCCGGTAACGGAGCCGATCATTTACCGTAATTTTATTGACGGCCTGACGCCGCGCGGCATTGCCGTCGGCTTTCCGGAAAAGGCGCACTTCGCCTGGGATGCGAACCAAATGAGTCTGGCCCTGATTTGGCATGGCCGCTTCATCGACGCCTCCCTGCACTGGGGAGGACGCGGCGCCGGTTTTCAAACGCCGCTCGGCGACGACGTATTACATCCCGAACAAACATCGCCCATCGCGGAACTCACTTCGCCCGACGCCGCTTGGCCCACAACCCCGGCCAAGGAGCGCGGTTATCGCTTCCGGGGCTACGCCTTGGATGCCCGGCGGCGGCCCGCATTCCGCTACGACGCGGCGGCGTTTTCGGTGCAGGATTTTCCCATCGCGGTGCGCGACGGCGAAAACGTTTCCTTGAGACGCCGGCTTTCAGTGCAACCGAAAACCGCCAGCGCGAAGCTTTATTTCCTGGCTGGTCGGGGCCAAAAAATAGAACCACTGCCAGACGGTTGGTTTTTGATCGACAACGCCCTCCGCGTGCGCGTGCAAGCCGCCCAACAACCAGTGGTGCGGAAAACCTCCGCCGGTTTTGAACTGCTGGCGCCTATCACAGCCACCGCCGGCAAGGCGGAGATCGTCCAGGAGCTTGCGTGGTAATCTACTTCGCTCGCCGTGAAAGAGTATCGCTAAACAGCATCGTTGACGTCCCGCCTAAAAATAACGGCGGCCATTTTCTGATTCGGAATAATCATGCCCCCACTTAAAAAAGTGCTCGCCGTGTTGCTGGTTCTGCTGCTGTTCCAACCGGCGCCGGTTTTCGCCGTTGAGAAAGAAAAGCAAACGCCGCCCAGCGAGAGCGACTACTATCCGATCGTGCGTTTTGAAATACCGCCGGGCGTGGTGCTGGAAGCCAGTAGTTTTCAGTTATTGCCCGACGGACGTCTAGCCGTCGCTTCGCGGCGCGGCGAGATATGGCTGATCACCGCCCCCTTCGCCCCACAAGTAAAAGCCTCGCAGTTCAAACTGTTTGCACAGGGGCTGCACGAAGTGTTGAGTTTGGCCTATCGCGATGGCTGGCTCTACGCCACGCAGCGGAGCGATGTTTCGCGTTTGCGCGACACCACCGGCGACGGCCGCGCCGACGAATTTGAAGTGTTCAACGGCGATTGGGAAATCAGCGGCGACTATCACGAATACGCCTTAAGCTCCAAATTCGATTCCCAAGGCGACCTCTGGGTGGTGCTCTGTCTGACCGGCTCCTTCAACAGCGATTGCAAATATCGGGGTTGGTGCGTGCGCATCACGCCGGAGGGAAAACTCATTCCCACGTGCAGCGGCATTCGCTCGCCCGGCGGCATCGGCATGAACACAGCCGGCGATATGTTCTACACCGACAACCAAGGCCCTTGGAACGGAACCTGCGAATTGAAGCACCTTATTCCGGGGAAATTCATGGGGCATCCTGGCGGCAACCGTTGGTACGATATCGCGGCGGAGGCCATGGGCCCGCCGCCGCGCGCGCCGCAAAGCGGCAGTCGGTTTATCGTGGAAGCCAAAAAAATCCCCCAGTACGAACCTCCCACGATTCTGTTCCCCTACGACAAAATGGGAAAATCGGCGGCGGGCGTCGCCTGCGATTTTTCCGCCGGCAAGTTCGGCCCGTTCGCCGGCCAGATGTTCGTATCCGACCAATCGGCCAGCACGATCATGCGTTGTTATCTAGAAAAAGTGCAGGGGCATTATCAGGGCGCGTGTTTTCCTTTTCGTGAAGGATTCGCTTCCGGTTCGCTGGGCGTGGAAATCACGTCCGACGGTTCGATGTTTGTCGGCGGCACGAATCGGGGCTGGGGCTCGCGGGGCCGCTTGCCGTTTTCCATCGAACGCATGCGATGGTCGGGAAAAACGCCCTTTGAAATTCAAGAGATGCGCGCCCAGCCCGACGGATTTGAACTCGTGTTCACGCAACCGGTCGACAAGAAAACGGCGGGCGACGTAACCTCTTACGCGTTGCAAACGTACACCTACATTTATCAGGCCTCTTACGGCAGTCCTGAGGTGGACCACACGCGGCCGAAAATCACGCAAGCGATGGTCGCCAAAAACGGCCTGAGCGTGCGGCTGTTTATCGAGGGCTTACAAGAAGGGCATGTGCATGAGCTGCGCAGCGCGGCAGTGCGGTCGTCGGGCGGCTTGCCGCTTCTGCACGACATCGCCTATTACACGCTGAACTACATTCCCCAATAGACGTAAATCCACGCGAGTTGTGAGTGCTGACACACAACGCGGCCACGGCTGCAAAAAAATTGCCATGGAGCACGCAGCGCGGCCGATGGGCGCAACCAAAAAAAATTTTTAACCACGGATAACACAGATTACACGGATGGAATTCATGAAGTGTTTGGTCGCTTTTCTCCGCGGCCCTTTGCGCCTCCGCGAATTCTGCGTTTCCTTTCTTCGTTGATTCCAGAGAGACACGCCAGCCGAGAGATTTCGTTTTAACGCAGAGGCCGCAAAGACGCGCAGAGGGCGGCGGAGTCGAGCCGCGACATAGCCTGGTCACAACTTGTATCCTTAACTTTCCAACATTTTCTAGGCGGTCTCTGTGGCAAAAACGTTTTTTGGTTGCGGCCGTCGGCCGCGCTATGGTCGCGGCGTGCTCCGTGGTTAAACTGTTTCCTGTCTAAATTGCAAACAGACGCGTGCGGTGTTTGCGGTGGCGTCCGACGCTTATTTTCCGACGAATGCTAACTTGAAACGAAGTCGGTAAAATGAACCCCAATCCTACAGGCAATAACGAGCGTCGGCCGCGGGCGGCGGTAGCGGTTTGGCGGATCGTCGACGCGAACCTGAACCGGGCGCTGGAAGGCCTGCGCGTGGTGGAGGAATATGCGAGGTTCGTTTGCAATGACGCCCACTTGGCCGGGCTTTGCAAGCAGTTGCGGCACGATGTCAACGCGGCGGCGGCAAGCGTGAGCGTCGAACAGCGAATGGCGGGACGGGAAACAACGCACGACGTCGGCGTGGCGTTGGAAACGGCGTCTGAAAAAAACCGCACCGATTCCCATGCCGTGATGCAAGCCAGTTGCCATCGCGTGCAAGAGGCGCTGCGCTGCCTGGAGGAATATGGCAAGCTGCTCGGTCCCCAGGCGAAAGACCTCTGGGCGCCGCTTCGTTATCGCACCTACACGCTGCAGCGCGCCTTCGAGATATCGCGCGCAGGTCGCACCAAGTTGGCCAGCGCCAGGCTGTACGTTCTGACACCGGAGTGCGACGATTTCCAGGCGTTCACGAGTTTGATCGACCAGCTCGTGGAGGCTGGCGTCGACATAGTGCAGTTACGCGCCAAGGGCCTCGCCGACAGAGAACTCCTGGCCCGCGCCCGTTATTTGCGCCAAGCCACGTTGGGAGCAGCAACGCTTTTCATTATCAACGACCGGCCTGATTTGGCCGTGTTGGCCGATGCCGACGGCGTTCACCTGGGGCAAGACGACCTCAGCGTGTTCGATGCGCGGCGCATCGTGGGCGCCGACTGCTTGATTGGCGTCTCCACGCATTCAATGGAACAGGCTCGCCAAGCGGTGCTCGACGGCGCCGATTATTTGGGCGTGGGGCCGACTTTTCCTTCCTCCACCAAACATTTCAAGCAATTCCCCGGCGTGGCGCTCATGGCCCAAGTAAACCGGGAAATCAGCTTGCCGCATTTCGCCATCGGCGGACTGACCGCCGACAATATCGAACAGGTAAAAGCCGCCGCCGAGGAAAACAACGCATAAAACAGCGCTGGCGCGGTGCGAATCGCGGTCTGCGACGCGGTTTGCCACGCTCCCGACCTCCCCGCCGCAGTGGCGGAATTCAGACGGCGGCTGCGTTCGTAAACCGGCCGGCGAAAACCGCGAGCGCGTCCTCTCTCGACAAACGGCTGGAGCCGGGATACCTTGAAATGCTGGCAGGCGGATCGGCCAGCCTTCTTCTTTTTTGGTTCGCTCGGGTGACGCGTTCATGAAAACACGCTCGTTAAAAGAACACTTGCAACACCTTCACGACGCCCAACGCCGCCGCTTGGAGCGTCTTGAATCGCGTTACGCCCAGTTGGACACGGCGCTCGACGAAGCGGAATCGCTGATGGCGACGTTTTCCTACGCCCCCGACCTGAGTACTTCCGCCGCGAACGTCGCGGAAACCGACCGGTCCACGGGCGGACCGCGCAAGCCTCGCTGACGGCGCAAGCTTCGGGACGCTTGGCGGTGGGGGCAAATTTTACTTCTATAGCGTTAGACACAATAAAAGCTGGCAGGCGCCCGAAAGCTGACCGGAAAGCTGATCATAACGATTTGATCGTCCGGTTCCCAGCGCCGCTCGGCCGACCTTCTCCCACCTACGCCGTCATGGTAAATTCGGAATCTGATAATGCCACTCCAAATACTTGGCCCCGAAAGCATGAAGCTGGTGTCTGCCGAACTACCGATTCTTACCGATCTGCCGCCCGCCGAAGCTGCGCCCGCGCCGCGCTTGCCCCGCTGGCTCAAACGCCAGGCGCCGCTGGGCAACGCCGGGCATTTTACGTCGCGTCTGATCGACGAACTCCAACTGGAAACCGTCTGCGATTCCGCCAAGTGCCCTAACCGAATGGAGTGCTACTCCCAGAAAACCGCCACCTTCATGATTCTGGGAAACGTCTGCACACGGCCTTGTGGATTCTGCTCCGTACCGCGAGGACGCCCCGAGCCGGCGCTTGCCGATGAGCCGCAGCGCGTGGCGGAAGCCGCTTTTCGCTTGGGTTTGAAGCACGTCGTGATCACGTCCGTCACCCGCGACGACCTGCCAGACGGCGGCGGCGAGCACTTTTATCAGTGCGTGCTCGCGGTGCGTGAAAAAACCGGCGCCCAAGTGGAAGTGCTCACTCCCGATTTTCTCGGTCAGGAACAAGGCTTGCTGCGCGTGGTGGAGGCCGCGCCGGAAGTGTTCAACCACAACACCGAAACCGTTCCCCGGCTGTATCGGCGCGTTCGCGGGCCGAAATCAGATTTCCGCTGGACATTGGAACTACTGCGGCGTGTGAAGGCGTTGAATCCCTCGATCCTGACCAAAAGCGGTCTGATGTTGGGCTTGGGAGAAAGCCACGAGGAATTGCTCGATGTGTTGGCCGACCTGCTCGACGCCGGCTGCGATTTCCTCACGCTCGGCCAGTATTTGCAGCCGGGCGCAAAGTACATGCCGGTGGTGCGTTATTTACCACCGGCGGAATTCGAGGCCTTGGGTCGAAAGGCGAAACAAATGGGCTTCCGGCAAGTGGCCAGCGGTCCTTTTGTGCGGTCCAGCTACCACGCTCGAGAAATGGCGGCGCCGTCGGAACCGAAATCGTGACATTTTCTGTTTGACGCGCCACGATTCATGACCTAAATACTCTTAGAAGCTTACTGCGCACTGACTGCGGGGTGATGCTTTCCGCGGGGCGATGCTTTCGCCGGTGGTTTCTCATCTCGTCTTATCTCATGTCATTTGCGGCGAGGCGCCCGTTTGGGGCGTCATGGTTCCCTCCGCAAACTTTCATAGCGTCGGCTTCCGCTTGCTCCGGTGAGAGCCTTGCGGTCATTTCCTTAAGAGGCGCCTTCCCATGAATGTTGGTTTGCAGCCGATGATCGATCCGTTGCCACGCTCCGACCGAACGGCGGCTGACAACGGCAGTGCGGCGGACGCCGTCATTTGCACGTTGCAAAGATCGTCCAAGCCGGGAGCCGGAGCGGGGGAGCGCCGCCGCGATGCGCGTTATGCTTTCCCGCACCCTATCCATCTGACGCCCCTCGACGACAACGGCCAGCCCAACGCCGCCGCATCGTTGATCGTGATGGGGCGCCAAATTTCTGAACGCGGTCTGGATTTCTATCACGCAGCGCCGCTGTACGAGAAAAAAGTGATTGCCAGCTTCAAACAAGCGGGCGTCTGGCTCAGCTTTTTGCTGGAGTTGCAATGGTGCCGCTTTCATTCCAGCGGTTGGTGCGAGAACGGCGGCCGATTCTTGCATTCGGTCGAGACGCCCCTCGATTGCCTGGCCCCGCAATACGACTTCAACTCGTTGCTGGAAACGAGTTAGCAACAGCCCCGAAATAAGCTCCCGATTGCAGCTCAAAAAAGCTCGGCGTTTCGAAAATACCGGGCTTTTTGGCGAGCGGCAGAAAATAATTTACCCGCACGCGCCGGGAGTCAGTGAGTTTTTTTTGGGGGTCCCGCCTGCGCGGGAATGACCGTTTTCTGATTCACTCGCTTGCGCTTCGTGCTTGTATTAGGTAGATTTTCATCTGCCGCTCGCCTTGATTCGGGACTGTTGCTTCGCAACGACTGTGAATCTATCCTGCCGGGCCGCCCGATTTCGATAGCAAGGTTCGCTGCCTATGAACTACGAGGCTGACTACTTGGACAGGTTGCGTGCTTTGCGAATCAGGTCGAGAAATTCGCGCCGGTAGCCGCCGGCATCTTCGCCGATGGCGTTCATGGCGTAGCTCTCCACGGCCGACCAGCTCGCCGAACCGGCGTACTTGGAGCCTCGCAACAACATGCCGAAAGCGGCCACGGAGGTCGCGAAGCGGAAGTCTTGCGAAGCGGCGCTGAAGCTGGCGTCGTTATCTTGCAATGTCTTTTCCAACAGTTGGCTGACTTGCCCCGCGGGCTGTTTGTAACGCAGCTTGACGGTTAAAAGCTCTCCCGATTCAGCCGCTGCGGTCAGTTCGCTTTTGGGCGCCGGTTCGGGCGGCTTCTGGTACTTCAAGCCCGCCGGAACCGCCGCATTCCCCGCGCCGACGGGAACCAGTTCAAACAACGCCGTGACAGTATGCCCGGCGCCGATTTCACCGGCGTCTTTTTTGTCATCGGCAAAATCCTCGGCGGCCAGCGCCCGGTTTTCGTAGCCAATCAAACGATAAGACGATATCTCGCGAGGATTGAATTCGATCTGGATTTTGACATCCTTGGCAATCGTGACCAAACTGCCGGTCATCTGCTCGACCAACACTTTGTAGGCCTCCCGCGTGCTATCAATATAGGCGTATATGCCGTTGCCCTTATCGGCGATCTTTTCCATTTTGGCGTCCTTGAGGTTGCCGGTTCCAAAACCAAGCACGGTCAGGAAGACGCCGCTGGCGGCTTTTTCCTCGATCAATTGCACGAGGTCGTTGTCGCTGGTGAGGCCCACGTTGAGGTCGCCGTCGGTGGCCAGAATGACGCGGTTCGCGCCTCCCTCCACGAAGTGTTGCACGGCGACGTCGTACGCCAGTTGGATGCCGGCGCCGCCGTTGGTCGAACCGCCCGCCGCCATGTTATCGATCGCGCGGCGAATGATGTCTTTTTTATCGCCGGAGGTTGAAGGCAGCACCAAGCCGGCGTTTCCGGCATACGTGACAATCGCCACACGGTCGTCTTCGCCCATCTGCTCGACCAACATTTTCATGCCCTGTTTGACCAACGGCAGTTTGTCGGCGTCGCGCATCGAACCCGACACATCTAATAGAAACACGATGTTGCTGGCGCCGCGTTCGCTGCGATCGATCTCCTTGCCCTTGAGCCCCACTCGCAACAACCGATGCCCCGGTTGCCAGGGACAGTCCGCCATTTCCAAATTCACTGAGAAAGGATGCTCGCCCCTCGGCGCGGGGTAATCGTAATGGAAGTAGTTGATCAACTCCTCGATGCGCACCGCCGCGGCGGGCGGGTGTTGGTTTTGTGTCAAAAAACGGCGGACATTCGCATACGAAGCGGTGTCGACATCGATCGAGAACGTCGACAGCGGTTGCGTCTGCACCGCCTGAAACGTGTTCTCGATGATGGGCGCGTATTGTTCGTTGGAGGGCGCGATGTCGTCGTATGGAATACTCGATGATTCGACCGTAGCTAATTCGTCTCGGAAAGCGCTCGCCTGCCCCATCGTCGCCGCTTCAGCAGCCAACTGACGTGACAACTTTTTGTTCAGGTCTTTTTCTTCTGGCAATAATGATTCAAATTGCGTTTCGCCAGCCTGGCCCGTCGAAATGTTGGGCCTGACGATTTTCCCATTTTTTACTTTGAGTCCAGACGCTGCGTTGGACAAACCTCGCGTTTCTTTCAACTGAGGTGTTGCAGCCGGAGCGTCGAACTTGCCAAGCTCCTCTTCCAACGATTTCCCCGGATTCAGAGACAAACCTCGCGAGCCTTCCAGCAGAGGCGTTGTAGCCGGCGCATCGCTCGCGGGCACATTCTTTTCCGCATCCTTCGTATAAGCGGGCGCGGCGGTGAGTGGTCTGCCACTAGCACGGTTTCCAAATTCATCTGCTTGGGCGTTCGACGCAGGTTGGTTTGAACGCCCGCCATCAAACTTCTTGTCCCTCGACATACTTCTCCCGGCAACCCTTCCGCTGTAGTTTGCCGACGGCGGCTCGTCAAGTAGTTCTTGGAGGCTATCAAAGTCTGCACTGACGGCATCGGGTTTCTCATTAGATTCCGACGGCGGTATGGACGTTACCAAGTCGCCGACCGGATACGCCGGCGCGGTGTGCAACTCTTCTTGTTCTTCAGACGCCGGTTCCGTTGATGCTGATTCCGCATCACTAGAGGTCAGCCAATCTCCACTCGAATAACTGACAATCCCTTGGTCGGTTGGCCAGAGAAATGAAAACGCCAGCGGGCCGAGCAGCACGAACAGGCAGACCGCCACGGCCAAAGCCAGCAAAGGACGAAGCGAACGTTCTGGTTGCGGTTTGTTGATCGTGGGCATGGCTTCTCGCTCCTTCTTCTGCAAGTGTTCCTCCACCGCCCCGCGCAGTGTTGCACTGGGGGCGACCGCTTGATTGCTGTTTTTGAGTAGGCCGGCGGCGCGACGCGTCTGTTCGACAAACTGCTGGTCTTCCGGAGACCGGCTCAGTTCCGCTTCCGTAATGGCTCGCTCCCGCTCGTCAAGCTGATCAAGAGCGTAAGCCGTCAGCCGAGCTTGATATTCTTCATCGCGAGATGGGTGTTGATTATTCATGGATATATAACTTCGTTCATGGAACTATCGGAAGTTCATCAAGAGATTTTTGCCACAGAGGTCGCAGAGTTCACCGAGAAAATGAGCGACGAACGCATCTCTCTGTAAAGCTATACTTCTCATGGCTACCAGTGGCTCGTTTAACGATAGGTTTGGACCGTTCTACTTGACCAATAGTCCGAGGAATAAACCACAGAGCACCGAGACCACAGAGTTTGATTCGTTTGACATGGCCTTCAATTCATGAAACGCCAGCCTCCTCTTCCTTCTCTGTGCTCTCGGTGTCCTCTGTGGTTAAAGTATTTTTTCGCTTTACCGCAGGGCGTCGGTTTGCCGGATTGTTTCGCTGGAGACGGAGAGCCAACGCCGCAGGCGGGCGTCGGTTCGCAAGGTTTTGAGCGCACGATGCATCAGCACCCGCACGTTCGCCTCGCTGCGTTCGCAAACGTCGCTGATTTCGCGGTAGCTCATGCCGGCTTGCCAAAGCCTCAGGACATCGCGTTGGCTTTCGGGCAGCTCCGCCACGACCGCCGCGATATGCTGGTGTAAATCTTGCTCTTCGGCCGTTTGCGCGGGGTCGGGCTCATGGCCGACAAAAGCGCCGACAAAAGCAACGTCGCCGGTTTCGAGTGATTCGGTGTTTTTTCGCCGCAGCAAATCAAACGCCCTGTTGCGGCAAACGGCGTACAGCCAAGCACGCTCCTTGCCGCCCAACGCTGCTTGATTTTGGCCGCAGAGTTTGAGAAACGCATGCTGCACGACATCGCGTGCGGGTTCGATATCGCCCAGAATCCGGCCGACGTAGCCCGTCAACAGCGTTTCGTAATGTTCGAGCGTCGCCAAAATCCAATCCCGATGGCGGGAATCTGGACGGCTATTCCGCTCGCTGTTGTTCTGGTGGTGGTTGCTTTTTTCGGCCGGCATATGCTTCGCCTGTTTTGCGTTCCCTGACAATAGAACGTATCAGCGGAGGTTTTGTTACAAATTTACAAAAAAAGGGGTTCTTCAATTTCGCCTCCTCACCAGAATCTGTGGGTGAATTCTGGTTCGGGGAGGGTTTCGAGGTTGTGATAGAGGCTGATTTCAATGGCTTGGTAGGCGCGGAAGCCGTATGATTTCCTGGCGGTCAGTTTTACTTTGTTGTTGAATTCCTCGATAACGCCCCTTTGGCGCGAAACCAGCTGAGAAGCAGTGCTCGAAGATTGCGTAACGTGCGGGCGACTTTTTTCATCGGTTCGAATTGGCTTCGCATCGTTCGCGTACACCACTGGCCGAAGAAGTTCCGCGTGACGACCGACTCGAATCATTCGCTGCCAGACGCGGAAAACGTGCTGAATCGCGAGTTTGAGCAAGCAGTATGGATAAGCTCGCCCGGCCGCAGCCCCGTTTTAGGCAACGTAAGCATCGAGCGGAAAATTAGTGTCGTAGCCATGCTCGCCAGAGCGTGGGATGGTTCACCGCTCACCCACCGTCTGGCGACGATGGCTACACAAATGCGACCGTTATTTATCGAGCGGTGCTAAAGTGAATCGCGAAGGACCGAATCGGCGGCCATTTCGATGTCGCGCAAATATCTAGTGAACTTGCTTGCTGAAATGTCGGTCGCGGCGCCGATGCCTTCCTGTTTGGCAACGTTGACAAGGTGCTGCGTCACCGACGCGTAACGTTTGACGGTTCCCAGAGACGACGCCAGAACGTGCTCGTGATGGTCGATAAACTCCTCACCGAGATCGGCGACTGAGGTCGTCGGCTTTGCCGGTTCGGTGGAACTTCGACGGTGGGGACTAGCCGCGTAAGAGAATCTTGGCTGGCGTGTCGCCCTTGCCCCAATTTCATCAGGCCGCTCAATCTTTTTGCGGTCATCAATAACCCTCCCATGCACCACTTATGCACCAGGGCGGGTTTTGACCGCGCATCAAAAACGCCAAACTGTTTCAGTTAAACAGCTTAGCGTTAAGGAACAACAAAAAAGCGGAGAGGACAGGATTTGAACCTGCGGACCAGTATGACCCGGTCACCGATTTAGCAAACCGGCGCTTTCGACCACTCAGCCACCTCTCCAATGGTGTTTTTTGCGCGTATTCACCCTTTGACGCGTGTTCGATATTTTCCGTACTCTACTACCTTTTGCATTGCCGGTACAGCCGTAGTAACGTTGCGATTGGATGTCGGGGGCGACGCGATCGGTAAGTCTAATCAATCGAAACGTTCCCGCAAAGCGCAAATGGGTCCTGCCTAAACAACCGAATAACCCAACAACACGAACCATCCGAAATACGGCTCGTTTTCCGGCATGTGGCGGCGCGCGGGCTGTCGTTGGTACAATGTTTTTTTGTTGCGCCGCGTTTGGCTTTTGTTGGCGCCGTCCATGAACACCTGAACTAAGTTATCCTCGTCCTGAGAGCAAAAAATGTTTCAAAAATTTCTGACCCACGCGTCTTTTCATCGCCATCTCCCACGGATTTCGGTATCGCGGCTGGGCGCTATCTCTAGGACGACGGCGGTTCTCGTTCTGGGCGGATGTTTCGCCTTACCGGCCAATGCCGATGTCAGGCTCCCGGCGGTGCTCAATAGCCACATGGTGTTGCAACAAGAGTCGCCGCTTCCGGTTTGGGGAACCGCCGAACCGGGCGAACAAGTGACAGTATCTCTAGGCGCTAGATCTCTCGGTGCTAGCGCTCAAAAAACAGCCTCCGCATCGGCCACGGCCGACCAAGCTGGGAAATGGCGCGTCACGTTGCCGGCGATGAAAGCCGACGGCAAAACATACTCCATGACCGTGCGCGGCAAAAACACCATCAAACTGGAAGACATTTTGATCGGCGAAGTGTGGGTCGGCTCCGGGCAATCGAACATGGAAATGCAGTTAAGGAGCACCAGCGGCGCCAAGGAGGCGATTGCGGCCGCGACGCATCCCACGATTCGCTTGTTGCATGTTCCGAAGGTGCAAAAACCGCAACCAGCCGACGATGTGATCGCAACTTGGAAGACATGCACGCCCGCGAACGTTCCTCAATTCTCGGCCGTGTTGTATTTTTTTGGCCAGCGACTGAGCAATGAGTTGAACGTGCCGATTGGTCTGATCAACAGTTCCTGGGGCGGTTCGCCGATCGAACCCTGGACTATAACTCCCGGCAAGGGCGCTCCCGGCAAGGGCGCTCCGGGCAAGGGCGGCACGGCTAGCAAATCGGGCGGCATGTACAACGGCATGATCGCGCCGTTGCAACCGTTCGCCATTCGCGGCGCGATTTGGTATCAGGGCGAAACGAATGTGATCCGCAAGAATGGCCTGTCGTATTTCGGCAAGACACAAGACCTGATCAACGGCTGGCGCTCCTCCTGGGGGCAATATTTAGCCTTCTATTTCGTGCAGATCGCGCCTTGGTCGGGCGGCGGATACGCCCCCGGAGAGTTGCCCGCCCTGTGGGAGGCGCAGGTCGAGAGCTTGAAGATTCCAGGAACCGGCATGGCCGTGGTTACCGACTTGGTCGACAACATCGCCGATATCCATCCCAAGAACAAGCGAGATGTTGGCAATCGGTTGGCGCTGTGGGCCTTGGCGAAATCGTATGGCCAAAGCGATTTGATTTATTCAGGACCGCTTTACCAGTCCATGAAGATCGAAGGCGCCAACATTCGCTTGCAGTTCGCGCACTGCGGAGCAGGTCTCAAAACACGAGACGGCGAACCGCTGAACGAATTTCAGATTGCGGGCGCCGATGGCAAGTTCGTTCCCGCCACCGCCAAGATCGACGGACAAACCGTGGTGGTTACTTCGGCGGAAATCGCGGCGCCGAGGCAAGTTCGATTTGGCTGGCATAAGTTGGCGAATCCCAACCTGATCAACAGCGCGGGATTGCCCGCTTCGCCGTTCCATACCGACAACTGGCGAGGCGGACAGAGCGACTTTTGAAGATTCTGATGCCTGCACATTCTGTTGACATTACGTCGCCGAGCCGACTGCATTTCGGCATGTTTTCCTTCGGCCGTACTGCTGCGCCACAATTCGGCGGCGCGGGATTGATGCTCAACGGCCCCGGTTTGCATTTACGCGCCAGACGCGCTCCAGCGTTTGCCGTGAAAGGCCCGCTGGCCCAACGAGCCGCGGCTTTCGCCAGCCATTGGGCGAAAACCCGCAGTCTGTCCGGTTTGCCGGATTGTGAAATTGAGATTGTTTCGGCGCCGCCGGAACATGTCGGTTTGGGAACCGGCACGCAGTTGGGGCTTTCCGTGGGGGCGGCGCTGCACGCCTTGTTCGAGCAGCACGCGCAAACGCTGGCGGAGTTGGTGGCCTCGGTCGGGCGAGGGCGGCGCTCCTCCATTGGCGCTTATGGCTTCGCGAGAGGCGGGCTCATCGGCGAAAGCGGCAAGCAGCAAGGCGAACTACTAGGAGAGTTGATCGAGCAAGTCAGTCTGCCGGAGGCCTGGCGTTTTCTTCTGCTGCGGCCGGCGCGTCAAACAGGATGCTGCGGCGAAGCGGAACGACAAGCTTTTGCCAAATTGCCGCCGGTTCCCGAAGCGATCACGCATCAACTGCGGACGATTTTTTCCCGGGCGATGGCGCCGGCCGCCAAGGAAGGCGACTTCCAAGCGTTCAACGCCGCCGTGTATGAATTCGGCCGCTTGGCCGGAAGTTGTTTTGCTACGGCGCAGTACGGGGAATACGCCACTAGGGAAATCGCGGAACTTGTCGAAGAGGTGCGATCCGCCGGCGTGCCGGGCGTGGGGCAAAGCTCCTGGGGGCCAACCGTGTTCGCCATGTTTCCCCACGAACAAGCGGCCCAAGAATTCGCCCGCGAATTCTCGGCCGACGCTCGTCGTCGGGCATATGAACTGCAGGTGGTTGGCAGTTGCGCACAAGGGGCGAGCCTTCGAACCGAAGCGGCGGAGCCACGGCGGCCGATTGTATAATGGGAGCAGAGGGCGCCGGGGCATAATTCATTCGCGGTTCCTGAGTCGCATTTTCAGGGCGTTGTCACTCATATTTACTGGCCGCCTGAACGGTGGCGAATTCTTCGCTGATATTTCAACCGTGACGCCGAGGTGCTGTCAACTACGCGCTCGCTGGGGAACGTGTTACCATGACGGGCAACGGCGACAGGCAACGGTTCGCCTCGACGCTGAACCAATCTGAAAACTCTCCCGCCTCTTTCATTTCTTCCTTAGAATAAACATCATGCCAACGGAATTCGAGCAACTCGAAAGCGAGTTTGACCAAGGCGGCGCGGAGGCCGTTTTGCAGCGGCTGAGCGAACAGTTGCGCGCCGGCGAAAAGTACCATGAGCTATTCGAGGCCATGAAAATGCAGTTGCGGCTTAAGCTCGGGTTGCCGCTCTTTTATCACGATTCGGGCGATCATCTGCCCGAAGAGCAACGCAACCAACTCGAGGAAGGGCTGGTCGAGGCGTGCCGTGAAGTGGGGCTGCTGCTGCTCAACGCCGGGCGCATTCGCGAAGGTTGGACTTACCTCCGCCCGGTGGGCAACGCGCAAGAAGCGAAGCAGATCATCGACGACATCGCGCCCGATGAATCGAATGTCGAGGAGTTGATCGAGGTGCTGCTGCACGAAGGGCTCGACACCGCCCGCGGCTTCAAAATCATGCTCGATCATTACGGCGTCTGTAATTCGATCACGACGTATGAATCGTCGATGGGCCGCCGCAGTTTGGCCGACCAACAAGCGGGCGCGCGTTTACTGGTGGAGCAGGTTCACGCCGATGTGCTGGCTTCGGTGAAAGCCGACATTACGCAACGGGAGAAGACAGAGCCCGCCGGCGAGCTATTGGCCCCGCTGCTGGAAAACCGCGATTGGCTGTTCGCCGAGCAAGCGTATCATATCGACACCACGCATCTGGCCAGCACCGTTCGCTTCGCCCGCGTGTTAGACGACCCAACCCTGCTCCGCTTGGCGCTCGACCTCACCGCCTACGGACGCCGCCTGCACGAACAATTTCAATACCAGGGCGAAGAGCCGTTCGTCGATATGTACCCCGCGCACGCCTTGTACTTCGCCGCGTTGCTCGGCAAGGACGATGCGAATTCGGAAGATGTTGAAGCCGCGCTGGCCTTTTTCCGTTCGCGGGCCGAAGAGGTCGATGCGTACCATGTGGGCATGGCGGCAATCGAAACGTACATCGAACTACTGGCCCGCGTCGGCCGTCATGCCGAAGCGTTGGAGGCGGCTATCAGCCTGACGCCGCAAGCGGGAGGCCCCACGACGCTAACGCCGCAGTTGATGGAGTTGGCGGAAAAATCGGGGCGCTACGAACCGATTCTGCAATTCAGCCGCGACCGAAACGATTTGCTCGGCTTCGCCGCCGGGTTGGTCAAATCGAAGGGCGCTCAATAGAGTTACCGCACCACGCATTTGAAGCGAATCACGCCGCCGACGCCAATCGGCAGCGGTTCGGTAATTTCCCAGCGAAGCGTGAGCGATTCGCCTGCGTTCTCACTCGCGACAAACTCGGCGCCCAGGCTGCATTGCGCGGAGTCGGGCACGTATTCGAGCCGGGTGGTGAGGTTGTCGATGATTGTCACGTTGCCGATTTCCTGCGTGCCGATGTTATCGAAACGCAAGGTGAAATCGATGATATCGCCGGGCCGCGCCTGATGACGCGAAGCGATCTTGCCGATTCTCAAACGCGGCTTACCGCCCAGTTCGTATTGGTACGTGACTTGCGGCCGGACGTCGGTCGTGGCGATGGCGGCTTCGGTGTGATCGAGCACAACTTGCACGCCTTTTTTGTCGGTCCAAGCCAAGGCGGCGGACGTAACATCGGCCAAGCGAGCTTTTTGGCTGTTGTCAAAGGCGCCTTGCCGAATGAACTGCAAGTCTTCAAACGGCGAGAAACCCTGCTCGAAGTGGATCGGGGCCAAATTATTGTGGACCAAAACGCCTTCCTGCCGTTCACGATAAGCGATCGGCGCCCGGAAGCCCACTTCGCCCATGGCCTGGTTTTGCTGCATGGCCGATTCCACCAACACCGAATCTGTTTGCTGCCCCAAGCGGAGCGGAGCGGAGACGCCCGCCGAGTGCATCGTTTCTCGGGCTTGCACCATCGACGACACCTTCCGCACGGCCGCGAACCGCGGCGCGTAAATGCATACGCGGTTCGAGGGCGCTACGATCGTGCGGCCATCTTTTGTATCGAAGTGCGCGATGGTGTCTTCTAGATTGAGGCCGTCGACGCTCCAATCGGAACGCACGCGAACTTCGCCTGGCTGATCTCCGCCATCGCAAATGTATTCGTCGCGCGGCCACGGTCCGTAAAGGCCGTCGGGTTTCCAGGGCGCGTCGCCCACATGGGCGGGTCCTGTCCAGGCGGAAGAGGGCAGGGCAGGGGGGGCGTGTTGGGAGTAAGCGTGCGTTTTTACACAGTCGACGCAGCCCGCCAACGCCACATCGCTCGGCTGGCCGCCGAGAGGCTCCGTGTGGCCCACTTGCGCCACGACCGAAGGCCCAGCAGCAGGACGGGCAACGGCAGGACGAACATCAACATTACGGGCAACAGCAGGGGAGGGCAGGGCGGTTGGCGGCGCGAACGCGGCTGTTTGCCTGGGCGCGGCTGCTCGCATGGGGGCGAGAGCTTGCGGCGCGAACGCCGCTCTTTGCCTGGGCGGCATGGGCGCCATCGCTCGGTTCGGAGCGAAAGGCGATGTGGGCCGCGGCCGCGAAGGCGGTTGGTCGGCCCGGAAACGATTGGGGTTGGTGTTTTGCGCCACGCAAGAGCACAAGCTCACGGTAAGCACCGCCAACGCCAGCCAAAACGCCGCGCCGCGCAAGCAGCGAATGCAAGACATACCAATCATCGGCGGACGGCCTCCCTGGGTGTGGCAAGCTGCGGCGCCAAGGGGCCATCGAAAGGCAGGCGGGGAACGCTGCGGCCTTGCTGCTGGGGTGTGACCGGTCCGGCGGGTTGTGTGTATTCGTCGGGGAAGAGAAGCAAGGGCGGCGATCCAAACACAAACTGATCGCTCGGCCCTCTCGTGTTGGGCTGCCGCGACCCCATGCGCAAAATGGCCATGGGCCGGCCCAGGCGGTCGGCGACTTGGAGCGGGTCGTCTTCCTGATGCACTTCAAAGTACCGCTGGCGTTTGGGGTTTTCTTGCATGGGGAAGGCGTCTGATGGGTTTTCTAGATAGATCACGCGGGTGACGAATCGGCCTTGCAATGCAAACAGGAGTTCTTCGGTCGTGAGTTCGATCGGTATCGGAAACCGCGCTTCGTAACCCTTGGGCGGGTGCAAACGATTAATCACTTCGATCGTGGGGAACACTTCTTCGCCGGGGCGTCCTGGAATGCCCGTGACTTTCGCCCGATACACTTGGCCGATCAACATTCCGGCCGTCGTGGCATGGGGCGCCGGGTCGGTGAATTGCTGTTGGATAACCAACGAAACCGCCGCGCCGTCGGGAACGCGAATCTGCACCGGTTGGAAGTAGCCACGCAGCGGTCCGCCACGCAGAAGTTGATGCGAACCAACTGCTCCCGGCGGCAAGTAGGCCGACTGCGGGAAGTGGACCGGTGATTGCGCCACCGCCGATGAAACCAGCAGGCAGGCGAGCAGCAGGCTGAGAAAGTGTGGCGCCATGGTTTTTCTGATTCTAGTCGTGAAATGCGTCGAAGCACGAACCGCCCCGCACGCGGACCGAAGCCCGCGTGCGAAGCCAATTTCGTGTTGCTCTCGCCTAAGGCACGATCTGGAATTTGTTACCCGCCGGCTGACGATAACCTTGCACCGGATGGATCGATTCTTGTCGAATGAACACTCGGCTAGGCGGCTTGGGATAGCTGTAGCCGGGGCGTTGATTGACATTGATCTTCAACTTGCTCGTCGGCCTGGGCATGTTATGCTTCGACCAGTTTCGCATCACGTGCTTTCTCAAACCGGCGGGTCCTCCCAGTGGAATGTGGGGCGGACCGGGCAATCCGATCGGCGTGGCGCTCATCGGCATGCCGTACAGAGGCGAGGTTACGCCGACCACGTGCGGGGGCGGCATTCCAGATCGTCCAATGGGCGTGGGGGCCGCATAACCAGGCGCGCCGCCATAATAAGGCTGTGCGCCTCCCATGGGGGGCGCGACTAAAGCCGATGCTCCGCCGGGCGCCAACTGCGGCGGCGGTTGCAAGGCTTGAGCGGGCTGACGGGCGTTATGGCTGGCCTGAATCACGCCCATGCCGTCGGCCGGTGTTTCCAAGTCTTTGTTGCCGAGCCGAATGATGGCCAAAATAGCGCCGCGGCGGTCGGCTTCAACGATTGGGTCTAGGCCCGGATCCAAACGCGTGCTGACCAACGTTTGCACATCGGCCAAGGCCAACTCCTGGAATTCAGGATCTGGCAGGTAGATGACTTTTGTCACGTAGTTGCCGGTCTGGGCTTGGGCGAAGTCTTCGTCGTTGAACACAATCGGAATGGCCGAGTGCGCCAAGTACACGTTCGATCGCGGCGTTGCGGGGCCGACTTCAATGGTCGGATACAGTTCCAGCCCTTCGCGACCTTCGATGTTGGTCACCTTCAAGCGGTAGATGCCGCCTTGACCAAACGTTTGCCGGGCCGGAACAATCAGGGGCTGGGAATCGAATATCCCTTGGCCGCTGATATCCCAACTGACTTGAGAACCTTGCGGCTCCGCAAACCAGAGTTGGACGGTCGGCGCCTGAGGCATGGGGCCCATCATGGGTCCGCCTGGGTAGCCGGGCGGACCCATCATGGGCATCGCGGGTGGTTGCAACACGCCAGGTCCGGGGCCGCCCACTCCGGGGCCCGGTTCAAGGAGTCGTTGCGAAGGAGGCAGATTGTGCCTCACGGGCGATTGGCAGCCCACCACGGCAAGCGCGGCGGCGACCAACAACATCCAGGTAAAACGGCTGACTCTCATTATGTCCCCCCTCGGACGCTCATTTCAGCGGCAGGTCGGAAAATGTACCGACTCGCCAGGAGCGAAAACAACACCTAACGGTTTATTGCAATCAGTTTTTGTCGCAACGAATTTCTTTGGTCTCGCCCCGCCTAATTTCGCTTTAGGAGAACTGAGGTAGACGCAGAATGAACACCTGCTCTACCATGGCTCTTCTCTTGTTGCGGCTCTCCTTCAACTGCCACATTCGGTAAGGCGTAGGCCTCCAGACGCAGCATCGGCGGGAACGCCCGACGTCGGCGCGTAGGCCTGTCGGGCAAACTAATTCCTCTGGTTCTATGTTCGGTTTGGCATAACAAGATTCTTTGATAAAACCGTCATATCCATAGCATGAACCATAAAATACCTATCCTGACAGTTGCTCTCGGCCTGCTTTTCGCGGCTTTGGCTATGGCCCAGCCGGCGCCGGAAAGGGCAGGGGGGGGGCAGGAAATGGTCGCTCGTGCGGCTGTTTGGCTGCAAAAGCAGCCCTCCATTTCGGCCAAATTGCGGCAAAGAGTTCACTTATTCGGCCAGGAATTGGTGGGAACGGGGCATTATTTACAAATGGCCGATGGCCGGCGAACGCTGCTCCGTTTCGAAATGAGTGTGCAAGTGGGCCGGCAGGCGACCAGCCTGCAGCAGGTCGTTGACGGGCGTTTTCTTTGGGTGCGCCGCCAATTGCCCGAGCAGACCACCGTTGGCCGGGTCGATTTGCGGCGTCTGAAAAAGGCGATCAGCAATTCGGCGGCTTATCCGACCAGCGAATGGCTGGCCGTTGGCGGGTTGCCGTACATGCTTGAGCAACTCGCGAAAAACTTTCGTTTCGAAGAACCGCAAAAAAAACGGTTGGGCGAGCTCGACGTTTACCAATTGGAGGGCGTCTGGCAACCGCAGCAAAAGTCGATTGCCAGTAACGGGGCAGGGCAGGGGAGTGGCGCAGCGCAGTTGCCGGAGCGGGTGACGCTGGTCGTCAGCGATAAGGACCTGTTTCCTTACCAGCTCACCTTCTGGAAAACGACCACCGACGCCACCGGACGGCGGAAGTCGGTCCCATTGCTCTCGGTTGAATTTTTCGAAATTCAAATCGGCGCCGAGATCGACCCCTTGCAGTTTGTCTTCAAGCCGACGGAGTATGAAGACTACACGCCGCAATATCTGGCCAAGTTCGGCGTCGCCAACGGGTCAAACACCCGCACCGCCAACACCGCCGCCCCCAGCCGCCAGTAGCTTGTGCTAGTTACCTCCGTTGGCGTGCATGCTTCAGCATGTTTTATTGCGATCCGTTGGAGTTCATGCTTTAGCATGTTTTATCGGCGAGATGAATCTAACGCAAAAAAAACAAGGCAGCCTGAAGGCTGAACTCCAACGGTTCTCGCAAAAAATTGACATCTTCGGTTGTAATATGTTAGTATTCGCCTTAGGGGAAGCCCGTGGCCGCCGCTAGGCTTCCGACAAAATGTCTCATTTCTTATATCAAATCTAAACTGGCGGTCGAAGTGGAAATCATTCATAGGTGGATTGTATGAACACGAAAAGAGCATGTCGTCGCAGCGCGTTCACACTTGTCGAATTGCTGGTCGTGATCGCCATTATCGGCATCTTGGTGGCAATGCTTTTGCCCGCGGTGCAAGCCGCGAGAGAAGCGGCGCGGCGTATGCAGTGCGGCAACAATCTCAAACAGATGGGACTGGCCATTCACAACTATGCAGACAGCTATCGTTCGTTTCCGTCTGGCTTTATTACCAACTTCCCGCAAGACGAAACGGTTCTCGAACGTTCGAATTGGGGTTGGGGCGCGTTGATTTTGCCCTACCTTGAACTGGGGACCGTGAAAGACCAGCTGAATGTCGGAACCGTCACTTTGCACGCCAATTTGGCGAATCCCGTCGGTTTGCAGGTTTTGCAGACTCCGCTCACGGCATTCGTATGTCCTTCCGACACCGGCGCTCCCCTGAACAATTTCGACGAAACCCAGGCCGACAGCCCCGGCGGCGGCGCCTCAACGTACCGCAGGTACGTTACCAGCAACGGTTCGGACAAAATCTTCATCGCCAAATCGAACTACGTTGGAGTCGCCTGCAGCAGCATCAGCACCACGCCGCCCGTCAACACGAATCGCTACGGACCAGCAACGGGCGTTCTGTACCAGAATTCCTCCGTTTCGTTTAGCGAAATCCTCGACGGAACCAGCAATACCCTGTTAGTGGGCGAGCGAAGTTATCGCAGCAAAAACTTGAACGTGGGCGCGGGAAACGCTCTTGGGTTCAGCGCAGAAGTTTCAGGCTACGGCAGCCGCAACCGCTCGATTCTTGGCGTTCTGGGAATTCCTTACGGGGGAATCAACTTCACCACGTCGGCGCGCGTTCACCAAACCCGGGGTTTTCACAGCCAACACCCCGGCGGCGCGCAATTTGTATTGTGCGACGGCTCCGCCCGTTTCGTCAGCGACACCATCGACTACAACCGCCGCACCGTGCCAAGCGCCACCGTGCGAAATGGCGCCTGGGTCGACAGCACCTTCGAACGCCTGTGCGCCCGAAACGACGGACAACCCGTGGGCGATTATTAAACACGCAAAAGCAGCCTGAAGGCTGAACTCCAACGGTTCGCGCCATCATTGGAACGGTTCGCCATCATTGGAAGAGATGAAAGGCCGCGTTCATGGTGAGCAATTTTGGTTCGCCGTCGCGCAGACGAACAACATTCACGCAGCCGTTGTCCTGGCTCAAGGTGCGCGCCTTGGAGAGCGGCAAGCCCAGCAAGTGCGCGACGAACACCCGGTTCACCACATTATGCGCCGCGACAACAATCTCCTCGCCAAGGTGTTGCTCCAGTAACGATTCCAACGCAGGCGCCACGCGCTGATGAAGCTGGCGCAGGCTTTCGCCGCCGCGATATCCGTTTTCCGCCGGGTCGGCCATTAAACGTTGGTAGGCTTCGGGCTCGGTTTGGGATATTTCGCGCCAACTGCGGCCTTCCCACTGGCCGACGTCAATTTCCGTCAGTGCGGCCACGGTTCCAATGGAAATGGGCCGCTCGCCGACCACGATCTGCGCCGTTTCAACAGCGCGTTGCATCGGGCTGGCGTAGGCGGCGCTGATCGGGCGCGAGGCCAACAGCGCCGCGGCGGAGGCCGATTGCCGACGGCCTTCGTCCGACAGGCTGGGGTTTTCACCGCCGCCTTGCAGTATGGGAGGATCGGCCAGATTGTTGGCCGTCGCCCCATGCCGCAACAAATACATCACGCAACAATTTTCCGCGACACGCCAGGGCATGTGTGTTTTTCCTTCGTTTTAACAGCGTGAGACAATGCTTCGCGAACGGTCGTTGGCGAGCTGCGCGGCAACCCGCGCTGCGGCAAGCATACCGCCGATTTCAGCGCGGCCCGTGCCGACAAGATCGAACGCCGTACCATGCGCCACGCTGGTGCGTACAATCGGCAGCCCCAGAGTGACGTTCACCGCCGAATGCATTCCCAACATTTTCAGCGCGATGTGGCCTTGGTCGTGATACATCGCCACGACGGCGTCGAATTCGCCATGCCGCGCACGCGAAAGCAGGGTGTCGGCTGGAAAAGGACCGCTAGCCAAAATACCGGCCGCCTGGGCTTGCGCCACCGCTGGCGCGATCAGGCGAATCTCTTCATCGCCGAAGAGTCCGTCTTCGCCAGCATGAGGATTGAGCGCACAGACGCCAATGCGGGGCAGGGCGGGGCAGGGCGGTTGGCTCGGAAGTAAGCCGACAAAGGCTTCATGGGCGCGGTGAATCGTGGCAAGAATGCGTTGCTCCGTTAATTGGGTGAAGACCTCTCGTAGCGGCGCGTGCAACGTGGCATGCACAACGCCCAAGCCGGCGGGTCCTGGCAGTTGCGGGCTGGGCGGCAGGTAGAGCATCATGGCCACGTCGTCGACGCCGCATAAGTCGGCCAAGAGTTCGGTATGGCCGGGGTAATCGTGACCAGCCGCCGCCAGCGAAGCTTTGTTCAAGGGCGCGGTTACTAGGCCGTCCACTTTATCGTCGAGCGCCAAACGAGCCGCCGCGATGAGTGCATCGTAGGCGGCTTGCCCTCCGCGAGAATCGACCTTTCCGGGCGCCGCATCTTCGGCCGCCGCCGTTCCAACCGTAAGGCAATGCATTCGCGTGGGCGACGACCCGGCAAGAGCTGATCGACCGTCTGCCTGCGGCGTTTCGGCCACTTGCAGCGCTAGGCCGCATTGCTCCGCGGCGCGGCGAAAAACGGCCGGCCGGCCAATGGCCAGAGGACGACAAACCGCATGCAGTTCCGGCCGCGCCCAAGCACGGACAACAATTTCAGGACCGACGCCGCAGGGGTCGCCCATCGTGATAGCCAAGCGTGGTAAATTCATGCCTGAATTGTAGGCGCCGACGCGGTTGGCATGTAGGGGTGCATCGAGCCATCTTGAGACGGAATTGGCATTCTCCCGGTCCGCGAAAGTGGATAAAATGTTTGGACTCAACGGCACGGAGGTTATGATGAGCGAAAGCGTACAGATTCAAATCGACGTTGAAGCGGCGAAGGCTCTGGCCCAATGGAAGGCCCTGTTCGCCGACGAGGTGTGCGAACGGGCGAAACAGTTTGCCGCTCAGTCCGGCCAGCCGAATTGTGTGACTTTGTCGCACTACAAGCAGGCCGCACAGACGGCGCTCCAGTCGCTCTCGGCCGCAATTCATGCCGGAGACCCAACCGATGCCGAGCAAAAAGCCGCCTGAATCTGAAACGGAGTCTCCGCAAGAATCAATTTCTCAACACGCCAGCGATTGGATTCGGCAGTTTATCAAGCACGCGGAACTCTATTTCGTTGACGCCAGTGAAGTCCTGGCTTCAGACGCCAGTGCATCTGAATATCAGGAAGCGACGATTCGGGCGGTCTTCCAGGCTTTGCGGGATTCCGGCATGACGGTCGAAGCCGTCTTGGAGACGATTGGATATGTTGCAATCGAACAAACTGGGAGCCCTGTGAAATGGAATTCCGAGTTGAATCAGCGACGTTTCGTACTGATCGACAAACAGATTCAGGAAATGCTGACGCCTGACGAGAGAATCGAGCTAGCGGGCTTGACTAAAATGATGCGTGAACAGGTCGAATCGGAAACGAATCTACCGCTGGAAGGTGCAAAAGAATTGCACCGGAAGTTGATGGATTTGGATGCCACGGACAAGCCGCGTTGATCTTCGATTACCCAAACCGACGGAAAGAACGACGCCACGGCCCGGCAGAGTATGCATCTTACAAATCGTACCGCCCATGGCTTCGCGATGAATTTGATTTTCGCTGCGTCTATTGCCTCAAACGCGAAACGTGGGGGCAGGTGACAGGAGAGTTTGAACTCGATCATTTCGAGCCGCAATCGATCAATCCTCAGCGACAACGCGACTACTTCAATTTGCTTTATTCCTGCCGCCGCTGCAATTCCGTGAAACGCGACCAAACCGTCGGCGACCCGCTGCGTCTGTTGCATTCGGAGAACGTCGCGACGTTGCCTGACGGGTCGCTGCAAACGCAGCACGTGAATTCACGGCGCTTGATCCTCCAGCTTGACTTGAATTCGCCACGATTGAATTTGTGGCGAGTCATGTGGATGCGGATCGTGGCTCTTGCGGCGGAACGAGATGCGGATTTGCATGAACAACTTGTTGGCTTTCCCAATGACGTTCCCGACTTGAGTAAGCTCCGACCGCCGACTAACAACCGCAAAGAGGGGATCACGGAAAGTTGTTTTTCTCGACGCCAGTCTGGTAATTTACCAAAAGTCTACTGAACAGATATCGTCGCGGTTAACACCAGAAGCTATTTCGTATGGTTTACGTAGTGTCTTTTGCGATTGTTCATGTTTGTGCCGCCAAACGACTAGCCGCTTCCGCACCAGGCGGCTAAAATCGTGTTTTGGTCAGCTTGGCGCGTTCGGTGTTTCCGTACGCATCATTCCCTAAGGCATCGTCCGCTCTCTCACCAACGCCTTCCCCAGAGGCCGTGCTTCCAAGGCTTATCGTGACCAGGATCTTCACCTCGCTGGCCGTTGTCACACTGGTATTGCTCGGCGTGAACCTGCTCGTTGGCCTGAGCATCGACCAATACAACGTGGAAGCCCAACGGTTGGTGGCTATCCAGCGGCAGGACAAGATCTTGGCGCAGCGAGCGCTATTCACATCGGCGGCGGAGGCCCAGCAAACGAGCCCTGAGTATCGAGCACAGATGGAAGTGTTTTTGCCGTTGAAGCGGCGAGCCACCGTTCACCTTTGGCTGGGTATTAGCGCCGCCTTGTTCGCACTGTTGGTCAACAGCATTACGATCACGTATTTCGTGGGAACATCGCGGTGGTGCCGGGAAGTGGCCGAGACGTTCCATCTCGACCCCAAAACCGCCCACCGCAGCACGCTGCTCAAACGCAAGGCGTTTCCCTGGTCGCTTTCAGCTAGTACGGCGGTCATTCTTATCGCGGCGTTCGGCGCGCTTTCCGATCCCGCCACCGATGTGGCGAAATCGGCCGCCTGGACGACCTGGCATTTAACCGCGGCGTTTGTCGGCAGCGGCTTCATTGCCTGGTCGTTGTACCAACAGATTCAGTTAATGAGCGCCAACTATCGCGTCATTCAGCAAGTATTGCGGGAAGTTGACGAGGTTCGCAAGCAGCACGCCGGCGCGGCAACGGCCGATGTTTCCTGCGATGTTTCCTGATCCCGAAAGCACGATCCATGCGAGCCTGTGTGCAAAGAGTTCGAGAATCGCGGGTTACCGTTGGCGATGACACCGTGGGCCAGATCGAACATGGGTTATTGGTGTTGCTGGGCGTCGGCCGAAACGATCAATCGAGCGACGCCCGAAAAATGACTGAAAAGATCATCGGCTTGCGAGTCTTCGACGACGACCAAGGGCAAATGAATTTGGCGCTGGGCGACGTCGGCGGAGCGCTGCTGGTGGTGAGTCAGTTCACGCTCTACGGCGATTGCCGCAAGGGCCGCCGGCCCAGTTATCTCGAAGCGGCGCCGCCGGAATTGGCCGAACGCCTTTATAACGAATTCGCGGAACACGCCAGAGCGCTCGGCGCGGCGGTGGAAACCGGGCGTTTTCGCGCTCAGATGGAAGTCTCGCTCGTTAACGATGGCCCGGTCACGCTGTTGCTCGACAGTACGCGGCTGTTCTAAAGGCCATCGAAACACGTCTATTTAATATCGCCGGCACACATCCAGGGAAGGGCAGGGCGGTAAAAAATTTTCGATTCACCGCCAACGTTTGGATTGCTCGTCGTAGAAATTCATGAGCATTTGGCGGGCGGTGCGAGGCGCCTCGCGGAGGTCTTCATTTTCAAGCAGTTGGTGCGCGACCGACGTCGGCTGCTGGTGCGTGTGCGGCTCGACTTGCAGGTACTCCATGGCTGCGTCGTCTCCGGCAACCAACACCACCACGGCCGCCAACTTGACGTACGTCGAGATATTTCCCCAAAGGCTTTTGCCCCAAAATTTAAGCGCGGTGCCAGAGGATTTCTTCAGGCGAATTCTGCCGCCTTTCATTTCGATGCTCCAAATTTCATCCAACACCAAATGCGACATGAACCCCAGGAACACGGCGCCGGCGTCGAAAACGCGTAAACGGTAGTCGTCGCCGGTGCATAGCAAAAGCGCCAACGCACTGGCGATGATCGCCGCCGGAATGCTGTGCCACATTCCCCGATGCACGGTGTAGTGTTTGAATATCGCGGCCAGACCGAAACGAATCGCGATATAGATCAACCCGCCGGCAAGCACGATGGCTTCCATCGGCAGCTCCATGCGTTGCAGACGCTCCACCATCAGCATCGGCACGATTGCCGCCAAAAACGCCACCGACTCACGCACCGGGATGCCGGAGTCGCTGTCGAGATCGGGCAACATGCCCGAGACGCTGCAAAGTCCGCCGGCGAGCATGCTGGTCGCCAGAGGCGCGCCTAGGGAGTATCCCGCGGTGGCGTATCCAACGCCCAAAACGGTGCTCGTCGTGATATGCGTTTTGAAACCGGCCATGTGGTGTCGCTCCTAATCGGGACGCTAGCACTGCGAAGATCGCTCGATATTCTCGAACGGAGGCCAACTGTAGCCGAATCCCGGTCTTCAGGCCAATACCAGAAATGACCGAGTGAAAACGAGAAAAATGCAGGCTTGCCGGATTGCCATTTCTTACCGATTGGGGTTCGACGTTTTTCGGCGGGCGGTTATACTCCACGCGGTAACAACGGCTCGTTTAACGGCAAGCCGAAGGCGACTGCGTTTCGAGCCAACGCGTTCGAGCAAACCCAAAAAACGCAGTCGCCTTCGGCTTGCCGTTAAACGAAAAAAAGCGACGGCTTGAACCGTGAGCGGTATATGCTTTCGCCACGCAGCAATCCGGCGCATCTAGGAAGACCCTTGCGGCGAGCAAGGAATTGCCGCGTCGTGTCTAGAAACGCCCCACAAGGAAGTGACATGCAAGTCTACGACATCATCATGATTATCATATTGGTCACGGCAATGTTGTTCGGCGCTTGGAAAGGCCTGGCGTGGCAGGTCGCCTCGATGGCGGCCATTTTTCTGAGCTATTTCGTCGCGGTTCGATTTCGCGGCGAATTGGCCGCCAAAATCGACGCCGCTCCGCCGTGGAACACATTCCTGGCCATGCTAATTCTCTACATGGGAACATCACTGGCCGTTTGGTTGGTTTTCCGGCTGGTGGCCGGCTTCATCGACCGCTTGAAACTGAAGGAATTCGATCGGCAGTTTGGAGCGCTCCTGGGAATTGTGAAAGGCGTCGTGTTGGGTGTCGTGGTGACCCTGTTCGCAGTCACGCTGCTGGGCGAAAAAAACCGCGCGGCGATTATGAAGTCGAGATCAGGTTACTATATCGCTCTGCTACTCGACCGCTCCCACGCCATCATGCCCGAGGAAATGCATACCGTGCTCGAACCCTACATCCACAATCTCGACGAGCAACTTCCCCCGGGCGAACGGCAGTTCGACCGCGCTCAAAACGAGCCGGAATCGAACGGGAATCCGCTTTTTGACGCCGCCCGCGACGCCGCCTTCGAAGCCACGCGGCGTGAATTCGGCAGCCCGCCGCCGTATTGATTTGAGTCGCCATTTCGGCGTTCGGAAAACGGTGGGAAACACGCTGAAGCATACGCTCCAACGCCGCAGACCGCTGAAGTTCAATCAGCATCCGCCGCAGCAGCAGGCCAACGGCCGTCTGGACCGCCTCCCGGACCCTTGAACCCAGCGTTTCCCGGGGAAAACCGTTACTTTAACCGAACATAAGAAACATTATCGGACGTTGGGGAATAGTGAAAATCCGACAGAGGGGTGTCGAAATCGAGGCTTTGTTGCTGTTGATGCTCAGAACGAGCCGATGTATTCTTACGCGTAGTCATGAGTGATATCTCCACTTGTGATGAAAGCCCTGGAAGTGATGTTCCAGGCCATGAGCGAATCAGACGGGACACAATCCCAACTGATTCGAGCGGGGTTCTTGTGAAACCCAAATCAAGCACTCGCCCTGGTTCATAGCCGGGGCGTTTGCGTTTCTTGTTCTAACCTTTCCCGAGTTCAGAACGCAATAGCGGTTCAGCCATGCTCGGACCACAACCGAACCGATTCCAAAAAAACCCGGAAGCTTGAGGAAACGAGTCAAACGGAAATCACCGGCGGGATGTTTCTTCGGAATTCGGGCGAAGCGGGATGCGGTGGCTCTGACCGCTCCGCCCGAATTCCGAAGAAACAACCCGCCTAGGGAAATCTTCCAAGGATCAGGGAGAATCCTCCTTTCCGCTCAGGGGCGTTGCTGGTTTCAGGCCGGTTGCCCGGTATCCCTTGACGGCCTTCGTAATCCCCTGAGGACGTGAGAGCGTATCGGCGAGCAGCATCAAACAGAATTCGGCCTGGCTCATGCCCGCCTTGATGGCCAAGACGCGAATCCGATTCTTGACCCACGTCGGACACGGCACGTAGAGCTTCTCATCCCAAGCCCAAATCTGTTGATCCTTGCGTTTGTACCGAGGCGAAGCCGGTTCGGGGTTTTCGGCCGCTTCTGTAATCCCTTGCCGCCGACGATCGAGATAACGGGCCATCTTGGTTCGAGCTTTAGCCATGGATCAACCCTAACGCCCACGCAGGCGCCTTCACCTCGCACTTACACTGCTTACTAAGCCAAGCAATCGTTTTGATTTGACGGGAAGCCCCTTTCGCTCGCCTCAGCTTTCTCATGAACTCGCGTTTTACTTCCGCCAACAACGTTTCTTTGAACCAAATTTCTATTCGCTCCCCACCCCTCAAATGAAAAACCATCCCATATGTCACCCGCTTCCTTTTCTTTCGCATGACAGATTCCTTTCAGGTCTTGCGATACCTACTACGTTGCCGCTCCAAGCGACACTTCCATTGACGCCCCGCCTCATTCACCATCCACGCCAGCGAACGCTCACGCTTCTTTCCCTCATTGCGCAACCAAGCCACCACCTTCGGATCCAACCGAACAAAGATTTCATCAGCCATGCGTGATTCCCTTCACGATATCGCCCCGATATCACCCCTGTTTTTGCGATTCTAAAATGGCGCTCCCCCCTGCCCTTCCACTGCGAGTAAAACGCCATTTGCACTGAGTTTTCGCAATTTCTTCTCTACTTTCCACCAGCCATCCAAAAGCACATCCTCAACGACCGCATGAGCCGCCCTCGCATATTCCTTGAACGTTTCACACCCTTCCCCGCTCATCAGCAAGGCCGTAGTGATGCAACCGATGGATTGTTTTTTCAGTTGTCTCATATCCGGCCGAACAACCCGGCAACGCTCCCGCGCCGGTCCTTCCCCCGTCCATTGCAAAAACTTTTCTTGTACATCCTTCCAAAACGCAACCGTTTCGTTCCGCTTTTGGTTCTTGTTTTTGCGGTCTACTTTTCCAACCACGAAGCGAAACCAATCACTCGCTAACCATTTGACCACCGTTCCCAACCGCTGAAACAGTTCTTCAACCGTCTTGATTTTGAAATGCTTGAACAGTTCCGCATTCCGAACCTGGAATTCAACCCGAGTCGCCCACTTGCACGCACCTCCCCAACGCACCGCCTGAATTAGCGCATGTTTGAATGGGTCTTTCTGCACTTCGCGAGCCTTATCGTAGATTCGAACACCAATCGCACGCCCGACCCGCAGGCCTTCCCATTCGTAGCCATCCTTGTAGGTCGCTGTTTTTCTCGCGCGACGAATCACCTCGTCCTCATTCAACGCCTTCACAAATTGATCAACACGCACATCGGGGAGGTCAACGCACAAGTCGCAACGCGAGACGACATTCCGCACAAGGACAAACCCAAGAGACTTCACGACATCAAGAACCTCTTGCCACGCCCGATGATGCCCAACTTGCATCAGCCTCAACGAGCCAATGCCCACGAACACCGAGATACGGCTATCACTCACCTTCGGGTTGTTCACGATCGCGATAACGCAGCCGTTCCATTTCAGAACCCAACGACAGTACACACCCCACTTGAACCCGTTGGGGTCGACCGTCAGACGATCACCTTCCGAGGTTTCAATCACCGCTAGGTCATCAAGGCCAGCTTCCGCCGCCTTCCTCGCCTTATCAAATGCCTCGAATTGTCCCTTGCCCCGAACCCCCGGCCAGTAGCCAAACAACGAAGCTTCGAGCGTATCAACACCGCCCGTCTCAACCCCCCTATCTTCCAACTGACTACTTGAGGCCCCCGTGATACATGGGTTGGGGGCCAGACTCTCCCAAGTTTTTTCAAACTTTTTTTCCAGATCATCAGCGGCGAGTACTGCGGTCCGGTCCTCGCTTCTGCACGCTGCGGTCCGGTCCTCGTTGCCGCCGGATCGTCCCTCGCTGGCTCCCGTTTTGTCACAACTATACCCAATCGCACCACCACAAGAGGGGTGTACGGCCTTGCTAGCAACATCATTGGGGGGGGCGTCGTCTTCACCAAACGCTAGATCACTATTGCCAGTAACCCGCTGAACGATAGAAACATTATCGGACGTTGGAGATTGGCCGAAACGGGGCTGGATTTGGGCTGAAATACGCTCGATGGCGTGTTTCCCGGGTTGCCTTTCGAGCTGATTCAGCGCGCCATGTTTGGTCCGTTTCGCGGCGCACCCGACACAATTCCGGCCTGAATTTCCGGCCGCCGATGATCTGAAATCTGAAAACCGACGCTGGCGCCGACATGAAAAATCTGGCGCTCCGATGTTTCCGGCGATCACGCCGAAGCGTCGCTCGTCGCTCGCCGAGAACGTTCGCCGCGAAGACCATCACTGTTGGGTCGCGGCTTGCGCAGTCAAATCTCTTCACGCGTAAAAAATCAGTGTTGATTTCGCGGTGAATGCAACAAGGTGTTTGCGTGAACCTGCTGATCGCGGTGTCGCTCGAACCTCGATTTTACTCCGCATGTCGGCGGGGCAGTCGCAAATAGGCGTCCTGCTGAACCATTGCCTTCGTCTGGATGGACTACCCCCATGACTTAAGGGCTGCGAGTTTTTCCGAGGTGGAAGAGGCGAACGGTCGTTATACTGTGCATGGTTGAAAATGGCGCATTTTCGTTTAACGGCAAGCCGCAGGCGACTGCGTTTTTCTGTCTTGCCCAAACGGTTTGGCTCAAAACGCAGTCGCCTGCGGCTTGCCGTTAAACGAGCCAATGTTAGCCGTGCGCAGTATACGCGGAGAGCCTGAAAAACTTCAACGTCGAAGATTGGTATGGCGACGAATAGAATTCAGCTAGGGTTCGTCCGTAAATAAGTTACCGGTTGTCGATCAAAAAAGCCCGGCATTTTCAAAATGCCGGGCTTTTAATTCGGTAAGTTATTTGCGGACAGGTCCTTAATCTTTTCGTTTGTCTGATCGCTTCAGTAAAAGCACGATCATCGCAACAACGGCCAGCGCCGGGAGGACCAGAAAGAAAAGAGCCATGACACAGATGATGATCAATTCGATCGGTCCGGGCATACCGAAGCCGGCGAGGGTGGAGGCAAAAGGCTGGAGCATGGTCATCTTTGTTTTCCTTGCGGCTCAATGGGGCCCGTAAAAATTCCGCGCACTCCCCTGCCCTCTCGTTCGTTGCCATTGCCCTTTTATTGGGCCTCTTTTATTGAGCCGCAATTTTCGACAAACGTATTCAAGCCTTGCCGTTATCTAGAAACACGCCCATTTGGCGGAATTTTTGGTAGCGTGCTTCGAGCAGGTCGTCGAGTGGTTTCTCTCGCAGTTGTCGTAGCGATTTCGAAAGATAAGCCTTGAGCCGGGTGGCCATTTGGTGTTGGTCGCGGTGGGCGCCGCCCAGAGGCTCCTCGATCACATCGTCGACGACGCCCAAGCCGGGTAGATCCTTGGAGGTAAAACGCAGCGCTGTCGCGGCTTGCTCGGCGAATTCGTGGCTCTTCCAAAGAATGCCCGCGCAACCTTCGGGGCTGATCACGGAGTAATACGCATGCTGGAGCATCGCGATATTATCACCCACGCCAATGCCCAACGCGCCGCCGCTGCCGCCTTCACCGATCACAACGCAGATAATCGGCGTGCGTAAGCGCGACATCTCGTACATGTTTTCGGCAATCGCCTGCGACTGCCCACGCTCCTCCGCGCCAACGCCCGGGTAGGCGCCCGGCGTATCGATCAAACAGACCACCGGCATGCCGAACTTCGCCGCGAATTTCATTTTCGCCAGTGCTTTACGATAACCCTCAGGGTGTGCGCAGCCAAAGAAGCAGGCGCTGCGTTCTTTGTAGGTTTTTCCTTTTTGGTGGCCCACGATGAGGATTTTGGCGTTGTCGATCTTGGCGAACCCCGTGATCAAGGCGCGGTCGTCGCCGAAGCGACGGTCGCCGTGCAACTCGACAAACTCCTCGCAAGCCAGCGAAAGGTAGTCCGACGTGTGCGGGCGGTTTTTATGACGCGCCACCTGCACGGTTTGCCAGGGCGTGAGGTTGCCATAGATTCGTTTGGTAATCTCGGCTTCCTCGCGGCGCAGGCGGCGAATTTCGTCTTCCACGGTGGCCGGTATTTCAGGTAGTTTTTCCAGTTCTTGGCGAGCGACGATCAAGTCGTAGATCGGCTGCTCGAAAGCCAAGCCAGGATGCATGGTGTCCATGAAGAAAGATCTTTCTGCGCCGAAAATAAATCGGCGTTGGCGGCGCCTCAAGCGGTGGAAAATCTGACGCTCGCATCCCTAATATGCGTTGACGTCAAACCCTACCGAGCGAAGTATTGGTAAGTATAGGATTGGTGGGCTGTTTGGAAGCGGCTGGTCGATGCGGAAATATTTTCATCAAGAATCTTCTTCGAGTTTGGGGGCTTTCCCCGTTTGGTACATACGCGTTTTACGAAACTCTCTGAGCCAAAGCGTGAGGTTGTCGTGCCGTTTTGCTTTATCCTTGGCCATCATGCGGCCGATCAGCGCTGAAAAGTCAGGATGAAGATTTGGGTTGGCCGCTTGAATGGAAGGAACGGGCGCCTTCAAGTGCTTGGTGAGTAGGTCGTCGGAGTTCACGCCCGTGTAGGGCATGCGGCCGCCCACCATCTGAAAGATCATGCACCCCAGGCTATAAATATCGGCGCGGGCGTCAAGATTTTCGCCGCGAATATGTTCCGGCGACATATAACTCCGCGTTCCTTGAATGACGCTTTTGCCGCCGAACAACGCACCGAGCCCTTTCTTGGGACGCTGCGCGATCGAAAAGTCGATCAGCTTGACTTCGCACTCCCGATTGCAAAGGAAGTTGTCGGGTTTGACATCCCGATGCACCCAACCCTTGCGATGAAAATAAGCCAAGCCCTCAGCGCAACCTTCAACGATTTGATACATCGAGGGAATCACCCATTTTTCACCCTGCCACAGAAGCTGCTTGAGGTTGAGGGCGTCGAAATACTCCATGATGATCGAAGGCGGGTTGCCCGTCATATGGCCTTCGAGCAATTTGATCACGCGAGGATGATCCATTTCCTTGCCGGCTTCATATTCCGTGTGCAAAAAAGCCACGCATTGTTTGTCGGCCTTCATGTCTTCGTTGAGAAACTTGACACAGTAATGCTTGCCGTCCTTGACGCCTTCCCAAACCTGGGCGGAGCGGCCCGTGTTGAGCTGCCGCAGAAGGCGATACGAGCCGATATATTCAAACGATTTAGACACCGATTTTCTTCCGTTCAGAACATTGAAAACCACTCGCCTCTAGCGGCCACAAGCCGAGGCGTTGCATTTGGTCGATGCAAAAGCGCCAGCCACTCGAAACACTGTTAATTTTATCTTAGCGACCCGACGAAAGAAAGGTCAGGGAAAATTGTCGCAACCGCCCTGCCCTGCCCTAAAATTCATCGCCCCGCCCCGAAGCGTCTCTTGATAGATTTCCCGGATGCGGCGGGTCATGGTTTCATGACGAAATTGGTCGGTGAATCGTTCTCGCCCTTCGGCGCCGAGGTGCTCGCGCAAAGCCTGGTCTTTTGCCAGCGCGACGATTGCCGAGGCCAGTTCGTTGATCGCCTGAGGCTGCAACAAATAACCGGTTTCGCCGGGAATGACCACTTCCCGAGCGCCGTCAATATCGTAACTCACCACCGGCTTGCCCGCGATGAGCGCTTGCGGCAGCGTGCGCGCGAGCCCCTCCCGAAGGCTGGTGTGGGCGAGAAGGTCCATCGCGGAGAGGCAATACGGAATGCGCGCCGGCGCGACTAGACCCGTAAAGTGGAAATGGTCCGCGAGTCCGGCTTGGCGAATCTGGCTTTCAAACTGCCCGCGAAGAACGCCATCGCCCACCAAGAGAAAATGCACGTTCGGCTGTACGGCGACCACTCGCTTGGCCGCCTCTATCAAATACATATGTCCTTTGAGATGAAATAGCCGGGCGATCTTGCCGACCACCACCTGCTCCGGACGAAAACCGAATTCAGCCCGCGCCGCTTCACGGTGTTGGTGTGCCTCGAGAAACGGTTCGACCTCCATCCCGCTGTACACCGTGGTGAACTTGCTCCGCGGCGCCACGCCGGCCGCCACGAGCAAGTCGGTCATGGCGTCGGCCACGCTCACTAGGTGATGGCAACGCCGCGCGGCCAGCGTCTCACACCAGCGAAACAGCGTGCGCGCCCCCCTGCCCTGGTAAGCATGGAACGGCGCGCCGTGGACGGTGTGAATGATCGCCGGCACACGCAGATTCCAAGCGGCGAGCCGGCCGAGAAAACCGGCCTTCGCGCTGTGCGTGTGGACGACATCGGGCCGGAACTCAGCGAGCGTTTGGCGAATTTTCGACAGCGCCCGCCAATCGCGCAGCGGATCGATTTCCCGCCGCAATTCGGGTAGCAGCTTGACCGGCACTCCCGCCGCTCGAATGCGGTCGTGCAAATCGCCTTCGGGGCCAACAGCCGGACCGGTGAGCAACAGCACTTCGTCGTTGTAATGTTGGATCAGATCGGCGCAATTGTAGAGCGTGTTTTCCTGGGCGCCCCCAATAATCATGCGCGTAATGACATGAGCGATGCGCATGGCGATAATGCACTCTATTTGCTATGTTTTTAGTGTGTGGTTTCGGTTTCGCGGCCAGCCCCCCTGCCCGGCTCACAACTGCCCTGCCCTGCCCGCAACCGCCCTGCCCTGCCCTGCCCTGCCCTGCCCTGCCCTGCCCTGCTCCACCAGTTTTTTGGGATTTGCGGTCCCGTTGTGAACTCCGCGGCTTCACCGCGGAGTTGCCATTTGCTTTTCGCGGCGGGCTTCTATTGATCGTAATCGACGTGCGCCAAAAATAAACCTTGCGGCGGCGCGGTTACTCCCGCGCTGCGGCGGCTACGCGCCGCCAAGACGTCGTCCAGCCAAGCGGCCGCCCGCGCGCCGCGACCCACTTCATACAACGCGCCAACAATGTTTCGGACCATATTATACAGGAACCCGTTGGCGGCAACTTCGATCACGATGCGTTCGCCTTCTCGTTCGACTTGCAGATCGGTAATGGTGCGCACGGTGGTGGCGCGCTGGGAGCCGGCGGTTTCGAAGCTGGCGAAATCGTGTTCGCCGAGCAAGTAGGCGGCAGCCTCGCGCATGGCGTTTTCATCCAGCCGATGGCCGGTCTGCCAGACGTATAGTCGGGAGAAAATGTCTGGCTGGTCGGCATCGTGAATGACGTAACGATACCGCTTGCTCCGCGCATCTCGAATGGCGTGAAAACCGAGCGGCGCTTCCTCGACGCCCCATACATGCATGTCGGCGGGCAAGCTGGCGTTGAGCGCGGCGGCCATGACTGAAGCTTCGGGGCGCCACTTCGCCGAAAATCCCACGACTTGGCCCAACGCATGGACTCCGGCATCGGTGCGGCCGCTCGCAGTGGCGCGAACTTCTTCCTTCGTGATCTTATGCAAGGCCTGTTCAAACACGCCTTGCAGCGTGCGGGCGCGAAGCTGCACCTGCCAACCGGCGTAGTTGGATCCGTCGTAGGCCAGCGTGGCTCGCAAACTTCGCCGCTTTATGACTACAGGCGGCTTCGGAGGGTCGGACATCTTGGTGAATATACCGCGCACGGTTGAAAATGTCGTTTTTTTCGTTTAACGGCAAGCCGAAGGCGACTGCGTTTTTTCCTTGGCCGTACGTGTGGGCTCAAAACGCAGCCGCCTTCGGCTTGCCGTTAAACGAGCCATTGCTAGCCGTATGAAGTATAACGCAACGACACGGTGAATTCCGTTGGCAAACATAAAAGCCCGGCATTTTGGAAATGCCGGGCTTTTTCGCTGAAAGAACGGCGCCTTTTTTCGCGGCGCCTAACCAAAGAGGTCGAACAAGGGCGAGCCGCCGGAGACGATTTCATGAGGCCGCTGTTGGGCGTCGTAGATACGATAGGCCGGGTCGATTCCCAAGGCGTGAAAAATGGTGGCGGCCAAGTCTTCAGGACTGACAGGATTCTCCAACGCGTAGGCGGCGTCTTTATCGGTTTCGCCGTAAACAACGCCCCCGCGAATGCCGGCGCCCGCAATCACGGCGGGAAAGAGCGTGCTCCAATGGCCACGTCCCCATTTGTCGTTGGCTTGGGGAGTGCGGCCCATTTCACCCATCGCGACGACCAGCGTTTCGTCGAGCAAGCCGCGCTGGTCGAGATCGGTCAAGAGCGCCGACAACGCCATGTCGAGTCCCGGAAGAAGATGTTTCTCCAGGTATTGGCTGCTGCGGTGCGAATCCCAACTGTAGCCGTCCACACAATCGTAATGCACGGTGACGAACCGCACGCCGGCTTCGACCAAACGCCGCGCCACGAGCGTCGATTGCCCAAACAGATTACGGCCGTATTGGTCGCGGAGTTTGTCGGGTTCGCTCTGTATGTTGAACGCCTGACGTGTTTTCGGCGAAGACACGAGCGCCATGGCCTGCTGGCGAAATTGATCGTAGGCGCCGATTTCACGGCTCCGATCCGCCAAACGCCGCTGCTGGTCGAACTGTTGGAGCAACGACCGCCTCTGGCCCAAGCGTTCCAGCGTGATGCCTTCGCGCGTTTGCAGCCCTTCGATTTCGAAGCGGAGTTCGGCGTCGGTGCAGTCGCGAAAATAGGGATTGTCCTTGGCTTCGCGTTTGTCGATGCGCGTCACCAGAGGATCGAAAGCCCGGCCCAGCCAACCGGCCGTTTCGCCGGGCCGACGCAATTGCACCTTGTATTCCTGCAAACGGCCGAGAAAGTTCGGCGCCACCACATAGGGCGGCAATTTCGCCGACCGACCGCCGGCCGTTTTCTCCGAAAGCATTTTCACCACGGCGCCCATGGCCGGCCAATCCTTGGGCGTTACATTGAAACCGCCGCCGATCGGCAAGTGCCATTTTCGCCCCGTTTGGATGTAATGCCCGGCGCCGCTATGGTCGTTAAACGGATGCGACATCGTCTTCACGACAGCGAACTTATCCGAAACTGCCGCGCAACGCGAAAGATGCTCGCTGATCAGCAGCCCGCCGGTGCGCGAGGGCGTTGGCTTGAAAGGGCCGCGAATTTTACTGGGAGCGTCGGGCTTGAGGTCGAACGTTTCGAGTTGGCTGGGCCCGCCGAATAGATTCAAAAAGATGACCGATTTGGCGCGTGCGTTCTGGAACGGCAGCGTCGCTTCGGCGGCCAATACTTTCGCCAGCGAGACGCCCAACAAGCCGGCGCCGCCGGCTTCGAGTAATCGTCGGCGTGAAAACCGCCCTGCCCCGCCAGTATTCCCTCCCAGCACCTGAAGCATCGGTTTGGCCTCCATTCAATAGATTGATACGTTCAAGCGGCAGCCTAACGAATCGGGGAGGCAAAAACAACGTCCGAACGTATCCTCTCAACGCTAGCACGGTTCGTGGGCGGCGGCTTGGGCGGCGGATTTGATGATTGTGGCGAGGGAGGGGAGGTGGAAGCGGCCGCAGAGGCGGTCGCGGAAGTAGGCGTAGGCGCTCACGCCATGCAGCTTGGAC